>CALXKT010000046.1 GCA_944388985.1 uncultured Clostridia bacterium | reverse complement strand
CTTTTTTCTTTCCCACTATGGCTTGGGTTCTCCGACTTTTTTCTTTCCCACTATGGCTTGGGTTCTCCGACTTTTTTGATAAATTACTTTATCTATATTAATATATTCATTATAGCTGTTTTTATTCTTTATGTCAACATTTTCGAATGAAAATTTTATATTTTTCCCTTGTTATCTTTTATTTTGTCATGTCGTCTATTTCTTTTGCTCTTTTTTTCTGCTTTTCGGGTGGAAGCCACGCAAAATAGGAAGAAATAAATTCGCCATATTGTGTAGTATCTTCTATATGCTCGCTTTCTTTTGTGCTTTTACCTCCTTTATTTTGCCCTATGTTATCGCTCTCTATTTCATTTTGCTTAATTTCATTATATTGATTTTTCTTTTTATCTATATTATCCATGAAAAAAGCACCTCCTCTTAAAAACTTTTTGGTTCTTAATTAGTTTGTGCTTTTTTTCAACCTCTATTCATTTTATTGTTTTAATTAGTTTTTTTGTTCTGCTATAAATAGCTAAATAGTAAGTTAGTCTGTTTTTTATAAAATAATTAAGTGGACAAAAAGGCCTGTCCCCAAATTGGAAAAAAGTGAAGAAAAACGCCTGTCCCTAAATTACACCATTGAAATTGCCTCTGCTACTCCGTCTTCGTTATTGTTTGCAACTACCTTATCTGCTATTTCTTGAATATATGGTGCGCTGTTTCCCATGGCTACGCCCATTCCAGCGTTTTCTATCATCATTTTGTCGTTTCTATTATCGCCAATTGCCATTATTTCTTCTTGGCGTATTCCAAGCTTTTCTGCAAGCCAAACAATGGCATTCCATTTATCTACATTCTCGCTTGTTATTTCGGTGTAGTAATATTCAAGGGAAACTTCTTCTGTTCCAGATTTTATTATTTTTCGGGACATGTGTGCTACATCTAAAACGTCTATTTTTTTTATTTCTCTTAATCTTTTTATGATGCTATTGAAAATAATGCTACTTTGGTCACTGATGGTAAATTTTAAAATGTTTTCGTTTTCTAAATTTTGCACATAGTCATAGATATTATCTACTAAATTGATTTTTGTTTTTTTGCTTTCTGGTTTATTCGCATTTTCTTGATGATAGAATAACACATTGTTGTTTAAGTTCTTTGCAATTACCATGTTTTCCGTATATACATTATAATAAATGCTGTTTGCTTCACATATTTCTATTATTTGAAGCGCTTTCTTTTTTTCAATAAATTTATCGTATATTATTTCTTCTTTTTGCAAATCATAAATAAGAGAACCATTTCCACAAATAATGTAATGATTATTTCCAATATCATTTGCAAAATTTTTGACAGAACTACTCGATCTACCTGATGCTAGCACAATTTCTATTCCGCTTTCTTGTGCTTTTTGCAATGTTTCTTTATTTTTTTCTGAAATTTGTCCATAAGAATTTAGCAATGTTCCATCTAAGTCTATTGCAATTAGTTTATACATAGTATTTTCGTAAGATACAAAAACGCTTTTTGGAATTGAGCAAAGAAACAGGTTAGTTACTTGATTTTTGTAAATGTTTAGACTTGTTGTTTGCTCCGTCCTCCAAAACAGGTCGGTCTAATATCTTACTCTCCTTTCTTATTTTTATCTTTTCTTAGTTATCTATTTTTATTATTTCTACCTTGAACCTACATTATACCATTATATTTTTCAATTACAATAATTTCTCAAAAATTTCCAGTTTATTTTCAAAAAAGTTGTGCATGCTATGTAATGAAAAAGTAATTAAGCTTTTTCGAAAAGTACAAAATAACAATCACATTCTAGGAGGTGAATGATAATGGCATATTCAAACAGCAATCAAAAAGTTGTTCCAGAAGCTAGAGAAGCTTTAGACAAATTCAAATATGAGGTAGCTTCAGAAGTTGGTGTTAACCTAAAACAAGGATATAACGGAGATTTATCTTCAAGAGATGCAGGAAGAATCGGTGGACAAATGGTTAGAAAGTTAATCCAACAAGCTGAAAGCCAAATGAAATAGTTTTTGCGTTGAACTAGTTAGCAAAAGATATTAGTTTATTAGATTTATGATGTTTGTCAATTGCTATAATATACTTATCTATTTTGCTTCGAATCACGTAAAAAAGCAATCCCTTTAGAATTTTATTTTAAAGAGATTGCTTTTATTTTATTAGCCTTCTGGTTCTACTAAACCATAGTTTTTGTTATCTTTTAAACGGTAAATTACGTTTGTTTTTCCTGTATCTATATCTATAAATGCTAAAAATTTATTTTGTGGTTGCTCTTGAAGTTTTAATTTTGCATCTTCTGGTGTCATAGGTTTTATATCGTAATAAAGCACTTTTACAATTTCGTCTGTTACTTCTGCATCTTCTTCCTTATTTGCTCCTTCTTTTATACGAATGGATTCTGTCATGTTTTGTTTGTCTTTTTTTGTTTTCATTTTTCTTACTTGACCTTCTAAAATGTCAATATCTTTATCGATTGCAGCATATAGGTCTTTGTGTGCAGTAACTGCTCTAAATTCTTCTGTATCTGCTTTAATGCTTAGTTCTGCTACTTTATCATTTCCTTCTGTTTTTATAGTTGCATAAACATCAAAGTCTTCTCCAAAATATTTAACTAATCTCTCTGCTTTTCTTTCTACATAATCTTTGATTGCCTCTGTTGTTTCCATTTCTTTACTTGTTATTTTAATATTCATAACTATTCTCTCCTTCCAATATTGTTCCTTCGTTTTGTTATGTGGCTATATTATATCTTGAATTTCTTAATTTTTCAAGTAGATTTAAAGAAATTTTGCAAAACACTTGCAAAAGTGCTGTTTTCGTGCTAAAATGTTATATGTTATTGTAAATTTGTTTATATTTATTTAGCTTAAGGGAGGTGCAAAACATGCCAAATATTAAATCAGCTATCAAAAGAGTTAGTGTTATTGAAAAGAAAACTTTAAGAAATAACATGGTTAAGTCTGAATATAAAACAGCTATTAAAAGATTTGAGGAAGCTCTAGCAAATAATAATGTAGAAGAAGCTACAAAATTATTCTCAGTAGCAACAAAGAAAATAGATCAAGCTTGTACAAAAGGTGTTATTGTTAAGAACACAGCTGCTAGAAAAAAATCAAATTTAGCAAAAAAATTAAATGCAGCAAATGCATAGTCGAATAAAAAATTGTGCACAGTTTTTTATGAAGATTGGGAAAGATTGTAATTTTTACAATCTTTTTTATGTTGTCTTTATTTTTCCAATCTAAAACTTAGAAATATGATTGCACATCGTTGGTTATAATTTCCTTTGCTTTTTCGTTTGTTTTATGTTAACATGTTTTTAGATTGTTGTTATGGTATTATTTTGTACTTTGCTATAGAGTATCGTATGAAAGGATGGTATTTTTTATGAATCTTTTGTTTACCAATTTAAAGAAACTTGACTCCTCTATTGTGCGTGTTTGTGTTAATGGAATAAAATATTGTTTTTTACTTACTCTGTTGTCGGTTCTGCTACTCAGTATTTATCTAACGCTTCCTAGTCTTGGATTGTTTTATGTGGGTATGTCCCTTTTTAAATCTTCTTTGTTTTTTATGGTATTTTTTATCATCTGCGCTATTGCAATTGATACCATAAAAAAAGATGTTAATCAATAGTACATAAAAAATTATAATGCAAAAAAATCATAGTAACTAAACCAATTAGTCACTATGATTTTTTATGATATAATAGAGGTATATATAATTGTGTCTATGCTAAAAAGGAGCCTCCTTTCTTAATGTTCATGTTTAATTTAATTATTTTAATTGTGCAAAATTAATTCTCATATATATTTATTTCATTATTTCAAGTTTATGTCATTTTATTTAATTATAGGGGTGATTAAATGGTTTTAGATATAAGTTGATTTAAATTCAAAACAGATATCAAAACAAATAGAAATTAAATTTGCATAGACTACAATTATGTATATATTAAAACACAATTCTATTAATTTTGCAAGAAAAATCGTTCGACAAATTTCGACAAATGTTAATTAAACCAAAAACCAGCTAATTGAAGCTGGTTTTGGTAATGCATCGGTTTGCTTATAGCATATAGCTATTAGCAATCAGTATCGTGGTTGCAGTAAGAATCCACATTGCAATTGTTGCGATGAACATTTGATTTGTAACACTCTTATCTGCTCTGTTGATTTTCCACTTAACGGTTACTCCGCTAAATAGAATACTGCATAATCCGCTGATTACTGCTACTAAACTAAAACAAACTGCCATTTTTCAACACTCCTAACATGTAGTCTATACTTTATTATATCACATTTTAGATGTTTTTTCAATTTTTCAATTCTTCTAAGAACATTTTGTTTAGCATTTGTGGATTTGCTTTTCCTTTGGTTTCTTTCATTGCTTGTCCTACTAAGAAGCCTAAAGCTCTATCTTTTCCTGCTTTGTAATCTGCAATGGATTGTGGGTTGTTTGCTAAAACTTTTTGTACTACTTCTTTTATTGCGCCCTCGTCAGAAATTTGAATCCATCCTTTTTCTTTGATTATTTCTTCTGGGTCTTTTGGATTTTCAAATAATTCTTCTACCACTTTTTTTCCAATGGCAGAGCTAATAGTTCCTTTGTCTATTAGTTCTACTAATCTAGCTAGCTCTCCTGCTGTAAATGGTATGCTGTCTGGTTCTAGTTCTTTTTCATTTAAAATTCTAGAAACATCCGAAAGTAGCCAGTTTGCTACTGCTTTTGGATTCTTACAAATTGCTTCCGCTGCCTCAAACATATTGGATAGATATTTGGAGCTTGTTAGCATTCTTGCATCTTTCTCCGATAACTTAAATTCGCTTTTATATCTTTCTCTTCTGCTTTCTGGCATTTCTGGTAAGTTCTTTTTAATATTTTCAATATATTCATCAGATAGACGAATGGCTACTAAGTCTGGTTCTGGGAAATAACGATAATCTTGTGCATCTTCTTTATCTCTCATGGAGAATGTTTTGCCAGATATATCATCCCATCTTAAGGTTTCTTGCTCTATCTTTCCACCAGCTTCTAGTACTTCTATTTGTCTTTCCGCTTCATAGTCGATTTCTCTAGTTATGGCTCTAAAAGAATTCATGTTTTTTGTTTCGGTTCTGGTACCAAATTCTTTTGCTCCCATTTTTCTTACAGAAACATTGACATCTGCTCTTAGTGAACCCTCTTGCATTTTACAATCTGATACTTCTATATATTCTAGTATGGACTTTAGTTTTTTCAAATATCGGTCTACTTCTCCACTTGACCTTAAATCTGGCTCAGATACAATTTCGATTAATGGCACTCCTGCTCTGTTTAAATCTACTAAGCTTCCTGCTCCAAATTCATTATGGTTTAGTTTTCCTGCATCTTCTTCTATATGGATTCTGGTAATTCCTATTTTCTTAGGATTTCCCTCATCATCCTCTATTTCGATATATCCATGTTCGCAAAGAGGTTTATCAAATTGAGAAATTTGATAAGCCTTAGGTGTATCTGGGTAGAAGTAGTTTTTTCTATCGTTTTTGCTGTTTCTTGAAATTTCGCAATTGGTTGCAAGTCCCGCTTTCACAGCATATTCTACTACCTTTTCGTTTAGCACTGGAAGTGTTCCTGGCATTGCCATACAAATTGGACACACATTAGTATTCGGATCTGCTCCAAATTCGTTTGAGCAGGAACAAAATATTTTTGTTTTTGTTGAAAGTTCTGCATGCACTTCTAGTCCTATTACTTTCTCATATTCTGTTGACATTTTCTTTCCTCCTATTCTATGGTTTATTCTTTCTATCTAATTTATAAGCAATTAGTTTGTTATTCATGTTTTGGAAAAGAATTTGATATTTGGCTAGGCACACGAGTTTGAAATTTATGAGGCGTGCTTGTTGCACGTTGATTAAATTTCAAACGAAGTGTAACAACGCCAAATGCAAATTATTTTTCAAAACTAGGTTGGTATTTAGACCTAAACTTATACTCCTGCTCAAATGCATATGCTGCATTTAATATTTTCTCTTCTTCAAATTTATTACCAATTAATTGCATTCCTACTGGCATTCCTTTGCTATCTACTCCACATGGAATAGAAATTCCTGGAAGTCCTGCAATATTTACAGAAACTGTGCAAATATCTGCCAAATACATTTCTAATGGATTATTTGACCTTGTTCCAATCTCAAATGCAACGGTTGGAGATGTTGGTGTTAATAGTACATCATATTTTGCAAATGCTTTGTCGAATTCATTTTTTACCAAAGTACGAACTTGTTGTGCTTTTTTATAGTAGGCATCGTAATATCCAGAGGAAAGCACATAAGTTCCAAGTATAATTCTTCTCTTTACTTCTGGTCCAAAGCCCTCGCTTCTTGAGTTACGGTATAGTTCTTTTAAGTCGCTATAATGCTCTGCTCTGTGCCCATAGCGGATTCCATCAAATCTTCCTAGGTTAGAACTTGCTTCTGCACACGCAATAATATAGTAAGTTGCCAAAGCATATTTTGCAATGTCTAAAGAAAATTCTTCTACTTCAGCACCTAACTTTTTATAGGTTTCGATGGCTTCTTGTAATCTTTCCTTAACTTCTTCGTTGATTCCTTCGCCAAAATATTCTTTTGGAATACCTATTTTTAAACCTTTTACCTCTCCTTTTAATGCTTGTGTGTAATCTTTTTTTGGCATTTCCATCGAGGTGCTGTCTTTTTCATCATGTCCTGCAAGGATATTTAAAAGAATGGCTGCATCTTCTACGTCTTTGGTAATAGGACCTATTTGATCTAGAGACGATGCAAAAGCAACTAATCCATAACGAGAAACTAAGCCATAGGTTGGCTTTAGTCCAACCACTCCACAAAAAGCTGCTGGTTGTCGAATCGAACCACCTGTATCGCTTCCTAATGCCCAAGGAACCATCTCTGCTGCCACTGCTGCAGCACTTCCGCCAGAAGAGCCACCAGGTACAGTGTTTAGATTCCATGGGTTATGGGTTTTCTTAAAATACGAATATTCGGTAGATGCTCCCATCGCAAACTCGTCCATGTTAAGTTTTCCTAAGTCAATTAAATCTTCTGATAATAATTTTTCTGTAACAGTTGCATTGTAAGGAGAAATAAAGTCTTCTAACATTCTAGAACTACAGGTTGTTTTAATTCCTTTGGTACAAATGTTGTCTTTTATTCCTACTGGAATTCCTGCCAATTTCGAAGTTGCTTCTCCCTTTTCCCTTTTGGCATCAATCTCTTTTGCTTTTTCTAACGCTTCATCACACAAAGTCGTAACAAATGCATTTACATCTTTTTCTTTTTCATTTATTCTTTCTACATAAGCTTTTGTAATTTCTTCTGAGGTTAACTCTTTATTAGCCAACTTGTCCATTAGCTCATGTACGGTTAAGTTTGTAATATTCAATTGTATTTCCTCCTAACTTTTAGTTTTCTGTTATTCTTTCCATTTTAGTAATTCTTGTAGTTCCTTTTCGACTACTTTTAGCTCTCTGCTATTATCGATATTTACGACGTTGACATTTGGATATTTTTGTTTTATTTCATCGGCTAGTTTTAAATATTCTTTTTGCTGATTACTGCTACTATTTTTATTGAATTCCGTAAATTTCACTTTTGTTTTTCCTTCTCTGTTAAGCCTTTTCGTGAACTCTTCTTCGTCTTTTAGGTATAAAGTGATATAGTAAATTTCAAAGTCCATTTTCGCTAACTTATCCAATAATTTTTCATAAACATCAGTAAAGGTATATTCTTTAAATCCTAGTCTACAGTAGATTTCTTCTGTAAAAAAAGTTCTGTCAAATAGTAAATTAATGCTTTTATTTTGCATTTTTTCCATATATTCTAGTAAATCTTCATACATTACTCTTGCCTTTTCTTTTCCGGCTGGCGTAATATCTGCCGTTCCGCTTAAACGATATAAATTTGTATAGGGTATTGCATGCCTAATATAGTCTGTTATTGTTGTTTTTCCTACTCCTTGTGGTCCTTCTACAATAATTACTTTTGAATTTGCCATTTTTTATTTCATTCCTTGTATAATATATTTAGGCTTTTAAGGCGTACCTATAACCTTTATAGCTAATTTTTATCTGTATATGATAGCATTATTTTGAGTTCTTTGCATTTCTTGCTTAGAACTTCTATTTTTTATTGTATTACTTTTGGTATTTTAAACATGTTTCTTTCTTGTTCTTTTGCATTTTGTAGTAATAACGCATTATCTTCAAATACTTGTACTTCATCTTTTCGAAACACATTATATTTATCGTTTTCTCCAATGGTTTCTTTTAGTCCTTCTGTGTCTGCACTATTGATTGTATTTGCAAAATTTAAAATATCTTGTAAATTAGCTAGATATTTATCTATTTCATTGTCATTAATGTTTAAATCTGCTAATTTTGCAATGTGTAACAACTCTTCTTTGCTAACATTTGCCATAGTATCCTTCCTTTCTTGCTTCGCTTCAAGGGACATTTTCTTTAAACGTCTCCTTTCCGAATTAATATGCTCTATTATATCCATTTTTTTCAAAAATTACAAGGGTTTTGGGAAGATACGGGAAAAATATTGTTTTTGCTGTGAATCTTGACAATTATAAATGATTATGATACGGTTTTCCCATAGACAATTTGGAGGGATTATGGTGAAAATTTATGATATAAGGAAGAGGCAAGAATTCCTTAGAGAAGTTGCTGAACTTACGCAAAAAGAATGGGGAAAGCCTACACTTTCGGAAGAAGCATTGGAAGAAAAAATCAAGAAAAAGATTTCTAAAATAATCCAGAACTTTGATAATCCATTGTACTGTAAGCTGATTTTGTTAGATGGAAACAAATTGGTCGGTTTTATATCAATTTTTCCGGAAGATGGAGAAGAAAGAAAAGATTTGTCTCCTTGGTATGCTACCATGTTTGTAAAAGAAGAATATAGAGGCAACGGTTATTCAAAAATACTGAACGATGCTATTTTAGCAGAAGCTAGGAAAAGAGGTTTTAAAAAACTATATTTAAAGACAGATTTACAGAATTATTACGAAAAGTTTGGTGCTGTATTTTTGGATACATTGCAAAATGGAGAGAAATTGTATTATTTTTCACTTTAGGAATGAGAGGTTGTTGGGGATTTTGTGGATGGATTTTTGAATAATAAAAATAAGTAATTTTAAAAATAGTCTAACTTTGCAAATTTAATTTATAAAGTTGGACTATTTTTTTGTTAATTTGATTTTTAGAGCATGCCCTTCGGGTTATGAGGGTATTATCAGCAATTTTTGAATTTTATTGAAATTGATAGTTTTTGTTTATATTTCAATGGTTTTATTGATTTATAAGTTATGTATTTTTAAGTGATTTTAAGTCAATTTTGGGTACTTTTGTC
>CALXKT010000045.1 GCA_944388985.1 uncultured Clostridia bacterium | reverse complement strand
GTAACATCCCAATCTTTAAACAATCCCATTTCTATGTAATTATATATTGTTTTTTCGCATAATTTTATTTCAGGATGATTATTTAAGATTGTATAGATAGATTGCCCTTTTTTAACAAGAGGACAGATAATATGAGCTAATTCAATTAATTCGGAGGTATTTAAATTAACACCTTGTCTAGAATCTTTTAAAGTATATTCATAACTCTTTTGTGCGTCTTCAGCTTTGTAGAAATATTTATCTAAATTGCAAGACTTTAATTTATCACAATTATTGCAAACACCGATATTTCTGTCTCTATCTTTACAAGGAATTGGTTGAAATATTTTGCATTTTTCAGTACACTTCTTGCAATTGACAAAAAATCTACAATTATACATATTGTCATGCCTAAAGGGATTAGAGGGCTTGAATTTCCTATGTTTATTAATTTCTCTTGCAATAGTAGATTGGCTTTTGTCTAATTCAATGGCAATCTCAAATTTTCTTCTTCTTTGGTTTAGCATATTTTCAATTTTTATTCTTTGGCTTAAAGTGAGTTGTTTACCTTTATTAATCATATTGAGCTCCATTTCCACCAAAAACATTTACCTATCTATTATATCAAATTGCATTAAGTTGTACATTAAGAGCTTGTGTAAGACTAATTTCTGTTTATTGTTTACAGAATTGCATTTAACTTTTTACTTGACGAGAAATAACTTGTCAACAAAAATTCACAAAAACAATTGACAATTCGAGCTAAAATAGTGTATTATTGTAGTATAGTTAAATTTTGGGATAAATTTAACAAAAAAGTGAATACTAATATAAATGCGTTGAAAAAGAGGAGTACGTTTTAGATTTCTAAAAAGAGAATAGAAGTGTTACGCTGTGAGCTTCTTATAGAAAGAAAACGGAAGGTAGCTTTGGAGCAGATGTAATGAAAAAAGTAGTTACATACGTAAGCTTGCGTTAAGAGGAAAGAGATACAAGAAAAACATGGATATAGCTTCGTTTTTACAACAAGCAGTATTCAATGTTCATAAATTGTGAATTAAGGTGGTACCGTAAGTAAACAGCTTGCCCTTATAGAGGGAGAAAGCTGTTTTTTTGTTTATTAAGAAATGCAAAATTGGGACGCACCAGAATTGCGCAAAGAAAGGAGAGCATATGGAAAATAAAAAATTACAAGATAAGTTTAATCCAAAAGAAT
The DNA here is from genome assembly GCA_944388985.1 of uncultured Clostridia bacterium. Classification (GTDB taxonomy): domain Bacteria; phylum Bacillota; class Clostridia; order TANB77; family CAG-508; genus CALXVA01. The sequence continues at coordinate 8,230 of CALXKT010000045.1, read as the reverse complement.
TTGAGAACAGAATTTATCAAGAATGGGAAGAAAAAGGCTATTTTAAGCCAAGTATGGATAAAACAAAAGAAAGTTATTGCATTATGATGCCGCCACCAAATGTAACTGGTAAGCTACACATGGGGCATGCTTTGGATGATACGATACAAGATATTTTAATACGTTTTAAAAGAATGCAAGGGTATAACACTTTATGGCTACCAGGTTCAGACCATGCAGCGATTTCTACCGAAATGAAAGTCGTTGAAAAGCTAAAAAAAGAGGGAAAAACAAAACAAGAACTTGGTAGAGAAAAATTCTTAGAAGAAGCATGGAAGTGGACAGAAGAATATGGTGGAACCATCCAAGCTCAACAAAAAAAGCTAGGATGTTCTTGCGATTGGGAAAGAAGAAGATTTACCCTAGATAAAGGATTATCGGATGCAGTGTTAGAGCAGTTTGTGGATTTATACAATAAGGGGCTTATCTATAAAGGTACCAGAATGATTAATTATTGCCCAAGCTGTAAAACTTCTATTTCTGATGCAGAGGTGGAATACAAAGAAGAAGCAACCCACCTATGGCATATTCGTTACAAAATAACAGGAACAGAGGATAGATACATCACGGTTGCTACAACAAGACCAGAAACCATGCTAGGAGATACAGCGGTTGCAGTAAGTCCAACAGATGAAAGATATGCAGATTTGGTTGGTAAAACTTGTATTCTTCCAATTATGAATAAAGAAATTCCAATCATTGCTGATGAGTTTGTAGAAAAAGAATTTGGAACAGGTGCTGTTAAGATTACACCTGCACATGATATGAATGATTATCAATCCGGATTACGCCATAATCTAGAAATGATTAACGTATTTGATGATGACAACAAAATGGGTGATTTGGTTCCAAAATACAAAGGAATGGATTTGTTAGAAGCAAGAAAAGCTATTGTTGAAGACTTAAAAGAAATTGGAGCTCTAGTAAAAACAGAAGAGTATGTGCATAATGTAGGAAAATGCGAAAGATGTAAAAGCACGATAGAACCAAAAATTTCGGAGCAATGGTTTGTAGCAATGAAAGATTTGGCAAAAAAAGCTGCCGATTCTGTAAGAAATGGAGAAGCAAGATTTATTCCTAAAAAATATGAAAAACAATATTTTAATTGGTTAGACAATATACAAGACTGGTGTATTTCTAGGCAATTATGGTGGGGACATCGTATACCTGCTTATTATTGTGAAGAATGTGGACATATTAATGTGGCAAAAACAGCTCCAGAGAAATGCGAAAAGTGCGGAAGCACCCATCTACACCAAGATGAAGATACTTTGGATACATGGTTTAGCTCTGCTTTATGGCCATTTTCAACACTTGGTTGGCCAAACACAGATGCAGAAGATTACAAAACATTTTATCCAACCAATGTTTTAGTAACTGGATTTGATATTATCACATTCTGGGTATCGAGAATGATGTCACAAGGACTAGAACTTACAGGACAAGCACCATTTAAAGACATCTTAATTCATGGTATGGTACGCGATAGCCAAGGCAGAAAAATGTCCAAAACATTAGGAAACGGAATTGACCCAACACAAATCATCGACGAATATGGAGCGGACGCATTACGATTTGCGGTAATTTCGGGAACCACCATGGGCAACGATATACGCTACATGCCAGAAAAACTAGAGCAAGCATCTAACTTTGCTAACAAAATTTGGAATGCAGCAAAATTTATTTTAGGCTCTTTAGCAGACGAAGAAAAGGTACGAGATTTCTGCTATGAAGTATATGAAAAAAATAAGGCATATAACCCAGATTTACTTCGTATGGAAGATAAATGGATTCTAAACAAATTTGACAAATTAGTAGCAGATGTAACCAGAAACTTAGAAAATTACGATTTAGGTGTTGCACTAGACAAAATCTATAGCTTCCTTTGGAACGAATTCTGCGACTGGTACATCGAAATGGTAAAACCACGTATCTATAGTGAGGATGAGGCAACAAAAGTGGCAGTTAGCGATATTCTAAACCATGTATTTGGATCTTCTTTAAAACTATTACATCCATTTATGCCATTTGTAACATCTGAAATTTATTCAAAATTAATTTGCTTTGGAACTGAAGATTTAATTGTTGCAAAATGGCCAATGATAAGAGAAAAATTTGTTTTTGATGAAGAGGAAGAAGCGGTAGAAAAACTAAAAGAAGTTATTGTAGGAATTCGAAATTTGCGAAACACCAAGAATATTCATCCAAGCAAAAAATCTAAATTAATTATTGTTACAGAAAAATACAAGGAAGCTTTTGAACAAGCAAAAGATATTCTACAAAAACTAGGATTTGCGGATGAAATAGAAATAGTACGAAATAAAGAAGAATACATGAATAGAACAAAGGCCTTAGGCAGTGCAAAGGAAAGTAGCACAAGCTTAGAAGAAATTGATAGTGCAATGTCTATTCTACTAAGTGATGTCGAAGTATACATTCCATTAAAAGGACTAATTGACATTGAAGAAGAAAAGGCACGATTGGTAGCAGAAGTAAAAAGGCTAGAAGGAGAAGTAGCAAGAGGAGAAAAAATGCTATCTAATCCAGGTTTTGTAAATAAAGCACCAGAAGCAAAAGTAAACGAAGAAAAAGAAAAACTAGCAAAATACAAAGAAATGCTAGCGTTAGCAAAAGAAAGATTGGAAAAACTAAGTTAGATGTTGGAGAGGAAAATAAGAACTTGAACAAAAGGGACTACTGCCTTTTGTTCAAGTTCTTGAACTTTTTGGAGTGTCCCTTTTGTTCAAGGTTTCTTTTTTCTTGTTTTTTTCCTCCGCCCCCAAAAACAAGTTACAAATACTTTTTTAATTTCTCAATGGTGTTTTCTTGAAATTGAATAAAATCATCTAGTATTTTTTGTGTTGTTTGATTAGCATCTGAATTTTGATTTTTTAGCTTTACTCCTTCAATAATTCCCATGTTAGTTCCTTTTATTAACATTTCAGCAATATGGGAGTTGCTCTTATCTTGTATGGTACTTATTTGAATATCCATATACCCCATAAATTTTTGCACCGGTGGAAGTTCAGATGGTAAATCATTGAAGTTTTCTAATTCTGTATTGACACGATTTAAAATATCGTTATATTGATTATATTGATAAATTAAATCGTCTTTGAAATTGCTATCTCCTACTTTTTCCGAAATAGTAGAAATAGAATCCATTCCCATTTTTAATCCTTTGTTAACCGTATTTAAAATATATTGCTCATTTCCCATTATATAATTCTCCTTATTTTTTATTTAGGCTTTTCAGCTGAGCTAGGATTCACCTATAAACCTTATTGTGTCAATATTTTCAAAATTTAGTATGCGCAAATGTTACAAAAATATTACAGAAATGTTACAGTTTTATTAAAAAGGTTAAATAAAAAGTTAAATACACGATTAACATAAAAATAATGCATTTAATCGTAGACATAAGTCTTTTAGTAGTAAAGTGTGCATTTCGAATTATATTCAACTGGGCTTTAATTGAAAAGAAAGGGCGAAAAGCCATCTTGACAGATTTTATTGATGTCGTTATAATAGAAATAACAAAGATATATAAAATATTAGTAGGCATATTTATCTTTTTGCCTACTAATATTTTACACTAATTTATAGAACTCTAAAAAATGGTTCTAAAATAATCCGCAGATGCATATACATATATTAGACAAGCAGGAGGTGGTGCTAATGATAAGAAAAGGAGAAACAAAAGACGCAGAAACAATTGCAAGAATAAAAATTGATACATGGCGAAAAACATATAAGAATATCTTTCCAGATACACTTTTAGAAAATTTAGAAATACAGCAAGAAACCGAAAAATGCTTACATAATATAGCCAGTAAAGAAGTAATAGTCTGTGAAAAAGATGGTAAAGTAATTGCATATTGCTATTATGGAATAAGAAAAGAAACAAGTTTTCCAAACTATAGCGGAGAAATTTTTGCTTTATATGTGCAAAACGATTGCCAAGAGCATGGTATTGGCACAAAGCTTTTAAAAGAGGCAATTCATAATCTGTCATACGAGCATTCCCATATCTTACTATGGTGTGCTAAAGAAAACACGAGAGCCATTTCTTTTTATCAAAAAAATGGACTGGAAATTCTAGGAGAAGAAGTAGAAAAAATCGGTGGAAAAAATGTGGAAAAGGTAGCACTAGGAATAAGTACAGGTAGCACGGAAGAAGATGTTAGTTGTAACAAGCAGGAGAAAAAAGCGAAAGAATATTGCCTTAGAAAGTCAGCAAATTATATAGAAAATAATGAAAATATAGCTATTTATACGAATCCGGATTTAATCTTTTTAAAAGAAGAACCACGTATATGGTTTAAGAAAATTATAGGACACGGTGAATTAAGCAAAGTGCCACAAAAATTTATTAATTATTTAATGCAAAAAGAGGTTATTGAGGAATTTTAAAAATAGGGTAAAGAGAAACAATGAAAAATAGTTGTAACTGCAAAAACATAAATTACTATGCAATAAAAGGAGTGTCCCAAACGTCCAAAAACTTGAACAAAAGGCAGTAGTCCCTTTTGTTCAACCAACGTCCAAGAGGAAGGGAGAAAGGAGAGCAACCAATGATACATGGCTTTACCAAGGAAGAGCTTATCCATTTGATTTGGAGTAGGCCAAATTTTGCGCAAGTGGAGCTTACACGAAATTGCAATTTCAAGTGCAAGTTTTGTTTTGAAAACTGCGATGTAGCTAATCAATACGAAGATAAACCGCCAGAAATGTGGAAAGAGGTATTAGATGCATTAAAAGAGCTGGGGGTTAAGAAAATTCATTTTTCTGGTGGGGAGAATTTTCTATATCCATATTTTACAGAAATAGTAGCGTATGCAAAACAAAAAGAGTTCGTCAATCTTATCAACACCAATGGTTCTATTGACATTACTAGCATTTTGCCGTATTCGGATGAATTTGTTTTTTCACTCCATGGGTATGGCAAAGTAAATGACGAAATTACAGGATTTAAGGGCTCTTTTGAGAGAACAATTTCAAATATTGAGCGAGCAGTAAATGCTGGCAAAAAGGTTTCTGTCAATACCGTGTTAATAAAGGAAAATTTTGATAATTATGAAACATTATTTCACTATCTAAATACAAAGTTTGATTCAATAACGTATTCACCAACGATAGCAATACCTTGCTATACAGGAAAAAAATTCGATTCTTTAAATGTTCCATTAAAAAAAGAAAATTTAGACAAATATTTGCACTATGTAAATTTAGTAGGAAAAGAAAAAATGGTATACAAGCATGGTCTATATGGCTTGCTGGGAGAAGAAGAACATCATTTGCAGATGCCGGTTTGTGCAGCTGGAAAAAGCAAGCTAATTATAAAATACAATGGAAATGTGTACCCTTGCAATTTCTTTCAAACAGAGGATTTCCTTTGTGGAAATGTGTTTGAAGAAGACTTGCAGGAAATTTGGAAAAAGGGAAAAGGCTTTCAAAAGTTTCGTGCCTATTATTTGCAAAATGATTTGCCAGAAAGTTGTATGCATTGCAAAAAGCATGACAACTGCTATTCGGGTTGCAGAGCTTGGAATGCTAGCTATATGCAAGAAAAAATAACAATAGAGAAAGAGAGGGATGTTCGCTGTGAGATTATCGATGCACATGTTGGAGCTTGAGATTACAACAAGATGCAATTTAAATTGTTTACATTGTTATAACAGGGGAAACAAGAATATTGATATGGAGGATACGCAAATTGTAAAAATGATTCACTTTGCCAACAAGTATGGAATCCATACTTTTACGATATCTGGAGGAGAAGCTGCTTTACATCCAAAATTTTCAGCATTGTGTGCATATTTAAAAGAAAATAGGCATACACTAGAAAAGATAAGCAAAGTAACATTGCAGACAAATGGTTACATCCGAAACTTGAATTTAGAAGAATTGCAAGGATTTGACTATATTCACCTAAGTTTCGACATAGACGAAAATGGTGTAAGAAATATTAGTAGCGAAAAGACAATTGAGCTTGCAAAAAATCTGCAAAAGGTAGGAATAAAGCCATATTTATTTACAACCGTACATAAAAAGAATTTGCATTACTTAGACGAGATTGTAGAAATTGCAAATGAAAATAAAGTTCCTATTGCTTTTAATTTTTGCATTGACACAGGAAAAGATGCGGAAATTTTGCTAAGTCGAAGCGAAAAACTTTGGGCAATTAAAAAATTACTGCAATATGAAAAACAAGGAAAAATAAATAAACTAAAACATCCTTATGTGAATTCCTTTAAGAAAATGGCATTACAAGAGGGGGAAGATTTTAGAATAAAAGGCGGTTGCACAGCAGGAATAGCATCGTGTTCTGTTTTGGCTAATGGAGACGTCATCCCATGCCCATTTGTACGAGTCAAAGCAGGAAATATCTATGAGGAGCCTTTAGAAAAAATTTGGCTAGAATCCGAAGTGTTTCGAGAAATACGAGATAGAAAGAGTTATGATAGATGTGGCAATTGTAAGTTTTTGGCATACTGTGGAGGATGTAGAAGATCAGCTTATCAAAGTAGCAACAAACTTACGGGATTTGATGCAAATTGTATTGGAAGAGAGGAGGTGTCTTGATGGAGAGACAAGACTGGGAAATGAGTGTAGAAGAATTTAATGACTGTGGATGCGCAATGAATGGCGACTAGAATGAAAAGAAGAAAGCGCGTTTTAAAAGAGAGGGAGCTTAAGTCTCCCTCTTTTCCAATTTAGGGACAGGCGTTTTTCTTCACTTTTTTCCAAATTGGGGACAGGCCTTTGGGTCTCGCTTTATTCACTTTAGAAATGGGGCTTTGCCTTTCAGCTATTTGGGGGACAGGATTAGGATGACTTCTATGGGGTTACTTTCTTGACATAAAATCCTCTAAAGCAATTAGCTTTAGAGGTGGAAAATTTCTTGCCTACGCGCGCAGTTACAATCTATAAACTTCACACGCATTACGATACAAAATTTGTGCTTTTACGCTCTTCGGAACTTGTAACTGCTGAATTACAGCAAGTTCTTGCCGACTATTTCCCCAAGGAGAATCTGTCCCAAACAGAACCTTACTACTTGGCAAATAATCAAGAACCTTATAGTAGATATCCGCTGGGGAAGTAATATCTTGTGGAAAGGCAAAAGCTGAAAAACGGTTTTCATACATAAAAGTCGATGGACAGCAGTCAATCCACACATTGTCCAGAAGAGAGATTTCATGTAATGCATTTTCATCTAAAGTGGCAGCATGTGCCAGCACCACTTTCAGATTAGGATTATTTTTGGCAAATGCAATGGCATTTTTTGCACTTTCTAATTCGCGAATACCAGTGTGAATCAGAAAAGGCTTGCTTGCATGAAGCCGAAAATCAGCAACACTTACTTGGTCATTCCAAGGATGTAGCTTAAAACCTACAAAACTATTGGGATAATTATTCTCCCAGAAATCAATTTCTTGTTGCATGGTTGCCTTCGATAAAAGCAAATAGAGCAATGGTTTTAGTGTGCTACGATACGGCTTTGTAAGCATAATTAGCTCTTTATTGTGCACTCGGAGCGGGTCAATAGAAGTTTTGGCAATGACCTTGCCACAAGTTTTGCATTGCAGAACTAATTGGTTATCACTTGAAAAAACTGCTACTCTGTGTTGTGGTTTTGCTCGTTCATGAGTCGCTTTGCAAATAGTTTTTTCGCTTGAAAGATGTTGGGTTTCCTCATTTGGACACCGAAAAATGTCTACCTTAGGATTAAGTGAAGGAAAGGCTATACTAATTCGATTTTCCTGCATTTCCGTCAAAAATTGTTGCAAGTCATACTCTGGATAATAGAAGAAATTTCCGCTGGTATTAACATGTACATGTGAATTTATAATCATAAATTTCACTCCTTTACATTTTTCTCTATCTTATCATACAGATTTCAAAAAATCATAAAATGTCGAAAACTTCCCATAATTCGTCAAAACTTCCCTAATTTTGCTATTGGAAAAATATGTAAAAAAGAATATAATAGTAGCAACAAAGGAGGGATATCTTTGAATATTAATTTTATAAAAAAGGACAAGCTGTTAGTTGTTGAGATTTCAGAAGAGATTGACCATCACATAGCAGAAAAAATAAGGAGGAAAGTGGACGATGAAATTACAAGATATATGCCTAGAAAAACTATATTTGATTTCAGTAGGGTTACTTTTATGGATAGTGCAGG
>CALXKT010000044.1 GCA_944388985.1 uncultured Clostridia bacterium | reverse complement strand
TGGGATATATTAATAACTTCGTAGAGCATGACCATATTAAAACCATTATTATTTGTAATGAAAAAGAATTATCAACTAAATTAAAAAATAGCAATTTGGAGATGAAAACCTTTATTGCTACCTACCTTTTAGACAAAGAAAATAAGCTTAACATTAAAACAGACAAGCCAATGGTAGAGAGAATAAGAGATACCATTGAATATGTATTTGACAAAGCAAATGATTATGAAAGAATCAAAGAAAAGTTGATTGGCGAAACGTTTGAATATGCGCCAGAGTTCAATTATATTATTAACGGACTTTTGATGCGTTATGAAAATTGTCCAGATTTAATTCGATTCTTAAGGGAAAACACCAATCTCATTATTTCCACTTTTAACAAAAGTGGAACTAGAAACTTAAGAATTTTAAAACATTCGTTAACCAATTTTAAAAAAATATTTGATATGGTAAATAAATCCTATCCAAATACCAATCATCGCGTATTGCAAACCATGCTTATTTTTACCATTGCTATTTCTTTCGAAATTAAAGCAGGTAAAATTACAAAGGATAAGTTTGTCAACATTAATGACAACGAAGAATACAAAGCAATATTAGTATCTTCTAGGGTGTTCATGGATAATAGACAATTCTATATTAAAGAATTTGATAATAACTACTACTATAATTTTAAAGCAGAGTATCGTTTCTTTAAATTTATAGAGCTATATGTACGTACGCGTATTTTTGACATGAAAGTGTTTAAACAAGATATGGAAGCAATCATTAATACGGTAGATACAGATAAACTTCCAGGATATAAGAGACTTTTGACAGAAGAGTATTGGAAAATTGCAGATGACCAATTTGATGGCGTTATTGCGGAAGTATTAGAAGATGTAAAAAATGGCAAGATTGAGCTTATTAACGTGGTAAAATTGTTTGCGTATTTTGCACATTTTGTTCGAAAGGGACTTATTAATTATGACATGAAAACGATAAAAAGCGTTTTCTTTAACGGTATGAATGTATCTTCCTTGACTTCAAGCTATTGCCCTAATGTAGAAGAAGAGCTAGCGAGCCTTGCAATTGAAGAAGATAAATCTGAGGATATGGAAGAAGTTTTGCAGTATTTTAATAACATTAATGCACAATTAAAAGAGAAGATGTATCGTGAAAAAGCAGAAGAAATCTTTAAGTATATTCCAATGAAAATGGAACAATTTTATGATAAATTTGATAAAGAATGCATGCAAACTCCAATTTTTAAATATTATGACGTATTTCAAATGTTCCAAAGAATATCCTGTGCAAGCAATGAAGATATTGTAACTATAAAAGAGAAGCTTCTAGATAGAGCAAAACGCTATGGAGAAGTTTTGCAAGATGAATTGCCAAATTTGAGAAAATTAAAACAAATTATGGATGATTATATTGATGGAAAAGAACCAACCATAAAATTGGTTATTTTACAAGAGTTCGCAGATGAATTGGGCAATGTGATACGAGAATACAAAAAGGTAGAGCCAGAACCAGAAAAGGAAACAATAGAAATCGTTTCAACTTGGTCAGAAGAGACAAATTAAAAAAAGATGTATAAATTTTTCCTCTTTTGTAATAATAAGAGTAGACATAAATTTTAAAAGGAGGAAAAATATGAAAGCAACAGGCGTTGTAAGAAGAATAGATGATTTAGGTAGAGTTGTTATACCAAAAGAAATAAGAAAAACATTAAGAATAAAAGAGGGTGATCCTCTTGAGATTTTTACAGACAAAGAAGGAGAAGTTATTTTGAAAAAATACTCTCCAATAGGAGAACTTTCTGAATTTGCTACAGAATATGCGGAGACTCTTGCAAAAACAACAGGACATATTGCTTGTATAACAGACAAAGATACCGTTATTGCTGTATCGGGTGGTTCCAAAAAAGAATTTTTGGAGCAAGGAGTTAGTGATGAACTAGAAAAAATTATGGAAGATAAGGAACGTTATACAAGTAAGGAAAATAATGATATTGCTGTTCCAATTACTAAGAATGATAATAAAGAAAGAAGATATAATTCTCAAGTGGTATATCCTATTATTTCCGATGGTGACACGATAGGAACTGTTATCCTTTTAGCAAAAGAAAGAGGAACTAAAATGACGGAAGTGGAGCAAAAAGTAGTACAATCAGCAGCTAGTTTTTTGGGAAGTCAAATGGAAATTTAACATTGTAATATTTTTGTAACAAAAACGTAATAAAAATGTCATAATTCTAAAAGTATTGAAAAATAGGTACTTCTGAGAGTTGACACGAAAAAAGTGCAATAATTCACTTGATTAATGAAAAAAAATGTAGTATAAATAGTATGATAATATTTATTAAGACCACGAAGGAGGAAGTAAGTTATGGAAAATCCTATGAATACAAACAATTTACCTTCAGAGGTAAGCGTATGGACGAAGATTAGAAATTTTTTATGCCAAGACATTAAATTAGAATTAACACCAAAGCAAGAAAAAGTTTTCCAAGAAGTACATGATTTCTGGCATCAAGAAATTACAGGGGAAGATGTTCATGATTTCTTATTCTATGAAATAACAGGAGAAAAGGTAAAGAACTTTTTATTCCAAGAAGTAGAAATAACAGGCGATGTTAAATTATAAGATACGAAAAACAGGAGAAAAATGATTCTTCTGTTTTTTTGTGAAATATTAATGAATTACTTGCATTATAGAAAATTTTGATATAAAATGATGGTGTTTAGGACATACTAAACAAATAGATGCAAGAAAAAAATGCATCAAAGATAGGAGGAATTTATATGTCAATTAAAATTGGTATTAATGGATTTGGAAGAATAGGAAACTTAGCATTCCAAGCCGCACTTTCAAGAGAAGGAGTAGAAATCGTAGCAATAAATGATCCATTTATCGCAGCTGACTATATGGCTTATATGGTAAAATATGATACCGTACATGGTAGATTCAATGGAACCATCACATCGGAAGAAGGAAAGCTAATCGTAAATGGAAAAGAAATAAAAGTATATAATGAAATGGATCCAAAAAATATTCCATGGGGAAAAGATGGAGTAGATTATGTATTAGAATGCTCTGGTGTATTTACCACAATGGAAAAAGCACAGGCACACTTAGATGCAGGAGCTAAGAAAGTAATTATTTCAGCACCATCCAAAGATGCTCCAATGTTTGTTATGGGTGTAAATAATGATACTTACACACCAGATATGAACATTATATCCAATGCATCTTGTACAACAAACTGCTTAGCACCACTTGCAAAAGTTATAAATGATAACTTTGGGATTAAAGATGGATTAATGACAACAGTTCACTCTACAACAGCAACACAAAAGACAGTAGATGGAGCATCTAAAAAAGATTGGAGAGGTGGTAGAGCAGCATCAGCAAACATTATACCATCATCAACAGGAGCTGCAAAAGCAGTTGGAAAGGTTATTCCAGAATTAAACGGAAAATTAACAGGTATGTCATTTAGAGTACCAACTGTTGACGTTTCTGTCGTTGACCTAACTTGTAACTTAGCAAAACCTGCAACTTACGAAGAAATTTGTAATGCAGTAAAGAAAGCATGCGAGAACGAAATGAAAGGAATTATGGAATACACAGATGAGCCAGTTGTTTCTTCTGATTTTATCCATGATCCACATACTTCCATTTTCGATGCAGCAGCAGGAATTGCCTTAACGGATACTTTTGTTAAGTTAGTAGCATGGTATGACAACGAATGGGGTTATTCAAACAAATTAGTAGATTTAGCAATGTATATTGCCAATAAATAATGAAAATGAAAAAAGGCCTGTGAAGTGTAAAATAGGGACAGGCCTTTTTGTCCACTTCTTTCCAATTTGGGGACAGGCGTTACTCTTCACTTATTTCCAATTTAGGGACAGGCCTAAGAGTTCCCAAATCATAAAAAACTATGGAAAGACTCTAGAAAATAAAAAGGAGAAAAACTATGGGACAAGAATTAAAGATGCATGGTATTTATAAGCATTTTAAAGGAGATTACTATATAGTAGAAGATGTTGCATTACATAGTGAAACAAAAGAAAAATTAGTAATTTATAGAGCACTATATGGAGATAATAAACTTTATGCAAGACCAATGGATATGTTTTTGTCAGAAGTAGACCATGCAAAATATCCAAATGTAACACAAAAATATAGATTTGAATTACAAGAAATAGAAAGTGTGGCAGGAAATTTTATAAATTGAGAGAAAAAGACCTGTCCCCAGATTCTACAAAAGTGGAAAATAGGGACAGTCCCCAAATTCTCGTAAAAGAAAGGATGATGTTGAATGAATAAGAAAACCGTAAAAGATATTGATGTGAAAGGAAAGAAAGTGCTTGTTAGGTGTGATTTTAATGTGCCTTTAGATGAGAACGGCAAGATTACAGATAATACAAGAATTACAGCAGCACTTCCTACAATACAATATTTAAGGGAAAAAGGAGCAAAAGTGGTTCTTTGCTCACACTTAGGAAGACCAAAGGGAGAAGTAAATGAAAAATATTCTCTAAAACCGGTAGCAGAGGAATTAACCGATTTATTAGATACCGATGTAAAATTTGCAAATGATGTTACAGGAGAAAGTGCAAAAGCAGTTACTGCTGGATTAAATGAGGGAGAAGTAGCTCTTCTAGAAAATGTAAGATTTGACCCAAGGGAAGAAAAAAATGACGATACACTAGCAATGGAATTTGCAGATTTGTCAGACGGAATCTATGTAAATGATGCTTTTGGTACAGCGCATAGAGCACATAGTTCTACTGAAGGAGTAGCACATCATGTGGATGAGGCTGTTGCTGGATTTTTAATGGAGAAAGAAATTACTTTCTTAAATGGAACACTAGAGCATCCAGAAAAGCCATTTGTAGCAGTATTGGGTGGAGCGAAAGTTTCCGACAAAATTGGAGTTATCGAAAATCTTTTAGATAAAGTAGATGAAATCTTAATTGGTGGAGGAATGGCTTACACTTTCTTAAAAGCAAAAGGATATGAAATAGGTGATTCTTTATGCGAAGAAGATAAAATAGAAGAAGCAAAAACAATCATGAAAAAAGCACAAGAAGCAGGTGTGAAATTAGTACTTCCAAAAGATAATGTGGTAGTACCAAAAACACCAGAATCAGAGGAAGAATTGGATAAAAAAGCAAAACAAAAAGCATTTATCAATTTCTTAAAAACAGCACCAGATAAAGTAGTAGATTCAGACAAAATCCCAGAAGGATGGCAAGGCGTAGATATTGGGCCAAAAACTGCAATGCAGTTCGCAGATGAAATGAAAGATGCAAAAACAATTGTGTGGAATGGACCTCTTGGAATATGTGAAGTGGATAAATATAGCATTGGAACAGAAAGAACCGCAGAAGCAATTGCTCACACAGATGCTGTATCGATTGTAGGAGGAGGAGACTCTGCTGCTGCAATAAATAAATTAGGTTTAGCAGACAAATTCTCGCACATCTCAACAGGAGGAGGCGCTTCTTTAGAATTACTAGAAGGAAAAGCGTTACCAGGACTTGTATGCTTGACTGATAAAGAAGAAAAAACAAAAAGCGATGACGCAAAGCCAGTTGTAAAACCAGCAGAAAAAGGCAAAGAAATGGCGGATTAACAAAACTTGAACAGAAGGGACACTCCTTTTTGTTTAAGAAGGTGAACAGAAGGAATGCTCCTATTTGTTTGCCGACTAAAAAACGACAGTGCATTTCTTTTAATAAATAAAAAAATGTCTTATAGAGGCGTGAAAAAAGTAAGAATTTTATTAGAAATGAAAAGAGGGGACACAAAAAGGTCTGTAACTAGAGTGGAAAAGATGAGAAATAAAGACCTGTCCCCATTTTGGAAAAAAGTAGAGAAAAAGACCTGTCCCCAAATTGGAAAAGGAGGAAAAGATGAGAAGAAAAGTAATTGCAGGAAATTGGAAAATGAATATGCTTCCGGATGCGGCAATTCGTTTTATTGATGAGCTTACACCACTTGTGAAAGATACAGAGAATGAAGTGGTTCTTTGTGTTCCTTATACGGATTTGTTTTACAGTTTATTAGCAACGCAAAATACCAATATTAAGATAGGGGCACAAAATATGCACTGGGAAGAAAGCGGTGCTTATACTGGAGAGGTTTCGGGAAGAATGCTAAAGGCAATTGGCGTAGAGTACGTTATTATTGGGCATTCGGAAAGAAGACAATATTTTGCAGAAACCGATGAAACGGTAAATAAAAAGTTAAAAGCAGCTTTTCACTATGGGTTAAAGCCAATTGTTTGTGTGGGAGAAACATTGGAGCAACGAGAAGCGGGAAAGGCAGAAGAAGTGGTAACTACACAAGTAGAGAAAGCTTTAGCAGGATTAACAGAAGAGCAAGTGGCTGATACTATTGTTGCATATGAACCTATTTGGGCAATTGGAACTGGTAAAACGGCAACTTCAGAAGATGCTAATAGCATGATTAAGACAATCCGAGAAAAAATAGCAAATAGCTATGGACAAAACATAGCAAATGGAGTTATAATACAGTATGGTGGAAGTGTAAAATCTACCAATGCGAAAGAACTATTTTCAATGTCCGACATAGACGGAGGCCTTGTAGGAGGAGCAAGTTTAAAAGCGGACGAATTTGCGAAAATAGTAAACTACGAAAATTAAATTGTAATAGAAATGGAGAAAAGAGGAAGAAGATGGACAAAAAAGTTACAATGTTAATGATATTAGACGGATTTGGAATGAACGATAATGAAAAAGCAAATGCGGTAAAACTTGCCAATACCCCTAATATTGATAAACTAATGAAAACATGTCCTACCACAAGAATGTATACGAGTGGATTAAATGTAGGATTACCAGATGGACAAATGGGAAATTCCGAAGTAGGACATACAAATATAGGTGCAGGAAGAATTGTGTATCAAGAATTAACAAGAATTACAAAAGCAATTGAAGATGGAGATTTCTTTAGTAATTCCGAATTAGTAGAAGCAATTGAAAATTGCAAGAAACACAATTCAAAATTACATATTCTAGGGTTATTATCTGATGGAGGAGTGCATAGCCATATACGCCATTTATTTGCAATCTTAGAACTTGCTAAAAGAAAAGATTTTGAAAATGTGTATGTACATTGCTTTATGGATGGAAGAGATACACCACCTACTTCTGGCGAAAGTTATATTATGAAACTAGAGGAAAAAATGAAAGAAAAAGGAGTAGGAAAAATTGCTTCAATTTCTGGAAGATTTTATGCAATGGACAGAGACAAAAGATGGAATCGTGTACAAAAAGCGTATGATGCCATTGTAAAAGGAGAGGGAGTCAAATGTGCTTCTGCAATTGCTGCCATTGAGGGCTCTTATCAAAAAGAAGTATTTGATGAATTTGTAGAACCAACCGTTATTTGTCAAAATAACGAGCCAATTGCAACCATCGAAGAAAATGATTCAGTGGTTTTCTTTAACTTTAGACCAGATAGAGCAAGAGAACTTACGAGAGCTATTGTAGATAAAGATTTTAACGATTTCGAAACAAAGAAAATGGATTTAGATTATGTATGTTTTACCCAGTATGATGAAACCATGCCAAACGTAAAAATAGCATTTAAGCCAGAAACTTTAAAGAATACTTTTGGCGAATACATCAGCAAAAAAGGATTAACTCAATTAAGAATTGCGGAAACAGAAAAATATGCACATGTTACTTTCTTTTTTAATGGAGGGGAAGAAAAACAATATCCAGGAGAAGACAGAATATTGGTTCCTTCACCAAAAGTAGAGACTTATGATATGAAACCAGAAATGAGTGCATATGAAGTAACTGAAAAAGTGTTAGAAGCAATTAATGCAAGGAAATACGATTGTATTATATTAAATTATGCAAATCCAGACATGGTAGGACATACAGGAAGTTTAGAGGCAGCAATTAAAGCAGTAGAAACCGTTGATGAATGCGTAGGCAAAGTGGTAGATGCTATAAGAAAGAACGAAGGTGTTATGCTTATTACTGCAGACCATGGAAATTGTGAGCAAATGTTAGATTATAAAACAGGAGAACCACATACAGCACATACAACAAACCCAGTACCATTAATTTTAGTTGGAAAAGATGGAGTAAAATTAAAAGAAGGAAAATTGGCAGATTTAGCGCCAACACTATTAGAATTAATGGGATTAGATAAACCAGAAGAAATGACAGGAGAAAGTATCATTATAAAAGAATAACTAGGAACTGGAGGAATATATGGTAGAAAATTCAGAGATAAGGAAAGTTTACTCTGAATTACAGAAACAATTATTTTATCTCATTCCAGAAAAATGGGATAGAATCTATTTATATGCTTCTGTAGAAGAGAAAATGAAAGGGTTGGAAACAGGAGAGTTATTTTTCTATTATTTCCCAAAAGGAATTTTAAAGAAAAATCCTGTAAATGTTTATGAAGTACCAAATAAGTTTAATTTGAATGAAGAAGAATATATCAAATTAGTAGAAAAACTATATCAAGAAGTAAAAAAAATTAGGAAAATATTTAAAAAGCAAAATCATCGCTTGTGGAGCAGTATTACAGTTCGTATCGAGGGGCTAAGATTTGAAATTGAATACAGTTATGAAAATTTAAAAGATACACAATACTCAAATCAAGAAAGACATATTGTGTGGAAATATCAAAACTTAAAACTTCCAGACGAATATTTTACAAGTAAAGAGATGAAGCTAATTAGAAAATATATTAATGAAACCATTTATTTCAAACCCGACATGGAAACTTATGCAGAAGCCATTTATAAGAATCCAGTGAAAAAAATTGTGGCTTATAACAGGGAAAGAAAAGAACCAGAATTTGTGCAAGAAACTGAGTTGCAGAAAATGGAGAAACAAGCCAAAACAAAATTCGAAGAACAACACTATACCTATAAAGTAAAAGGCAAAAGAAAGTTAAGAGCATTACATGAAAGAGAAAAAGAAACAAAGCCTAAAACATACATAGAGCAAATTGAGGAGCAGAGGGATAGTGTTAGGAGTCAAATCCTAAATCATTTGTAAATTAGGTAATAATGTTTTTAAAAAACATTGCTACATAGATTGATGCCTTAAAAACAAAGCGCATCAAAGTGAAGGACAAGCGTTCTTCAAAATTAAAAATAAAAATAAGAAAGGAAGTAGACAAAATGAAAGATTACTTAGGAATTGAAAGTGTAAAAGCATTAGAAGTTTTAGACTCAAGAGGAAATCCAACAGTACAAGTAGAGGTAGTTACAGAGGGAGGTTTCTCTGGAGTTGCTATGGTTCCATCTGGAGCATCTACAGGAAGCTTTGAAGCAGTAGAATTACGTGATGGAGATAAAAATAGATATTTAGGAAAAGGTGTTCAAAAAGCAGTTGATAATGTTAATAACATCATTGCTGATAAATTAGAAGGAATGAATGTTTATGAGCAAGTAAAAATCGATAAAAAATTAATTGAAATCGATGGAACAGAAAATAAAGGAAAACTAGGTGCAAATGCAACACTTGGAGTTTCTCTAGCAGTTGCAAAAGCTGCTGCAGCTTCACTAGGAATGAGTTTATATAACTACATTGGAGGAGTAAATGCAAAAGAATTACCAGTTCCAATGATGAATATTATGAATGGTGGAAAACATGCAGACAGTGGACTAACCGTACAAGAATTTATGATTATGCCAGTTGGAGCAAAAACATTCAAAGAGTGCATGAGAATGGGGGTAGAAGTATACCATAACTTAAAGAGCGTATTAAAAGCAAAAGGATTATCTACAGGTGTTGGTGACGAAGGTGGATTTGCACCAAATGTATCTAGCGAAAAAGAAGCTTTAGATTTAATTATGGAAGCTATTGAAAAAGCTGGATATGTTCCAGGAAAAGATGTATGCCTAGCATTAGACTGTGCTTCAACAGAAATGTTTGATGAAGC
>CALXKT010000043.1 GCA_944388985.1 uncultured Clostridia bacterium | reverse complement strand
ATTAGTAAAAGAAAAAAGAATTGAAGGAATTTCTGAATTAAGAGATGAATCTGATAGAGAAGAAAAAGTAAGAGTTGTTATTGAATTAAAAAGAGATGTTAATGCACAAGTTGTATTAAATCAGTTATATAAGCATACGCAACTACAAGATACTTTTGGAATTATTATGCTAGCGTTAGTCAACGGAGAACCTAAAATTCTAACATTAAGACAATGTTTAGACCATTATATTGACCATAGAAAAACAGTTATTCTTCGTAGAACACAATTTGATTTAGACAAAGCATTAGCAAGAGCACATATTTTAGAGGGATTAAAAATAGCCCTAGATAATATTGACGAAGTTATTGAAATTATAAGAAATTCTTATGATGATGCAAAAGAAAGATTAATGGAAAGATTTGGACTTTCAGATATCCAAGCACAAGCCATTTTGGACATGAGATTAAAGACATTATCTGGTTTGCAACGTGAAAAAATAGAAGAAGAATATGCAGAATTAATGAAATTAATTGAGCATTTAAGAGCAATTCTTGCAAGTGACAAACTTGTTTACGATATCATCAAAGAAGAATTACTTGAAATTAAAGATAAATTTGGTGATGAAAGAAAAACAAAGATTGTAGCCGCAGAAGGCGAATTTGATGTAGAAGATTTAATAAAAGAAGAGCAATGCGTGGTTGCCTTAACCCATTTTGGATACATTAAAAGAATGCCAATCGATACTTACAAGAGCCAAAAAAGAGGGGGAAAGGGAATAACCGGAATTGCAACAAGAGAAGATGACTTTGTAAAAGAGATTTTCACAGCCTCTACTCATGATACCATTTTATTCTTTAGCAATAAAGGAAAGGTATATCGCTTAAGAGGATATGAAATTCCAGAAGCCGGCAGAACAGCAAAAGGTACAGCTATTGTGAACCTTTTAATGTTAGACGGTGGAGAAAAAATTTCTGCAGTAATACCAATTGCTAATTTTGCAGAAGGAAAATACTTATTAATGGCTACTAGAAATGGTATTATCAAGAAAACACATTTAAATGAGTATATTTCTGTAAGAAAGAATGGCTTAATCGGAATTACATTAAAAGAAGAAGACGAATTAATTGAAGTAAGACTTACCGATGGACAAGATAATGTTGTTCTTGTTACCAATAAGGGTATGTGTATCACATTTAATGAAAAAGATGTAAGACCAATGGGAAGAGTGTCACAAGGTGTGATTGGAATTCGCTTAGATGATGACGACTATGTAATAGGTATGGAATCTATTATTCAAGGAAGCAAAGCAACACTTCTAGCTATTACAGAAAACGGATTTGGAAAGAGAACCGAATTAGACGAATATAGGGTACAAACAAGGGGTGGAAAAGGAGTAATTACCTACAAGGTAACACCAAAAACAGGAAATCTAGTTGGAATTAGAATTGCAACAGATGATGAAGATGTCATGTTAATTACTGACACAGGAACGATTATTCGACTAAGAATTGCTGAAATAAGTATTCTAGGACGTTCTACACAAGGGGTAACCTTAATGAGAACGAATGAGGGTAAAGTAGTTAGCATTGAGACCATTCCAATGGAAGAAAAAGAAGAAGAGAAATAAGAAATGCATTTAAGCATTTCTTATTTTAAATCTAATATCCTCACCGAAAAAATAACAAATATCATAATTTCCTACAATCCTAGAAACAATACGTTCATCATAATTAGAGTATAAATTTTTCAAACTTAGATTAGTTGAAATAATCGTTTTCGTTATTTTATTTTGATTCAATAATCGAGTATTAATAATATTAAACAATTCGGTAAACTTCATATTATTCATACACTCCGTACCTAAATCATCTATAATTAATAAATCAACATTCAGAATACTATCTAATATATTAGTAGAATTTGCTTTACCAAAACGGTAATCAATAATAGCATCCAACATGACAGGTGCTGTTTGATATAATACATTCTTTCCTTTTTTAATTAATTCATTCGCAATAGCACTCGACAAAAAAGTTTTTCCAAGCCCAGTATTTCCTGTAAATAAAAGATTTTTTTGTTCTTTACTATCAAAATTTTCAATAAATTTCAAGCAAATATCTTTAATTAAATGAATATTTTCTCTAGGTGAAATATTGGTATGATATTTTTCCTGTTCTACTTTATCAGAATAAAGCGAATCATTAAAATGCTCAAAATTTTGCGTATCTAAATTTGAAATATTTGCTTTATTATATTGGATATCATACAATTTTTGTTTTAAACAACGGCACATAGAAGTAGTGTAATCACTATTAGTAATATAGCCAGTGTCCTTGCATATAGGGCATTCATAATGAGGCTCAAAATAGTCTTCCGCAATATTTAACTTTTTTAATAATTTCTTTTTCTCTTCTTTCAAAGAGGCAATATTAGTATTTAGCTCCTCCAAAACCTTTTTATCATTATGATTAATTAAAGTCTTTGTAGTAGAAATGGCCATTTTGGTTAATTTATCATTTAATTCTTGAAGCTTAGGATATTTCTCATATAATTCTTGTTTACGCATGGTAGCGTTGTATTCTGCACTTAATTTCTTTTGATTATATTGTGTTAATAAAGTTTTTAAAACAGATTCCACAAACACACCTCCTTACGGATTATTTTTTTAGATTAGCATATAAATTGTCTAAATTATCATAAGTTCTTTGTTCATATTTATCGTAGCCAGTTTCTTTTTCCAGCTTTTTAATATTTTTATTTTTTTGCTTCATTTCTGCTAAAAAATTTTGGACATCTTCTGGAGTTTTAAAACCTCTTTCATGCCAATCGGTTAATAGTTTGTCCAAATAATCAAAGCTTGGGTTGGCTTTTGAAGTAGTTCTCTTTAAAGCAATTTCAATAATATCTAAACCATAACCAAAATCAATATTCCATTTTTCAATATAAGCATATTCATACTGCGTAAGGCTTCTGGAAAGTCCCAATTTTTTAGAAATAGTTTTAGCAATTAATTTTAATTTTTCTTGTTTTTCATAATAAATATCTAAATCATTAAAAGTTTTAATATTATTCTTGCTCCAAGCCTCAGCAACCGTTTGCACGTAATTTTTATGTAGGGCAGAATTATCAAAACAATATCCAAATAAAGCAATCATTACCTCTTCGTCAAAATGATATTTTTTAAACCATAATTCAATTTCTGGATACCAAGTAGTAGGCATAAGTCCAGAGAAATATTTATTATTAATGTAATCAATGGCTTTGGCACGTTTTTGATTTTCTGCAGATTTTTGCACCTGCTCAGCTGATAGTGCTGTTTTAGGTTTATAAAGTTTATGCAATTCAATTTCCTGCAAATTATTGATAATATAACCAGTATTTTTCTTAGTTATTAATCCTTGATCTTCCCAATACTTTACAGCATCTTGAATCGTTTTTACAGGAAGTACTAATTTTTTAGACAAATCATTTATTTTAATATCTTTATCATATTTCGATAAAAATACCATATATAGATAAACTTTAATGAAATCACCACTTGCTTCTGATAAATATTCAGAAAAAAAGATATCTGGTAATAACGTATTAGAAAAAAGTGACGATAAATCTGCATTTTCAAGCTTCATGTTTTATTCCCCCTCTAGCGAAAGTAATTATATCATTATCCAACCAAATTTACAATTACAAAAAGAGAAAAATAGGGTAGAAAAATGTAGGAAAAGGGAGAAAAAAGAATAAAAAGAAGCGTATTTAGAATTTAATATTTTTTGTACAAATAGAGTCGGGGGGATGAAAAGTAGTGATATAAATATTTTAAAATATACCAAATCTTTTCATGATTAAAACCTACAATGCTTAATAGAGCAAAAGGGAGAAATAACACAATAAAAACTCCAATTTTAAAAGTAATATTAGGAATAAGAAAATAAACAAAAGCAAACACGAAAATTGCCCAAACAATATTTAAAATAACAGTGGTGTAATCAATAAAACCAAATAGTTTGCTGGTAAAATTATAATTTTG
Source organism: uncultured Clostridia bacterium (assembly GCA_944388985.1). GTDB lineage: Bacteria > Bacillota > Clostridia > TANB77 > CAG-508 > CALXVA01. Next base: position 5,962 of record CALXKT010000043.1, on the reverse strand, counting down.
TGGAAAAATAAATTTCATATAGGAACCTCCTTTTTACCTAAGTTTGCCTCTTAAAAGGCGAAGGCTTTGCGATACGTCTGTAGAAATTCCACCGATAAAATGTTGTACATACGTATTTGCTTTTATGAGAGCATAAACAGCACCAATGCATAAGATTTTAGAGGCTATATCTGAGCTACTAAAGTCCAGGGCAAATACAATTAATAAAACAATGGATATAAACGGTTGGATAAAAAGTAAGGATAGAAATATTTTTAGCCAAGCCTTAAAGAACCATGAGCTAGACGTATTAATAAGAGTTAGCAAAGCAAAAGGGGTGAGAAGTATTAATACTTTTACCATGATGTAGCGCAGAGAATAGGAAAATAGCAAGTTAATAAACGATATGGAAATTAAACTTTTCAAAAGGCCATCAAAGGAAAATACGTTCCAAGTAGCGGAATCGGTAGCTACCATGGTAGTTAAATTTTCCAAGAGAGAAGAAAAGCTAATTTCTTCTCCCAAAACATGCTGTCCAACTTCGCGAATAGTTGCTGAAAGAAGAGAAGTAAAATAAATAAAAAATTCGCATAAAAAGTAAGAACAATTAATGAAAATGCCAAAGATTAATAATTTAAAAACAAATTGATAAGGCCTTTCTACTTGAATGCCAGAAAAATAGGAATATAGCAATTTAAAACAATAATATAAGCAAACAGCGAGTAAAAGAGAGTTAGCAATAATTAATAAACCGTAATTGGAATCATAGCCAAAAATTTGAGAGAAAAAAGAATTGTCAAAAATGCTAACATCAATAAAGGCAAGATCATCTAACGTTTGATAAACACTGTTATCAATGGAAGAAAAAAGTGTATTTAATAGATTGTTAATGGTATCAATAATTACTTGTGACATGTTGGTAGTACTAGTAATGGTTTCTTCCAAATACACACCTCCTATCATTATTCTTATTCATGTTCTAACAAAAAATTGAATTAGAACATGAAAGGAATAGAAAGAAAAACAAGATTATTTTTTTACTAAGAAAAGGGTTAATCAATTAAAGATTTTATAGCAGAAAGCACTAAATTAATAGCTAAAATAAAGCCATAGGAAAATAGAGAACCGCGAATTAGCTTTTTTGCAATACGAATTCTTTCTTCATCTCCAAAACTGAACTTTTTCATAAAAACACCCACACCAACAGCAACAGCCGCAGCAGGAGTGGCTAAGGTTAGAAGCCAACCCTCTATGTCTTCTAATGCGCTATTTAGTTTCGAAATCAATTCGGGAGTGCTATCAAATAAAGCAGCACTAGCAAAATTGGTAGAAAAATTCATAAAAAGAAAAAGTAAAATGATAAATTGAATAATAAAAAATACTATTTTTTGTTTTTTCATAAACATACATCCTCCTCTAAACATTATTTTAAAAAATATGGTTTTAATTTTATCTTTTGTGGTTTCATAATTTTATTACCATCGGATAAAAAGGCAAGGCTACAAAAGTTCTCTAATTCTTGTGTAAAAAAATGAGTGTCAAAAATATAGTCATACAGAACCTGTGTGCTAATACTTTCTGAAATGCTAGAATTATCGGAATTGAGCGAATTGGTAATATAGCTGTAATTAGTTTCTCTTGCATTTTCAGAAATACTTTTAAAAATCTTTTCTTTATCTTCTTTTCCGATTTGTTTTTGAGCACTTTCAATCGTAAAAATATCATCGGTGCGAAACCAGAATTTATTTACCAAGTTTTGAATAATTACTTCCACAGCATATTTATTATTTAGCGTATTTAAAAGAGATGTATAGCTTTGGGTTGCAACTATATTAATGCATTTGGCTTCTCTGCTTTGTGCGTAAAACTCACTATCGGAAGAAGTAACATATTCGTGGTATTCATCTGATATAAAGGCAACGGTTCGTTGGGAAATTTCAAAATGATGCGCAAGCCTTGCCATGACTTCTGTTTGGAAATCGAGTTTTAAATAAGCAGCAATTATTTTGGATAACACTTGATATTCCGATATATTCATATTTAAAACAACAATTTTTCCGGTAGCAATTAAATCTTCAAAACCGAAGAAGTTTAATTCTTCTTTTGGGGGATTAAAGGTATAATAACTATCATAATCAGACACGAACACATTGGTAATTCTAGTAATTTCAGATTTTAAAATAGATAGGGTTCGAGTATCTAAAGCAAGAAATTCTTTTTGAAAAAAGGTAAGACTAGAAATTAAATGATAAATATCTTCTGTGGAAAATTCGTTGTGGATAAATTTGGTTCGTAGCAATTCTATTTTTTCTACATAATAATTGGGGTTGGAGATAAGCTTGTGTAATTCCTCAAATGTTACATAACCATTATTGTATAGTCTGCAAAGCTTAATGCATTCGGTTAAAACTTGTTCTACTTTGTCAAGCCAGAAAGATTCGGAATTGTTGGGAGAAAAAAGGAGAAGAATGGTTTTAAGACGATTCGCAAGCACCGATGCTTTTAAATTAGGTTTGTGTAATGGATTATAACGATATTTTCCTTGGAGGCGAAGTACAATAACATCATTTTCCCTACCACAGTTTTGCGCAAATTCTAGCACTTTCTGGTAGTAATTTCCTTTTACATCTAATACCAGCATACCAATTTTATTTTCCGCAGAGTTAGCTTCATATTCAATTAATTGCTTGGTAAATGGATACATGGCACTACTTGTTTTTCCGGTACCAATGGTCCCAGTAATTAAAATATTTTGAAACAAACTTTTTTCGGGCAAATAAATAGCAGAATTACCATCATATAAATTACCAACAAACATGCGAAAAGGAGGAGACTTTTTCTCTTTTGGAATATTTTTTCTCGATTTCTCTAAAATTGGTGGAACTCTGGAAACAGCGTTAAATCTGCTACCGAATCTCACTTCAGATAGATTGGAATTGCTAAAAAATTGATGTTTACTCTTGGAACGTTGGAATTGTGAAATGATTTTAGCTGGTAAATGAAGTATGCTAGACAAAATATTTAATAGAAAGTGAAAGATTTTAGAAAAAAGTGAGATCAATTTCAATTTTTTTGTAATTGATTTTATGGTGTTTACTAATTTTTGTAAAAAGCGAGATAGAATAAAATAGAGAAAATTAGAAATAATAAAAGAAGAGAAAAGATAGGTAATGAAAAAAGCAATTTTTATGTATTTCCATAAATCGGGAAGCTCTACACAAATATTAAAAGGATGAACTCCATAAGGGATGATAACCGTGTTGGATACAAAAATGGGATAAAAAATCTGATAGCCCAGATAGCAATACAAGCAAGAAGCAAATAGAATAAAAAGAATACGCTTAATAAAAAATGCACCTCCAAAGAAAGAAAATTATGACTTAAAATGCTCGGATTTTAAATGTAGAATAGAACCCTGTGAATGATGAAATATCGTATTATTGAAAAATAAATAGATGGAATAAAGGGTAATAAAAAGATGAAAAATGAAAAGAATAAAAAATAAATCTACTAAGCTGAATGGAAACACCACCTTCCTAATTTTTTCCAATAATACAACATTTTTTTCATTTTGTCTATACTTTTTTCAAAATTTGTGGTAAAATTTTTGTGAAAGAATAAATAGTAAAGGAGATTTTTGATATGAAATTTAATAAAGATACAAAAATTGGAGAACTTTTAGAGGCTGCTCCAGAGAAAGCAGAAGTTTTAATGGAAGCAGGAATGCATTGTTTAGGATGCCCAGCATCACAAGCAGAAACATTAGAAGAAGCATGCGAAGTACATGGAATTGATGTAGAAGAATTAATGAATAAGATTAATGAGGATTAAATTTTAAAAATACTTGTCAAAATAATGTTAAAAGTATATAATTAATTTACACTTACAGTTGAATAAAAAACAGAAAAAACATTATTGTGAATTAAGAATGAGGAGTTCTTTAATACAAATAAAGAAGAAAAGGAGCAAATAAACAAATGACAGAAAAAACGATAACTTCCAAAACCATTGAAGCTGTAGAGAGAGAGAGAGAGAGAGAAACATTTAGCCAAATAGGCTTTGCTTGTGATGCTCAAAATATAGAAGAAAAGAAGATAGGTAATGCCTATAAATTTCGAATAAAAGAGAAATTTAATTGGCAAGATGCCTATCTTTTTTGCGTATGTTTGCTCATATAGAGACAAAAAGAAAAACGAAAAATAATTCAGTAGGAGGGAAAATGTATGAGTAAAAGAATGAGAAAAGTAAGAAAAAATGAGGCTAAAATAGAAAAGCAGGAAGCAACAAATAGCAATAGAGGTATCACCTTAGTGGCGCTTGTAATAACTATAATTATCATTATCATATTAGCAACCGTAACTATTAATATGGCATTTGGTGATAATGGATTAATAAAGCAGGCTGAGCTTGCGAGAGATATGGCTGCAAATAGTACTAGGCATGAAACAGAAAGTATGGCAAATTTAACTGCATATTTAAATACAGTAATAAATGATGATAGTGAAATAACGCCACCAACGGATGGAACATTTAGTGAAGAAGAGGGAGTTAATACACCAAATATTGGAGACAATATGGAATTAGTTGTATTTGACGAAGATACAAGCACATGGAAAGAAGATCCAACAAAAGAGGCATATAGTTATAAGGACACATCAACAGAAGGAGCAAATAGTAGTGAATGGGCAAATGCAAAAGTAACAATAGATGGAATAGACAGCTACTTTGTATGGATACCAAGATTCGCATATAAAATAGATAGTACAAACGAAACAATAGATATAAAATTTCTACAAGGAACAGGAACCCTAGCAGCAGATGGAGTAACAGTGTGTAAATACGCAGATGACCCAACACTAGATACAACAACAGATTACATTATACACCCAGCGTTCACAGCAAATGAGGATCTAGGAGGAGGATTTGGAAATAATAATGGGACAAATGATAATGGAATAAGTGGAATCTGGGTAGGAAAATATGAAGCAAGCCTAGCCAATAAAGCAGATGGAACAAATATAGTGCCAAGTAGTTCGACAGATGGAGACATACTATTAACAGACCCAGAACATACAGATAAAACAGTAGTAACCAGACCAGAATATAGTAGTTGGAGATATATAACAATAGGAAATATGTATACAAATGCATATAATTATGCAAGAAATTTAGAAAGTCATATGTTAAAAAATAGTGAATGGGGAGCAGTGGCTTACCTAACAGAAAGTAAATACGGAAGAAACGGAACTGAAATAGGATTCAGTGACGACGGATATATAACAGGCGGAGGAACAGACAATGCATATGCCACAACAAACCAAGACCAAAGTACAACTGGAAACGTATATGGGATATATGATATGAGAGGAGGAGCATATGACAGAGTAGCAGCATACTACAACGGAAGTACAAGTAGTAACTTAGATTATGGAGATTCATTTGCATCACAGGGAGGACCAAGTACAAAATATGCAACAGCATACACGGGAACAAGTGAAAGTACAGCATATAAATACGGAGATGCAACCTATGAAACAAGGGGTTGGCATTCAGATAGCGCTTACTTTGTGGTTTCGACCGGCCCTTTCTTCTACCGTGGTGGTCGCTATGACAGCGATGCCTCTAGCACAGGCGTGTTCTGCTATAGCAACAACTATGGGGGTGCTAACAACTACAGCTCTTTCCGCCTCGCCTTAGTAGTGTAATGTGATATCTGCTATCTGAACAACATAAAAAGTCAACAATACATTATGAAAGAATACTAAAATCAGAACAATAGATTGGTTTTCGTGCAGGCTTGAAAAGCTAGCGCGAAAAAAACTTGCACAAATTCACACAAATTTCACAAATAGTATTGACAAACTGAAAAAAATAGTTTAAAATAATACTTGCGTTTACGAAGTTAAACGCAAGTCGAAATCTGGGTCATTAGCTCAGGTGGTAGAGCACTTGACTTTTAATCAAGTTGTCCGCGGTTCGAGTC
>CALXKT010000042.1 GCA_944388985.1 uncultured Clostridia bacterium | reverse complement strand
TATTATTAAAAAACAAGGTGGAGGAGTGAACGCAACATTCACAGTAAGAAAAATAGCTTACGGTGTTGGTGTTGAAAAAACATTTTTAGTACATTCTCCATTAGTTGAGAAAGTAGAGGTAGTAAGAGTTGGTAAAGCAAGACGTGCTAAATTGTACTACCTAAGAGATAGAGTAGGTAAAGCTGCTAGAACAAAGGAAAACACAGGAGCTAGAATTGAGACAAAGGAAATTACTGTTAAGGAAGATATGGCAGAAGAAACTGCAGAAACACCTGTAGAGGCTGCTCCAGAAGAGGCACCAGCAGTAGAAACAGAAGCTCCAGTAGTAGAAGAAGTTGTTGATACGGTAAAAGAAGAACCAGTAGAAACAGTAAAAGACGAAGCTAAAAAAGAAGAAAAATAGTATTATAAAATCCCCGCACACCTTTAAGGTATGCGGGGGAATTTATTTCTCTTTGCTAACTTCAGCATATTTCTTTAATTTATTATAAACCAAGTAATTTATTGTTCCAGCAGGGAAGTTGCCGTTTTCGTCTTTGCTTCCTGCAGGTACACCAGTTAAAAGTTCAATTCCCTCGTCTATTGTAGAAATAGCATAAATGTGGAATTTTCCACTTTTTACAGCATTAATTACTTCGTTAGATAGATTTAGGTTTTTAATATTTTGTTTTGGTATGATAACGCTGTGGCTACCATCTAGGCCTCTCATCTTACAAACTTGAAAGAAGCCCTCTATTTTATCATTTACTCCGCCGATTGGTTGAATCTCGCCTTTTTGGTTTACAGAGCCGGTAACAGCAAATGCTTGATTGATTGGTATGTTTGACAAGCTAGAGAGTAGGGCATATAGCTCTGTGCTAGATGCACTATCGCCATCTACACCACTATACAATTGCTCGAAGCATATACTTGCTGTAAGAGAAAGTGGCATGTCTTGTGCAAACATTTGACCAAGATAACCGCTAAGAATTAAAATGCCTTTCGAGTGCGAGGAACCAGAAAGTTCTACTTCTCGTTCAATATTGATAATTCCATTTTTTCCAGTATACGTATTAGCAGTTATTTTCACTGGTTTTCCAAAAGTATAATCTCCTACATTCATAATGGTAAGACCGTTAATTTGTCCCACTTTTGAACCAGTTGTATCAATAAGAAGTGTATCTTCCTTAATCATTTCCATGTATCTTTCATCATATTTTTTAACCCTGTCGACTTTTTCTTCTAACGCTTTTTCAATGAAGTCTTCTGTAATAATTTTGGATTTTGCCATTTTTGCCCAAGTAGAAGCTTCGCCAATGACAATGGATAAATCGGTAAATTTAGTAGACAATTTGTCTTGATTATCTGCAAGCTTCGAAGCATATTCAATCATTCTAGCCATTGCTTTACTATCTAGTGGAGGAAGCTCTTCGTGGTCACAGTATCCCTTTACAAATCTTGCTAATTTCACCATATTGTCTTTGTTCATTGGAGCGTCGTCTGCAAATTCTACTTTTATTTTGAATAATTTTCTGAAATCGGGATCCATGGCAAGTAGCGTTTGGTAAATGTTCTCGTCTCCTATTAAAATTACCTTTAAATCCAAAGGAATAGGCTCTGGTTTTAGAGAAATCATAACCATGGAAGAACGTGGGTCTGCAGCATTTTCAATGCCTAAGGTTTTGCTTCTTAAGACTTTCTTTAAAGTATCATAGCATAAACTATTGGTAAGTAGGTCATTTGCTTGGAATACCAAATAACCACCATTAGCAATATGAAGAAGACCTGGTTTTAACATGGTATAATCGGTTTTCAAAGTGCCATAATAATTTTCATATTCAAGTTTTCCAAAAATATTGTGGTAAGAATAGTTGGTATCTGCCACTACAGGAGCACCCTCGGCATTACTATTATCAATAAAGAGATTAACACGATAATTAAGCCATGGCTTGTATACCTCTGGATGAGCTGCTTGTGGACCTTGCAATTTACTATCAATTGCTTTCTCGTCAGCAATAAAATAGTTAATATTTTTTAAAATATTTTGTTTAATAGAATCTAAGAAATGATTTATTTTCTTATGACGTTTATATTTTGCTTTAATCAAATTCAAATGTCCGTTAATGGTAAGGAGTGCTACATTTGATTGCCATTCTTGAATACGTTTGTCTGACTCTCTTTCAATGGATTTAATTTCTCCAATTGCCTCCATAATATGTTGTTGCACAATGGTAGATTTATCTTCAAATTCTTTTTTTGTGGCATCATCTAACTTGTTGAACTCTTCCTCTGCAATGGTTTTACCATTTACAATTGGCATCATATAAATACCGTTTTGTGCAGATTTAACCATAAAACCATACTCTGCGGACTTTTTGTTAAGTCTTTCCATTAGAAGATTACGCTTTGTTTCATACTCTTGCTTAATTAAATTTTTCTCTTTTTCAAAATCCTCGTTGTTGAAAGTGTTTTTCATATCTACTTTTATTTCATTAATAAAAGAATTCATGGTATCTCTAAATTCTTTCCCTTGACCTGCTGGAAGCGAAATAGCAACTGGTTCATTAGGGTTATCGAAGTTATACACATAGCACCAATCATTTGGGACCTTTTTCTTTTTCGAAATAACACCCAAATAATTCTTAACATAAGCAGTTTTACCCACACCATAAGGGCCTTCCACATACACATTATAGCCATTAATATCGACATTAAGCCCAAACTCTAAAGCTTTAATACCTCTTTCTTGACCAATACCAGTGCTAATTGGCTCTAGCTCATCTGTAGTATCAAAGCTAAACACCTTTGGGTCACAACTAAATTTTAATTCCTTGTATCCTAGTTCATTTTTTCTTTTCATTCGTATTCCTCCTTAAAATTTTGGGACAGGTCTCATTTTCCACTTTGGTGGAATCTGGGGACAGGCGTTTTTCTTCACTTTTTTCCAATTTTGGGACACCCGTTTGTTGTTTTTCTATTAAAAGCAATTTAAGGAAATATACGGTTGTCCCCAATTTATACTTTTTTCCACAAATACGCCTGTCCCTAAATTGGACTCGTCATTATTATTGCGTCGTCCGTATTATTATAATACTTTTTTCGCAAACCTATTCGTTTAAAATTAAATTTTTCGTATAAATGTATTGCTGGGTAGTTTTTGCTATTTACTTCTAGTGTGATAGAAGTGCATCCTTGCGATTTAGCAGAAGCAATAAGTGCTTCTAGTAATTTGCTTCCTACTCCTAAATTACGTTTATCTATTTTGGTTACAATATTCATTAGGTTGGCTTCTTTGCAAATGTTTAAAAATCCTGCAAAGCCTACAATTTCGCCATCTAGTTTAGCAATAAGATAAGTCGCATTTTCATTTTGAAAATCGTTTTTTAAAGTGTTGATATTCCAAAAAGTATCAAATTCTTTTTCAAAATTTGGTTCTATTACTGCAATATCTTCCAATGTCATAGGCAAAATTTCTATTTTCTCTGCCAATGCTCTTTCCGCTTGTGATTTTCTTAAATAGATAGGGGAAAGAGAGGAAGAGTCGCCATATTGTCCTTGCTTATATTTGTTTAAACCTGCTTTGGCAAGGCTAACTCCATTTTGTTTATTTTGACCGCGAAGAGCAAATATTGCAGAAATATTAGCATGTTCTCCTGCTACAGAAGAAGCATCTGTATCGGCAGAAGCATTAACTGCAAAAATTCCATATCCAAAAGATGCTTTCAATAAATCGGCATATACTTCGCTACCATCTCCTACAAAAACAATATGACCAAAATTTGAAATTTTAGTCGCAATTTGTGTAATAACTTCGTGAATATTTTCAGTAAATAGGGATAGGCATTCGCAATTTCCATTTGCAAAATGATATAGCCCTGCGTATACATTTTCATTTTTGGCATCAATAAGAGAGCAAATTACGGTATCTTCTAGCGGGTCAATTGGAGTTATGCCTTGATATAGCTCTTTGTTTTCAGAGATATCTTTTATATGAGCATTATAAATAATTGCCCCAACATTATATGCCAAACTTTCTAAAGAAGTTACTCCAACTACTGGAATATTTTTTACATCTGCAAAAGCTTTTATAGTTGCAATTCCAATTCGCACACCAGTAAAAGAGCCTGGACCAATGGAACAAACAAGCAAACCAATATCGTCTAAACTAAGACCAGTTTCTAAAAAAGCTTTATCCACCAAAGGCATTAGTTTTACCGAGTGCGTTTTTTCATCATCATTATGCAATTCAATTATTGTTTTTTCGTCTTCTAAAATGGCTACACTGCATATCTTAGAAGAAGTATCTATTGCTAAAATTTTCATTTTCTCCATCCTTTTTATTTTATATAAATTGTTTAGTACTATTGAAAAAACTAGCTTATTTTTTCGATAGTAAGTGTTCTTTCCTCTGGATGTTCTTCGTTTTTACCAAAGATGATTTTGGTATATGGCTTTGGCAAAATAGTTTCAATTAATTCGCCCCATTCAATTAAGCAGATGCCTTTGGAAAAATATTCTTCTCCACCCATGGCATAGAACTCATCGGAATCTTCTAAACGATAGACATCAAAATGATAAATGTTGATGTCTTTTCCGTTGTATTCATTTACAATGGTAAAAGTAGGGCTTGAAATTTCATTTTCTAATCCAAAATATTTTAATACGCCTTGCACAAATTTGGTTTTACCAGAACCAAGTTCGCCAGTTAAAACAACAATATCTCCGAACTTTTAAATCTTTTGCAAATTTTTCTGCAAAATCAATGGTATCTTGTTCACTTTTTGTTATCAATGTACTCATTTTTCTACCTTTCTTTTTTCTACCTTATTGTATAGCAATCTGCATTTTTTGTAAAGAAATTTGTCTTAATTTCTCAAAAATTTGTTACTGCACAATTGGGGACGCCTCCCTTTTTGTGCAAATACTATTAAAAAGCAAATTATATTGTGCAGAAGGTGTGCGTCTCCAATTGCACAAAAGTCCTTTCTTTTTTGAAACTTTTATGATAATATATTGGTATAAAAATTTATAGATGGATAAAACAATATTAAATATTGAATATATTAATAAGAGTGTCCAAAAAGTTCAAAAAATTGGACAAAAGGCAGTAGGCCCTTTTGTCCAGAAGGAAAGGAAGAAAAATGACTAATTTTTTAATTAAACTATTTATTAAAGACAAAGATAAGGTGGACGATAACGAGGTAAGAGGAAAATATGCGATGCTTTCTAGCATTACAGGAATTGTAGTGAATATTCTTTTGTCTGTTTTTAAATTAATCATAGGAATAATTGCTAACTCTATGTCTATCATTTCCGATGCATTAAATAACGTGTCCGATGCAGGTTCTTCCATTATTACCATGGTGGGATTTAAAATGTCGCAGAAAAAAGTGGATAGTGACCATCCATGGGGACATGGGAGAATGGAATACATAACAGCATTATTTGTAGATATTTTAATTATTTTAGTAGGATTTGAATTATTACAAAGTTCTGTGGATAAAATTATTCATCCAGAATTACCAAATATCAGCAATGTTACTATTATTCTTTTAGTAGTTGCTATTTTTGCTAAATTATGGCTATTTTTGTTTTACCGCAAAATTGCAAAGAAAATTAATTCTGCAGCAATCAAAGGAACTGCTTATGATAGCATTTCAGATTCTATTTCTACATTGGCTGTATTAATTTCAGCAATAGTAGCAAGATTTGCAGGAATTTCTATAGATGGCTATGTCAGCTTATTGGTATCGATTTTTATTTTAATTACGGGAATAAAAGCAGTAAAGGAAATTGTCGATTTATTATTAGGACAAAAACCAGACCCAGAATATGTAAAGGCTATTGAAGAGTTTGCTAAAAAATATGATACGATAGAGGGCATTCATGATATTATGGTACATGACTATGGACCAGGTAGAAAAATTGTATCCTTTCATGCAGAAATACCAGCTAATTCAGATATTTGTAGAGCACATGATATTATTGACCAAATGGAGCAAGACATTTTCGAAGAGTTTGGTTGTATTACCACCATTCATATGGATCCAATCGTAGTAGATGATGAAGAAATTAATAGTATGAAGAAAAAGGCGGAGGAAATTGTAAAGAATATGAATGAAAAATATTCGATACATGATTTTCGTATGACAGATGGTGGAGAAAGAATAAATTTGATTTTCGATTTAGTGGTTCCTACGGATGAAAAAGCGGATAAAGAAGAGTTAATAAAAACAATCCAACAAGAACTAAAAAAAGAGAATGAAAAATATTTTGCAGTTATTAAAGTAGAGCATTCGTATGTGTAAAAAACAAATAAGAAAAAGGAAAACAAAAAATGTTAAGTGTGTTAGAAGTAAAAAGAAAATTGCCAGCAAAGTTTGTGGAAACTTTATATGAAAATTATTCGCCTCTTACGGTGGATAACATTTTGGCGGGAATGGCAGGAGAGAGAAATACAACATTAAGAGTAAATACTTTAAAAAGCAATATTCAAGAAGTAATGCAAGTTTTAAAAAAGATGGGTATTAAATTTGATAGAGTATTATGGTATTCGGATGCTTTGATTTTAAAGGAAGCAAAAGAAAAACAGATGCAAAAATTAGCGATTTACGAGAATGGTAGCATCTATTTACAAAGTTTATCTAGCATGATTCCGCCATTAGTATTAGCACCAAAGGAAAATGAAAAAGTGCTAGACTTGACTGCAGCACCAGGGAGCAAAACAACGCAAATGGCAGCAATGATGAAAAATAAAGGCTACATCTTAGCCAATGAGTTAGATGCCTTAAGATGTGAAAGATTAAAATATAATGTAGAAAAACAAGGGGCTACTATAATAGAAGTAAATAATGGCAGAGGAGAAGTAATAGGAAAAAAGAAAGAAGCCTTTTTTGATAAAGTTTTACTAGATGCACCCTGTAGTGGAGAAGGAAGATTTTTAGCGACAGATGCTAAAACCTACCGAAGCTGGTCGGAAAAAACAGTAAACGAACTTGCAAAGTTACAAAGAAAATTACTTAAAAGCGCATGGCAAGCATTAAAAGAGGGAGGCAAGATGGTATATTCTACTTGCACCCTTAACAAAAAGGAAAATGAAGAAGTGCTAGAGTGGGCAATAGGCGAATTAGGAATAAAAATAGAAGAAATACCATTAGAAATTAAAAATGCCATACCAGCAATTTCCGAGAAGAAAGAAGTAACAAAAGCCATTCGTATCTTGCCAAGCAAAGAAACCGAAGGCTTTTTCATCGCAAAATTGCGAAAGGTGTAATTTGGGGACAGGCCTTTTTCTCCACTTTTTTCCAAAATGGGGACAGGCCTTTTTATTGTATAGAAAAAATCGATACTTTATAAAACAAAAATAGGAGAAGAAAATGCAAGAAACAAAGTATATTGTAATAAAAGATAAAGAAATACCAGTAATCATAAGAAGCTACAAAACATCAAAATACTTAAAAATGTATTTTAAAGCAAACATTTTACATATTAGCAAACCAAAGTATGTAAGCATGAAAAAAGCTTTGGAATTTGTAAAAGAAAATGAAAACGATGTTTATCAAAAATACATTCAATTAAGTACTAAACCAGATACAAGGATAAAACAATGGGTAACTGGAGAAACCATAAGTTTAAAAGGAGAAGCTTATACCATTAATGCCATAGAAAACGAAAAACAGAGAATACAGATACAAGCGTATCCAGAAGAAAAGACAATAAAAATAACGTATCCAAAAAATCTGAATCAGGAGGCAAAAAAACAGAATATCGATAGAGGAATAAAGAAGTTTTTACAATACCAGACGCAGATTTTTTTGGAAAAGGAAGTTCCTTATTGGAGCCAATTAACGAAGATAGCTTATAAGCAATTCAAGGTAAATGATGCAACAAGCAAGTTTGGTAGTTGTATTCCAAAAACAAAAGTGTTACATTTCTCGTCTAGGCTTATTATGCTTCCAGAAAGAGTGATAGACGCCATAGTTGTACATGAGCTCTGCCATATAGTACATCCAAACCATAGCAAAAATTTTTATGAATTGGTAAGAAGTTTTATTCCAGAGTACGATGAAATTAATAAATGGCTAAAGAAAAACGGAAAAATGATTTTGTTTTAAAAATAAGCAATTGAGAATTATCTCAACTGCTTATTTTACCTCATCACACATTGCTTCATAGACTCTTTCTTTTAAATCTAAAATGGCTTCTTTTTTTCCGAGCAATCGATTTGGATAAATCGGTTTTTGAACTACTAAAGAAATAGTACTTCTTGTCTTTATTAAATTATTAATTTTCTTTGCTTTATTAAATTTTATTACCATTGGTACAACAGGAACATTATTTCTTACAGCAAAATCAAAAGCTCCATTTTTAAAATGCCTAATTTTATCATAATGTGGCCATAGAGAACCTTCTGGATAAAAATGTACCGTTTTATTGCTTTTTAAAAGTTCATCAATGGAATCCATAAAGGATTTGGTATATCTAATGTTTTGCGGAATCGGAACGGTATTTAAAAGTTTTATAATTCTGCGTACCACAGGTATTTTAAAATTACTCTCAAGCGAAGTATAGAAAGTCTTTTGTGGTGCATTGGCAAGTCCAACCATTGTACAGTCCAGAGGATGAACATGGTTGGAAACGGTTATCTTACCAGTGGTAATATTTTCTATATTTTCTTTTCCTTCTATTCTAAAGCCGTAAAAGAATTTGGTGATGAATAGTAAAATAGGATATGCTATCAAATAAAGCAAATTGGAAAAGGTATTAAATAAAAAATTATCTTTTACAAAATCATAGTCTTCATCAATTTCGAACTTACAAGGTTGCCAAAAATGTAATACATGAGAATCTTCTGGAATATTTTTTTCTTCTTCTTTTTCAATATTCTCTAATTGCATCTTCAAACATCTCCTCCATCTTTCGAATGCTATCTTTTAAGCGATAGTTATTGGCGCTTTGCGCGTACTTTAATTCCATTTCCTTTCTGTAATTTTCATTTTCAATCCAAAAGTCAATTTTTTTTGCTAAGTCTGCACTATTACCAGCTTCAAACAAACTTTCTTCTACGAGAGCAAATTGTTTCGTAGCAGAATTAGGACTATTTGCAATGACCGGTACATTGCCACAAGCAAAAGCTTCAATACAAGAAATTGCTTCAATTTCTGCATCGGCACTATGAACATATAGGTCTGTTGATTTTAAAAGAGCAATTAAATTTTCTGTATTATAAAACTTCATAACAGGTGGATTTACAAGAGATTCTCCGAGTTTTCTATATTTGGCTTCTTTTGGACCTTTTCCTGCTAAAACTAATTGTATCTTGTCTGCGTATTTTGACTTGGCAATAGCCTCTATTAAAACATCTTGCCTTTTTTCATTGGAATACCTACCAATCATCGTAATGACAAATTTATCTTTGAACTCCGGCAATTTATCTTTTCCAGTAAACTGAAATTCATCATCCACGCCATTGGAAATAACGTGTAGCTTTGCTGTATAGCCATGTGCTTTTAATTCACCTGCAATAAACTCACTTGGACAATGTATATGCGTAAAATGATTAAAGAATGAATCGCGATAATGCGTATAAATAAAATCATTTACTTTTGTTTTAGTTCCTAAACCAATGGAATAGGTAATGTTCTCTGGTTGTACATGAAAAGCAGCGGTATGTGGAACATGCAACTTTTCGCATATTTTAAGTCCTGCCTTGGAAAGAAAAAAAGGCATATAAAAATGCACAATGTCCACGCTAGAAATTGCTTTTTCTAAAACTTCTGTATTAGGAATTGCAAAATTCATTCCCTGTGACCTAACTAAATGAGATATTCCAGGTGGTAAAGGTAATTCTTTTACATTAAATTTATATTCGTCTTGTTTCTCACCAGTGCTTACAACATATACTTCATTTCCGGCTTCTTGTAAACCTTTAGCAAATCTTCTGGCGGAAATGGTAGTTCCATTATTCGAATTATCAAATTGATCAATTACAATAAGTATTTTCATAAACCCCTCTTTTATCATTTTGTTCTATTTTTTACTTCACTAATAAGTATATTATCCAAAAGAAATATTATTTTATAGCGAAGTTTTAAAATACGATTACTATTATACAATATCTGACAAAAAAACACAAGAAAAAATAAACACTTTCACTGTCATATATTGCTATGTAAATTAAAAAAGTAAATTCTATTCAAATAAAAATAAATAGATTTTAATTGTATTTTAATAGCTATTGTAAGAT
>CALXKT010000041.1 GCA_944388985.1 uncultured Clostridia bacterium | reverse complement strand
AATCTTACAATAGCTATTAAAATACAATTAAAATCTATTTATTTTTATTTGAATAGAATTTACTTTTTTAATTTACACTTTTTTCTATATTAATTACACCTGTTTTCTGAGGTTGATTGTTTTGCCCTTTTATGATATAGTTAGCTAAAAAGAGCCAAACAAAGATAAAAAAGAGGAGAAAAGCAATGAGATGGGTACTAAAATTTATAAAAGAAGATAATTTTAAATATTGGCTGGCTAATATTATGATAATACTTGGAAGTGGAATTGCTTACATCATTCCTATTGCTCTATTAGGAGATATTGTAGACATAGGAATATATGAAAATAACTTTTCTGCTATTCCATTTATGTTTATTCTATCCATTAGTATGTTCGCAGGAGGTAGAATTCTAGCCTATTTCGGAATATTATTAATCGACCATGTTAGATTTCGCATGGCAGATAAATTAAAAAATGCTTGCTATCAAAAATTAAATAGCTTAGAAGAAGATTTTTATCAAAAAAACTCTTTAGGAGAGCTAAATACTCTCTTAACAACAGATATACACACTATTCACCATAATATGTGTTATGTCATAAAACAATCCATGAGCATGTTAATAGCTAGTATTTTATCTATCCTTTATTGCTTATATATAAACCCAATACTAACATTAATCATTCTAATTCCAACACCGATTATCGCTATTCTTTCCCATAAACATATAAAGCAATCCAATGGTTTATATTCGGCGCAAAGACAAAGCTTATCAAAATTAAATAGCTATATACAAGAAAACATAGAGGGAAATCGATTAGTAAAAAACTTAGGAACAGAAGAGTTGGAGATAAAAGAATTTAAAGAAAAAAATAGGATTTTAAAAAATAAAAATAAAGACATACAAAATGTCAACATTAATTATAACAGCAGAGTGACTTTTCTTTCCTATTGCATGCAACTCTTATTAGTGTTATTTGGTGGAATCTTTGTAATACAAGGGTACATTACGATAGGAAACTTTATTATCATGTATTCTTTTATTGAGAGAATAAAGAAACCATTTATTGAAATGAGCGGTTTTATAAACGAATGGCAAGAGTTTAGAGTAGCAGTAGCGAAAGTAAGAAAATTATTGGAAACAAAGCCTAAAATAAAAAGCTTAGGAGAGAAAGAATTAAACAGTATTAACGATATTGCTTTTCAAAATGTCTCAGTAAAAATAGAAAATAAATTAATACTAAAAAATATTTGTTTTGAAATGAAAGCAAATAAAACATATGCTTTTATCGGAGAAATTGGAAGTGGCAAATCCACAATAGGAAAGCTATTTTTAAGATTAATAGAGCCATCAAAAGGAAACATTAAAATTAATAATGAATTAATAAGTGAATATTCTCTAGAAACTCTAAGAAGACAAATAGGATATGTTTCTCAAACTCCGTTTTTATTTTCAGACACAATTGCAAATAATGTTGCTTTTGGAAAAGAAGATTTAACAAGAGAAGATATAATAAAATGTTTAATATTGGCAAAGTCGGATTATGTGTTTAGTCTGCCAAATGGCATAGACACCATTATTGGGGAAAATGGAGTAAGTTTATCGGGTGGAGAAAAGCAGAGACTTGCTTTAGCAAGAGCTATTGCTAAAAGGCCAAGTTTGTTAATTTTAGATGATATTACCTCTGCACTGGATTTTGAAACAGAATTAGAAGTAACCAATAATATTAATAATTTACAATATGAATGTACGAAAATCATTATTGCTCAAAAGATTCTTTCTGTAAAAAATGCAGATACTATTTTTGTAATGAAAAATGGCAGAATAGAAGAATATGGCTCGCATGAAGAGTTACTACAGCAAAACGGAATTTATAAAGAAATTTATGAGATTCAAGAAAACAATAGGGAGGCATGTGTATGAGAGTAAATAGATATGACCAAGATGAAGAAAATACATCCTTTCGTTTTTCAAATTATAAAAGAGGACTAACCTATATCAAAAAGTATAAAGCCAAATTAGGTATTGTATTTCTATTAAATGGAATTGCTGTTATTGCAACATTATGCATTACAAAAATATTACAATATGTAATTGATACAATTATTCCAAATAGTAATTACGAAAGCCTATTTACCATGATAGCTTTCGCAACGTTACTCATTTTGATGTCTACCATTATAACAAAAATCTACTCTAAAATGTTAGCTGGAGTAAATTTGAATATTGTAGAAGATATTAAAAATGACTTATTTTCGCATATTCAATACTTATCTTTTAATTATTATGACACAAGACCACATGGCAAGATTTTAGTAAGATTAACCGAATATGCAGAAGATGTATCCACTTTAATTACAGATAAATTGGTAAAAACATTTTTAGACTTATTTAATATGATAATCGTTTTAGGTTTTATGTTCTACACAAGTGTAAAACTTACTTTAATTGCAATAGCAGGAATTATTGTACTTAGCATAATATTTCTACTCACAGCTAAAATAAAAAGAAAAAATAAGTTATTAATCAATAATAAAAATGCGAACTTAAATGCTTATTCAGTAGAAACATTAAAAGGAATGCAAACAACACAAGCTTTTAATCGTGAAAAAGAGAACGAAAAGATATTTCGTAATTTGAGTGCAGATTGGAGAAATGCAAACTGTAAATCTATAAAATATGGAAACATAGGTTGGTGTAGTGTGCAGATAATGTCTCATTTGGTTTCTGCTACTATTTACTTTGTAGGAGCGATGTTTCTATACCCAAGTGTATCTGTAGGAGTGATTGTGGCTATGGGCACTTATTCTTCTAACTTTTGGCAACCAATAGAAGATTTATTTGCAACGCTAGATGATTTTATTAATTCTATTACTTATTTAGAAAGAATACTAGAAACAATGGACGAACCAATAGAAATTACAGATACAGAGCAAGCAAAAGAAGTAGATATACAAGGAACAGTTGAATTTAAAGATGTAACCTTTTCTTATATAGAAGATAAAAAAGTGTTAGATAATATATCTTTTAAAGTAGAACCACAAGAAAAGGTAGCAATTGTAGGAGAAACAGGAAGCGGAAAAACCACAATTACCAATCTGATTGGCAGATTTTATGAGGTAGATAGTGGAAACATTTTCTTAGATGGCACAGAAATAAAAAATATAAAATTAAAAAGTCTAAGAAAACAAATTGCAATCATGCAACAAGATAATTATTTGTTTAGTACAAGCATTATGAAAAATTTACAATATGGCACAGCTATAACAGAGGAAGAGGTAATAGAAATATGCAAAAAACTAAAAGTTCATGATTGGATAATGAGTTTAGAAAAGGAATATGATACGAAGCTAAGTGGTAATGGGAAAAATTTATCGGATGGAGAAAGACAAGTATTGTGTTACCTTAGAACAATTATCAATAATCCAAAGATACTTATTTTTGATGAAGCAACCAGCAAGATGGATATAAAAACAGAGAAGATGCTTCAAAATTTAAGCAAGGAAATGGTAAAAAATAAAACACTTATTACCATTGCTCATAGGCTCTCTACTATTGTGAATAGTGATAAAATATTTTTTATTAAGGACAAGAAAATTGTAGAACAAGGAACGCATGAGCAGTTAATGGAACAAAGAGGAAATTATTATAAGTTATATATGAGCCAAGTGGAAGTAGGGAGATAAATTACTTAATTCATTTAAGAAAGGATATGGTATTAGGCCATATCCTCTATTGTATATTTTATTTTCTCATATTTTGGAATAATCTCTTCTTATATTCTTTCTTTATTCTATTAATAATAGGTATGTTTATTATATCAAAAATAATTTGTATTGCAATAGGAGTTTTTATTAAATTTCAATGCTACTAATAGCAAAATTTACGAAGATGATTCCCCAGATGTTATTAAAGCTAAAAATAAAAACTTTATAATCGTCTTTTAGTGGCTTTAATATATCTTGACAAGAATAGAAGTTAAGTATAAGATAAAAGCAAATAAAACTATAGTAAAAACAACCGAGGCGATGGCGAATTCCAGCTATAAAAGAATTAAAAAGTGTTATAAAAGGAGAAGTTTGAAAAATAGGGGAAAGTAAAAATGAAATATCAAGTAGAGTTTAAGCATATGCCAAAAGATTTTGAAGATGTTTGGAATATAGAACAAGAATACTTAGAACCATCCACTATTGCAGGAGTAGAACAAACAATAGAATGGGATAAACAAAATCCAGATATACATATATTTGTAAGAGATAATGATAAAAATCAAATAGTGGGAGAAATTACTTTATTGCCATTATCAAAAGAACAATTTAATAAATTTATGATAAATAAACTAGAAGATACAGAAATAAATAAAACGACTTTATTAAAATACAAATCACATGGAGAATACTACCTATTATTTTCAGCAATAGCAATTGAATTGGAATATAGAAAAGATAGATTAGTATTAAGTTATTTGCTAAAGGGTATGTATCAGAAAATACAAAATTTAATAAAACAAGATATTAAATTTTTAAATATGTGTGCAGAAGGACAAACAAAAGACGGACAAAAATTTATAGAAAGCTTTTTGAATATGAAATACAAATATACAACGAAAGACGGTTACAAATTGTATTCGTTTAATAATATAGAAGAATTTAATGAATGGCTTAAGAAATTTCCAGAATATATAAGAGTGTATGATAAGAGTATTAAATGAGAAGAAAGAATGGTTTGAAGAAATACAAAAAAGGTTACAAAATAAAAAAATATATGCTATAATATTGAAAAAGAATATGAGAAAATTTAAAAAAGATAAGGAGTGAAAATTTTATGAAGAAAATACCGGAAAACATTAGTAAGATTCTTAGCGAATTTATTACAGTGATAAAAGATACTTTTGGAGATAGAGTAAAGAAAATTATTTTGTATGGCTCTTATGCAAGAGGAGATTTTAATACAAGTTCTGATATAGATATTATGATTTTAACAGATTTTACAGATGATGAAATAGTAAAATATAGAAGTGAAATAGTTCAGTTAGCATATGATATTGAATGGAATAATAAATTTGATATTCATTTATCTCCATTAGTTAAGAATGTAGATAGATTTAATTATTGGTTAGAAGCAATGCCTTTTTATATGAATGTTCAAAAGGAGGGAGTGGTATTAAGTGAGTCCTAAAATATCAAAAGAATTAGCAAAACATAGAATAGAACAAGCAAAAGAAAATTAAGATAAACGCAAATAAAAGAGAAAAAAGAAAGAAACATAGGAGGAATAATATGGGATGGTATGGAACATGGAACTTGGAATATAAAGGGAATAATCCAAAAAAATTTGTTAATACTGCAAAATTAGTTATAGCAAATTTTAAGAAAAGATTTGAAATATCTGATGATAACAGTGAACTTGAGGCAGTAAAAGGTTTAAGTTGGTATAGTGCTGATAAGGATATTGAAAAAATATTGTCTTATCTAGATGATGGAAATCAAATTCATGTTTTAATAGATGGGGAAACACATCCTTATGATGATGTTGATGAAGAATTAGAATATGAAGAACAAATATATAAAAAAGAAAATGGACAAGTGTCTATGGAGTGTGAATATACTGACTGCGACAGATACCAAAGTGATAGACATGGAATGAAAGGTGCTTTTATATATGAATTAGCTTATCCGGATAGAGCTAGAGAAGAAACAATTAGTGGTGGTTATACTGATACTTTAGACACATATATTCAATGGATTGCACAAGAAATGGGCGATAGTGAAGAAATGATGCCTATAATTCAAAGTTTTATGAGCGAAATAATGGATATAAGTAGAGAAGATGTTGTAAACGAAAACGGACTAATTAATGAGGAAGCATTTGCGTATTTTAATAATATAAAGGCAAAATTTAAAACACTGGATTCTACTAAAGAATATATTTCAGAAGTAAAAGCTAAATTACCACAGAAAGAAGCAGAGAAAGAATTAGAAATTCCAGATATACTTACAAATATGAGTAAAAGAGATGTGAAAAAATTAGGCGGAATGGAACAATTAATTGCTTTATATAATAAGGTAGGCGAAGAGAAAGCAATAGAGCTTCTTACAACTTTAGGTTATGATTTGTCTGGAAAAAGTAAAGCACAAGAAAAAGCAAAAGAAAAACAATCTAAAAAAGCAAAACAAAAAGAGGATAGTGCTGTAAATGATAAAATAAAAGAGGCAGTAACTGATTATTTTTTAGGTTGTGTAAAGAAAAAATATCCAAATTTAACAGAGGAAGATGCACAAAGATTTACAAAAAAGTTAGGAAAATATGTAGATAGTAAATTAGAATCTGGAGGATGGATAACACCTTCATTCAGTATAGATTATGAACCATGTGATGAATTGAGATCTGCTTTTTATAGTATGAAACTAGATAATATTGATTCTGGATTACCTATATATGGCGTATTCCCAATTGAAACAACAGTATTTATGCATCCGGGAAAAGGTGCTGAAGTTAGTGGATTAGAAAGTGAATATTTATATTTGACAGATGAATACAGAGAAGATTTATTAACATCTGCTAATACAGCTATTTTAAGAGAAGAATCAAAGATACCACAAGAAATAAAGGATAAATTTGAAGCAGAATATCAAACTGCAATGGAAGCACTTAATATTGAAAGAGAAAGACTAGTAAGGAAAGAACAAGCAGAACAAGAAGTATTATCTACAAAAAAAGCATTACAAGAAAAAGCAGAAGCATTGATTGCATCCTATGGAGCTAGAATTGATGAATTGGAAACTTTGGGATTAACCGCAACAGAAGTAGAACAAAGAAAGAAACAAATTTTGCAAGAAACTAAAAACGCAGATGAACAGGCGCAAAAGTTTAAAACTGATGAAAAGTTATCAAAAATACGTGAAGAATATGGATGGGGAACTTTATCAAGCTATGATGAAAGGCACAAAGATATATTAGATAAAACTCAATGGATGAGAAACAGATATATACAATATTCAAGAGAAAAAAATGATGAAATATGGGAACAACATAGAAAAGAACATACTGATGAAGATTTTAGTTGGCCTGACACAAGTAGTGTACCAAGTGATTTAGATAGGTTATATGCGGAAAAAGCTAAAATTGATAAATATAATAGAGAACATAGTCGAGAACAACAAATCGGTACATCTATTGATACACAACAAAACATACAGTCTCTAACAGATGAACAACAAAAATTTGTAAATGCATTAGGAAAAGCATATATTTCTTACGTTAAAGACCGTGATATTGTTGATAAATACAGCTTAAGAAATCAAAGAGAGCAAATATTGCTTGATAGTTTTTCGAAATATTTTGCTAGTAATTATGATAAACTTACAAATCCAGCATTCATAGTCGATTTTGAAAATGATGAAATGAGAAAGATTTTCAAAAAAGATGGATTTAATATCAGCAGAGATGGAGTGTGGTTGTTTAGACGAGACAATCCGCATATACAAGTTTCAGAGGGATTGATTTATTCTATTGAAAGCTGGTTAGGCAAAGCAAAAATAGAATATGGAACGCCCGAAGCAATCAAAGATAGAATAAGTAGTTTAGATAGTAGGATAAGGTATATGCAAGATTCTGACTCCAATAAGTTTGAATTAGAAGGGCTAAAAAGAGAAAAACAATCTTTTGAAGCTTATCAAAGACAATTGTTAGGACAGCCAGAAATAGAACCATCATTACAAGATTTAGATAGGGAAAAAGAAATATTAGAAGCTGTAGATGAAAAAACAACTTCGCTATTAAACGAAATGGAAAAGAAAAAAGCTAAAGGCCAAAAACAATTTGATGATGATTCAATAGAGTTTGATGGTTAAAGGGGGGATTAAAGTTGAATAATAGTCTAATACCATTAAAGGATAGGAATATTTTTGAAAAAATAAGAGATTTCTTCCATAGAATATTTAATAAAAAATCAGAATTTGCATTAGAGAACAATTATAATCCGAACAATACTATAGAAACAGAAAAATTTGAAATACAAAAATCTAATTTTATTGATAATATAAAAATAGAAGAAACACGAGAAGATAAATTAAAAAAATTACAAAGACAAATAAGAGAGAAACGAATAACAGAAAGAGATTTATCAGTTCAAGACAGAGAAGATTTAAGAGAAATGTATAAATTACAAATAGAACAGTTAAAAAGAAATATAAAAGAAAAGCAAAGTGCCATTGTTAAAGAAAAATATGAAATTAAAAGGAAATCTCACTCTACAGGAAGCGTAACATAATTAAATAAAGCGCAGTAAGTAAGGCAAGCAAATAAATAGAGTATTGTGGAGTTACTATGAACGAAACGATAAAAGAAGTAAATACAAAGAAACTGTCATAAAAGAAGCAAATCGTGAATAAAATATAACAAGATAGGGAACGTCGAAATGCATTTTCCCTATATTTTGTTTACGAGAAAGAAGGAATTATATGATAGATAGAATGAACCGCACAATGGTGGCAGAGTCACCAGAAGAGAAGAAAATGGAAAGTTTGTTAAATAGAGCGAAAAATAGTGTCATGTTAGAAAATTATGCAGAAGAAATAAAACAAGCGTTGCAACAAGAAATTAATATGTCATTTTATTCCTATCGTGTAAAGAAAGTACATTCCGCGATACGTTCTTTTCGTATTGCTAAATTTAATAAATTAGAACAAATGCATGATCTTTTTGGCATTTTAGTAGTGGTGGATAGCGAAAAAGAGATTGAAAAAGTAGTACAGATAATACGAAATAAATTGGAAAAAGAAAGAGAAGAATTTTCCGAATATAATTTACTTACGGAAAAAGATTGGACAGAGCAAAGAGAGGAAAGCAGAAATTCTATTGCCAATATGAAAAAAGAAGAAAGCGATATTCTTGCCAATCTAAAGAGAATTATGGCACACACAGAAAATTTAGAAAAGGTATTGCCACCGCTTTCATATATTATCACAAGTCATATTCAGATAGAAAACGAAAAAATTCCAGTAGAGTTTCGAATTCAAACAAAAAATGGATTTCATGTACTAGAATCTTTTTACTTTGTGGTATATAAAAATGATACCCTAGACCCAAAAAAGAAAGGTCCTTTACTATTTTTGCTTCAACAAATTTTAAATCGCAAAGTAAAACTAGATACGGATAAAACCTTGACAGAACAGGAAAAGATAGAGTTATGGAGACAAATAGGATATTTATATCAATATAACTTTAATGTTCTTTGCCAAAATCGAGATTTACTAGTAGAAGTATGGAGAGAATATGAAAAGATTGCTGTAAAATATAAGTTGCAATTGCCTGTATTTGATTTTCACTTTTTTGGCGTTAGTGAAAAAAGCAAAGAAGAAATGGATTTGATTGATGAAGAGCTAGATAGAATCTTTGAAGATTACAAAAGTTTTGACATAAGAGAAATTGCCACCGAAAAATATGTGGAAGAAGCAGAAAGAAATTTGGGGATTCATGTGCTTGTGTCATAGAGAAAAGAGCTTTAATAGTCTAGAGAGAGAATAGTAATAAAATCCGTAAAGCACAGCAAATGTTTACATAATACCAAAAACTTTTTTCAAAAAACTATTGAAAATAATATACAATTATGGTACAATATTCATTGTTACGAAAAAGAGAAACAAAATTAGGAAGGAATGGAATTTTAAATGATAGAGATAATAAGAAATATTGTATTAGTTATATATGTTTTAGTTTGTATTATACTAATTGTTCTTGCAACCATACAAACAAGAGAAAACAATGGAGCATCACAAACAGTAACAGGTGCAGGAGCAAATAATTTTTATGAAAACAATAAAGGAAGAACAAAGGAAGGAAAATTAAAAAGATATACCATTATTTCTGGTGTATTATTTGTTATACTTGCTATCGCACTTTCGATATTGTTTGTAATGTAGATATTTTATTATATGGAAATAGATGAAGAACATATATGACTTTTAGTTTATATATGTTCTTTTTTATTAGAAAGGATGTAAAAATTTAATGAGCGAAATAGGAAAGAAAGAATTTGAAAAAATGACCATCGTTGGAACCTATCAAAAAAGCAAAAATTTTGGTTTTGTGGTGCCAGATGACAAAAAGCTAGGAACTGATATTTATATTGCTAAAAAAAATAACAAGAAAGCTAAAAATAATCAAAAGGTAGTGGTAGCAATTACAAAGCCTGCACAAAAAGGTAAAAGTGCAGAGGGAAAGATTGTGGAAATCATTGGCTATATTGACCAAGCGGGTGTGGACATGCTTTCTCTTATAAAAGAATATAATTT
>CALXKT010000040.1 GCA_944388985.1 uncultured Clostridia bacterium | reverse complement strand
AATAATTGTCTTGGTATAACAGTTTTTAATTTTTCTACCATTTTTCTTCCACGTTCATAGCTATTATCTTTATGAACAATAAAAGATAAAGCATCTACTGGCTGTCCATTTACATGAATGTCTAACTTTACTAAATCCGACCTTCTATATTCTTTAAATTCATAATCAAAGGAAGCATATCCTTTGGTTCTGGATTTTAATTGATCAAAGAAATCATAAATAATTTCATTTAATGGCATTTCATAAATAAGGGTTACTCTGTTTTCGTCTAAGTATTTCATATCGATATAAATGCCACGCCTATTTTGACATATTTCCATAATATTTCCTACAAATTCTTTTGGTGTTAAGATTTCGGCAGTTACCATAGGCTCTTCCATATAGGAGATTTCACTAGTTGGCGGTAAATCCGATGGATTATAGAGTTCCATTACTTCTCCATCCGTTTTATGTACTTTATAAATAACGGAAGGTGAAGTAGTAATTAAACTTAAATCAAATTCTCTATCCAATCTTTCTTCTATAATTTCTAAATGTAACAAGCCTAAAAATCCACAACGGAATCCAAAGCCCAATGCTCCAGAAGATTCTGGTTCATATTCTAATGCTGCATCATTTAATTTTAATTTTTCTAAGGCTACTTTTAAATTTTCGTAATCACTACCATCAACCGGATAAATACCACAGTATACCATTGGATTTACTTTCTTGTATCCTGGTAACGGCTCTGCTGCTGGATTGTTTTTTAGAGTAATGGTATCCCCCACACGAATATCCGATAAACTTTTGATGCTTGCTGCAATATACCCTACTTCTCCTGCTTGCAATTGTGCGCATGGTGCATATGAACCCGGTTCAAAATATCCTACTTCTGTTACCGTAAATGCTTTTTTATTTGCCATTAGCATAATTTCGTCTCCCACTTTTACAGTTCCATCTTTTACTCTTACATATGCAATCGCACCTTTATAGTCATTATAAATAGAATCAAAGATTAAGCATTTTAAAGGAGCTTTTTCATCTCCAGTTGGTGCTGGCAAGTCTGTTACAATTCTTTCTAAAACCTCATCCACATTTAGCCCCGTTTTTGCAGAAATACATGGTGCATCTTCTGCAGGAATTCCAATAATATCCTCAATTTCTTTTTTTACTTCGTCTGGCCTTGCATTTGGTAAATCCACTTTATTAATAACTGGCAAAATTTCCAAATTGTTATCAATAGCCAAGTAGACATTAGCTAATGTTTGCGCTTCTACTCCTTGGGTACTGTCTACCACTAAAATGGCTCCATCACAGGCTGCTAAACTTCTGGAAACTTCATAGTTAAAATCCACATGTCCTGGGGTATCTATTAAATTAAGTTCATATTCATTTCCATCTTTAGCTTTGTAATTCATTTTTACAGCTTGGGACTTAATGGTAATTCCTCTTTCACGCTCAATATCCATATTATCTAAAACTTGATTTTCCATTTCTCGGCTAGATAATACGCCCGTCATTTCAATTAATCGATCCGCTAAAGTAGACTTTCCATGGTCAATATGGGCAATAATACTAAAATTTCTTATAAACTTCTTTTTGTCTTGCATTCTTTTCTCCTTGTCTTAACTTACTTTTGCAAATTATACTATTTCTTTGATAATTGTACTATATTGTTAGGCACAAATCAATAGAAAATTAACTATTTTATTAATCCTAAATTTAATTTATTTCCTAAAATCATTGAAAATTTCTATTACTTTATGTTACAATAGTAGCAGTTTTTACAAAAAGGAAAGGATGGATGATAACGATGTCAAAAATTTACGAAGAATTAATGGAAAGAGGTTACATTGAACAAGTAACACATGAAGAAATAAAAGATGTATTAGACAACAGCTCTATTCCATTTTATATTGGGTTTGATCCTACTGCAGACAGCTTACATGTAGGCCATTTTGTTTCTATGATGGTGGCTGCTCAAATGCAAAAAGCAGGTCATAAACCTATTATTTTAATTGGTGGTGGTACCGCTACCATTGGTGACCCATCCGGCAAAACGGACATGAGAAGAATGATGTCTCGTGAGGAAATTAATCATAATGTAGAATGTTTTAAAAAACAACTTTCTAAATTTATTAGTTTTGAAGGTGACAACGGAGCCATCATCGTAAATAATGCGGATTGGCTTTTGAACTTAAACTTTGTAGAATTTATGAGAGATATTGGTTCTTTATTCTCTGTAAACAAAATGCTTGCAGCAGAATGCTATAAACAAAGAATGGAAAGAGGTCTAACTTTCTTTGAATTAGGTTATATGTTAATGCAATCTTATGACTTTTTACATTTATACAATACTTATGGCTGTAAATTGCAAATGGGTGGAAATGACCAATGGTCTAACATTCTAGGTGGTGTTGACTTAATAAGAAGAGTAGGACACTCCGATTCTTATGGTCTAACATTCAAACTTCTTACCACAAAAGAAGGAAAGAAAATGGGTAAAACAGAAAAAGGTGCTTTATGGTTAGACGCTACAAAAACATCTCCTTATGAATTTTATCAATACTGGAGAAATATTGATGACGCAGATGTAAAAACAGTTTTATCTCTTCTTACTTTTTTACCAATGGAAGAAGTAAATCGTTTATCTAGTTTAAAAGATGAGCAAATAAACGAAGCTAAAAAGGTAGCTGCTTTTGAGATTACAAAACTAATTCATGGCGAAGAGGAAGCAAAAAAAGCAGAAGAAGCTGCGAAAGCTTTATTTGAAGGACAAGGTTCTTTAGAAAATATGCCTACTTCTAAAGTAGAAGTAAATACATCTATCTTAGACGCAATCATTACAGCGGGAATGGCACCATCAAAAGGACAAGCAAGGACTTTAATTAATCAAGGTGGAATTACTTTAAATGATGAAAAAATAGAAGATGTAAATTATGTACTATCTGAAAAAGATTTCAAAGATGGATATGCTATTTTAAGAAAAGGTAAGAAGATATATCACAAGTTAGAATTGTAATTGAAACAAGGTAACAGTTGTTAATCTGTTACCTTTGTTTTAATGACTAGATTAAAAGTGGCGATGAGTTTCATCGCCACTTTTTGTAAGGCAACCTTAGCCAATATTTTCGCATTTAAAGCAAATTTAACTCTTACTTCCTACTCTCTTCTATTAACCTTATTTGGTCTGCAAGCGAATATATTTTATGGTAAAATGTTATTAAATCCGCTATATTCACATTGTTATTCTCTAGCCAATGAAAAATAGGTAGGCCTAATGCTTTTTCTAAGGGAGCACTGCCATGTTTCATGCAAAAACAAAAAGCCTTTCTAATCTCTTTCATGTAAAATTCTCTGTCTTCTTTAATTGCTTTGCAATTCTTGTATTTCGTTACTTTTTCTTTTTCTCTATTTGCTTTCTGCCATTTAGAGTCATCTGTATTCCATTCTATTTCTTCTGGTTTTATCTTTGCATTTTTTGAAATTAACTGCTCTTTTATTGTACGATATTCTGTATTGTTTACCTCTTTCTCATATGGTAATCCTACTAAAATGGGATTAAAATATTTTATTAAGTCAAATGCCAATTTGCTATTTTTAAAAAGAGAATAGGTTTTAATTTTCAAGAAGTAGAGTTTTTTTGCATAAATTGGGTTCCACTCTAGAAAACCTGCTGTAATAACTCTCTCATGACTAAAGTGTGGTGCACTTCTTAATAATACATAACTATTCTCAAATTCTTCTAGTGGATTTTCTCCTATTGTAGTTTTCAATTCTTCGGCAAACGTTTTAATACATTTGTCAATCCCATCTTGATATGGTAATAAAGCATAGTCTGGCTTTCTACCAAATAATTCTTCTACAAATTTTTCTTCTACTGCTATCTTTCCTATACTATCCTTTAATAAATAGCGTGTATAATAAGGTCTCGCTACAGCTTCTCCACCACCGCCAAGTAAGCGTGCCGTATTTTTGGCATAAATTCTACTTCGATAATAATCATGGTAATAGTAAATTCCCATATTTAAACTTCTTGCTATTTTTTCCTCGTCTTTTCTTCTTTTTAGTTCTTTTTTTATTGGCACTGAATCATAGGGATACGAAAAAAGGTTGCATAGTGGTATAGAAACAGTTATATCTTTTGTTCTTTTATCATCAAAAGTATGAATTTGGAACTTCTTTTTTTCGTCTTGCATACTCGTAACAGCTGAAAATACAATTCTGGAATCAACTCCACCAGTTACATCTACTAGCAAGTTTTTAAATCGGTTTGATTGATAAATTGTTGCAATGTTTTGTTTTATTTCATCCGCTGCCTCTTGTAATAATTTTTCATAATCGTCTATTAAAAAATCCTTTTTTAAGTTGCTACGAAGAGATGTATCTTTTAAAGAAAACTTTCCTTTTTCAATACAAATATAACTTTCTAATGGTAGTTGATAAACCCCTTTTACTTCCATTTTTTTGGATAAATGCTGTTCATACAGTAACCCTTTAAAATAAGCCAAATTGGCAATTGCAACTTCTTCATCAAGTTCCATTTTTATTTTAAGGCCACTCATTACTAAAAGTAATAAATGATAATCGTTTGCGATTATCGTATGTTCGTCTGTAGAATAATAAAAAATTCTGCCAAAGCCAAAATAATCTTTTCCGATTAATATTTGACTTTCTCGCTCTACCAAAAAAGTAAAGTTTCCTATTCCTTCTTGGTTTTTTTCTTTTTTATTTAATTCTTTGCTTTCTATATTATTAGCCTCTTTATTCCCTACTATAATTTTATTATCTATAATTCCATATCCAGAAAAAAATATAGAATCTGTTTTTTCCATTCTTCGAGAAGTTATGATTAGAGCGCAATAATCTTGCTTTTCTTGTTTTTTATAAGTAAAATTCCATGGTAATTTTTTTCTTACATTAGCTATTTTTATGTTGTGTTTCGATAGAATAACTGCAAAACGTTCAAAAGGTTTTGCAGGCTGAAATAGCTTTAATTTTCCATTTTCTTTTAATCTATTTTTTTGTAAAAAAGATTGGTATTTTCTTTTTGTTTCTTCCTTAAAAAAGGCATAGACTTTCGAATTTTTATTCTTCATTTCTTCGCCTTTTTTATAATATACTTTTACAAAATATAAACCAGAGTCCTCTAATAGAAAGGAATATTCGTTTTCTAAATAATCCTTTACTACTTTTTTTAAGAAGACTCCGTCTTTATATAAGTAATATCCTCTAATAAACCAACCTTCTTCTAAATTGCTTACTTTTATGTTGCAATGGTTGTTTACTAATACAACATTAATATCCATATATCCCCCTATGATATACGTTCACAAGTTATACTACTTTTGCATAACTACTTTCGTATTTATGGATTAATTTTACCCCTATAGCTGTTAGGGCACAGCCCGCAAAAAACCATAATAGTAATCCTATGTAATTTGGTGCAATTCCATCTATAAATATTTTTCTGAACTGATGAATGCAAAAAGCGGCAGGATTAGCAATAAGCATAATAGTGCTGAAAGGCTTTGGTATTCTTGTTGAAATGGAATAAAATATTCCCGAAAAATAATAAACAAATTTTAAAAATATGTTAGTAACATTGGATAAATCTTCTACAAAAACGCCAAAGTGTAACATAATTGTTCCAATCCCAAAAGAAACCGTGTAAATACATATTACGATTAGTGGGAAATTTAAAATTTGCCATGTAAATGGAACATGGAATCCTACCATTAATAATAAAATGATAATAAATGCTATCATAAACTTAAACAAAAATACAAATGATTTCGACAATAGGAAAATATATTTGGGAACATATACTTTATTAATAATTCCAACATTGTTCTTTACTATTTTTACACTACCACTTACAATTCTATTAAATAAATCCCATGTTGTTAAACCTATAAACACAAATACTGGAAAGTATGGTTCACTTGTTTGAAAGATTACTTCTACGATAAAAGTATAAATTAACATATTACAAACAGGATCTAAAAACCACCAAATCCAATTCAAATAAGAATTCGTAATTTCTGCTTTTAGCTCTGCTTTCGCTTGGTATACAGCATATCTAAAATGCTTTCTAATATTGTTTATAAATCGCCTCATATACTTATTTTCTTCTCCTTACTGTTGTTTTAAATTTTTCATAAATTCTTCGTAATGATCGCAAACTGTTTTGGTTTCTCCGTGTTCCATCATTACTCCATCATTAATCCATAAAACTTCATCACATAAATCTTTTATGGTTCCCATGCTATGTGAAACAATGATAACTGTTTTTGATTCGTCTTTAATGATTTGTTGCATCCTGTTGCCACTTTTTTCTCTAAAGTGAATATCTCCAACACTTAGCACTTCATCAATAAGCATAATATCGGTTTCTAATATTGCAGTAATAGAAAATGCTAATTTTGAGTACATTCCACTAGAATAGGTTTTTACAGGTTTATAGATAAAATCTCCTAATTCTGAAAATTCTATAATTTCTGGAATTTTCTTTCTTACGGTTTCTTCTGAAAACCCTAATAATAAACCAGATAGAATAATATTTTCGAATCCTGTTAGCTTATTTTGAAAACCTGCACCAATCGATAATAAGGAAACGCTATTACCTTTTAAGTCTATTGTTCCCGAATCTGGTGCAAAAATGCCTGCAATTGCTCTAAGAAGAGTAGATTTACCGCTTCCGTTTTTTCCTATAATTCCTAATATCTTTCCTTTTTGTAAATTAAAAGTAATCCCCTTTAATGCTTCAAAAGTTTCCATTCTATTTATTTTAAATTTTGTAATTGATTGCTTTATGGACATTTTTTTTAGTCCTTTATAGATAATGTGCAAATCTTTTACTTCTACTGCATTTTCCATGTTTTTTCCTTTCTTTTTTATTTTTGCCTACTTTTTTTCTTTCGTAAAGAATTGTTATTTTGGCTAGGCAAACGAGCTAGAAAACCGGAATCGTACTTATGGTACGATGAGGATTTTCGAAGCGAAGTTTAACACCGCCAAAATGCAATTATTTGCGAAAGTGCTCCTCAATGATGTCAGCAATTTGCCTACTTGTAGTTCCATCTCCATAAGGGTTGGCAGCTCTTGCCATCTTTTTATATTCTTCTTCATTGTGCAATAATTCTGTTAACAATGTGTAAATTTTGTTTTCGTCTGTTGTAGCAAGTTTTAAGGTACCCGCTTCAATTCCTTCTGGTCTTTCGGTAGTATCTCTTAACACTAATACCGGTTTTCCAAGTGATGGAGCTTCTTCTTGAATTCCGCCACTATCGGTTAATATAACATAAGCTTTATTTTGGAAATTATGGAAATCGATAACATCTAATGGTTCAATTAATTTTACTCTTTCATTTCCATCAAAAACCTCATCTGCTATGCTTCTTACAATAGGATTAAGATGTACTGGATATACTACTTTAACATCTTTATTTTCTTCTACTACACGTTTTATTGCTCTAAACATATGACGCATTGGCTCTCCTAGATTTTCTCTTCTGTGAGCCGTTAACAGAATTAATTTATCGTCACCTATCCAATCAAATATTTCGTGTTTATAGTCTTTTCTTACGGTTGTTTTTAAAGCATCAATTGCTGAGTTTCCTGTAACAAATATTTTTGACTCGTCTTTTCCTTCTCTTAACAAATTACGTTTACTCTGTTCTGTTGGTGCAAAATAAAAATCAGTAATACAATCTACAATTTGTCGATTTGCTTCTTCTGGATAAGGAGATTGTAAATTCCATGTTCTTAATCCTGCTTCCACATGCCCTACTTTCACATGATTGTAGAAAGCTGCCATAGCGCCAGCAAGAGTTGTTGTAGTATCTCCATGAACTAAGATAATGTCCGGAGTCTCTTTTTTTATTACATCTTCTAGACCAATTAATACTCTTGTCGTAATATCGCTTAATGTTTGCCCTTGTTTCATGATATCTAAATCATATTCTGGTTCTATGTCAAACACTTCTAGAACTTGGTCTAACATTTGTCTATGCTGTGCCGTAACACAAACAATACATTCTATTTCTTTTCTGCTTTTAAGTTCCTTTACTATTGGTGCCATTTTTATAGCTTCTGGTCTTGTTCCAAAAATCGTTAGTACTTTAACCATAATTTACTTTCATTCCTTTCTTTTTAAGGCACAAATCTGGTTGGAAAAGCATTAAATTTTGTAATTATTTTTCAACCCTAGTACAAATATTTTAAAATATCATTATAATCATTTCTATAATCTAACAACAATAAGTTACCTAATTTTAATTTTTTTTGATAATTTTTAAAATAATTCAAATCGGCAAAAAGAATATCCAAATTTTCCCTCATAATACGATTCATTTCAATTTGATAGTCCTTATTCTTTATGATGATAAAAAGCTTACTATTATTATTTTTTATTGCATCATAATGTTTTTTTATTTTTTCAAGTTCTTCTATGTTTTCCATTTGATAAGTAAAATATACATAAGAGCTTGAATATTCTTTTTTTGGTGGAACACGATTTAATTTTCTATTGACTTTTTTTGCTAAATTATAGAAAAATGGATGTCTTTTTACAAACTTTATAATTTTATCTTTCATTATTTACTACTTTCCTTTCTATCTCCTCCATTATCTAATAATTGATAAATAGTATCCCAAATAATTGGTAGGTCATAATTTTCGCATACAAATTTTCTTCCACGTTTGATTGCTTCTTCTCTTTCTTTGTCATTTTGATTATATTCTTCTATCTTATCTGTAATCGCTTCTACGGAGTCAAAGATATTTTCTGGTGGGTAAATATATTCAATTCCCTCCCACTTTAAAGCTAGTCCTACCGCGTTACTTACCATACCCTCAAAAGGTGCAATGTGAAAGCTTTCGATTAAATCACTTAAAGAAAGAACATATCCCACTTTTTGCAAGAACTTTGCTGTTTCAACCCAACCAGTATA
Source organism: uncultured Clostridia bacterium (assembly GCA_944388985.1). GTDB lineage: Bacteria > Bacillota > Clostridia > TANB77 > CAG-508 > CALXVA01. The sequence goes on along the minus strand of CALXKT010000040.1, from coordinate 1,831 downwards.
GATAACAGAATCTTCTAAATGATTCTCCTTTATTTTCTTTTCAATCGCTTCGTAATATCTTCTTTCTTCTGGAATGTTCCAACTATTTGCAAATTCATTTGGTCTCTTGCCTGCTATATATAATTTGTATCTTTCATCTTTCTTTTTTAAGCTGATTAATATATCAATAGCATGTTCAAACCCTTTTCGCTTTGGCACTATTCCTATCATTGCTAAATTGTATTTACTGTCTTTATCTTCTTTTTCTTCTGAATAATGGCTAACATTAATATAATTATTAATTACAATTATTTTATCCCTAGGAATTCGGAATTTTTCCATAAATTGTTCCATTATTAGATAAGAAACTGTAATAACTTTTGTTACTCTTTCCCATCTTACATTATATCCATATTTACGGTCAATCTCAAAACGATGTGCTCGAATATACATTTTTTGATGAGGAAATTTATGAATACTATACCATTGTGCATTCAATAATAACCATTCACACCAGATAATATCTGTATGTTCTAGTAATTTCTTGGATTCTGTTTCATTTAAATCGATATATTCATCATATTTTTGAATTGTAAGTTCATATTCTTCTTCAAATTTTGGGAATAAATCTTTTATAAATTTTAAATCATGTCCTGTAATTAAAAGTCGAAGTTTCTTTTTAGGAAAATAGTCTATTGCTCTTTCGACATTTTTATAAACTTCTTTTGTATTGAATCTTTCTACTGATTTTTGGAGTTTTTCTCCAATCCAATCTTTATATTTTTCTCTATTATGGAAAAAGTCCAATATTTTTTCCACGCATTCTTCTTTGCTTTCTACATATAAAGGATAGTCCTCTCCAAGAACAGCTACATGCATTTTTGTCTTCCTTAATAACAAAGGAACTCCTCCAAAACAATATTCTAAAACTTTAGAAGATAACTCTAAAGAGGAATCATTATCAACTTTAGTACTTCTAAAAGAATAGCCCAATTCACACGAATTGATAATTTCGGTTGTTTCACCTTTCGGTAAAGAACCATGGAAGATAACATTTGGCATATTTTTTAATTTAGCAATGATTTCTTTTCTTCTACCAGCTAAATCACGGTTAAACTTATCGCCAATCATGTGTAGTGTAATTTCTTTATCTTTTTTATATAATTCATCCATGATTTCAATGAGTTCCAGAATATTCCAATCTTTTGCTATTTTCCCAGCATATACAATTGTCTTACTTTCTTTAGAAATCTTTTGGTTGGTATCCTGAAATATCATTGGTGACAATATTTCAAATTTATCTCCATCTATTCCTAATACATCTTTAAGATATTCTTTCATTTCTATTGTCTGAACAAAAAACTTATTTACTTTGTTATAGATGAATAAGAGTATATTTTTTTCTTCCTCCTGCATATTTTCTTTTATATGGCAGAAATCTGTTAAATATGGAATCAATTTTGAAGCTATATTATCATCTTTTACAAGTTGTTTTACTGCTTCAAACCCTCTTACGATAATACAAGAATAATCTCTGTATTCATCTACTTTGTTTATTATTTTTACTATATTTGTAGTATCTACTGTGCTATATTTCGGTAGATATTCGTCTGCATTTAATAAAGTGATATTATCGTATGGAATAAAATCTTTTACCAAAATATTATTTGTAATATTTACTTTCAATAAAATATCCACTATATTATTTTTGTCTTTTGCTAGTAATTTAGCTAAAGAAGAAAGCCAAACAGATGAGCCATCTACTACATTTAAGCTTAAATCTCCATATAATAAAATTTTTCTCTTCATTTTATTTTACCTTCCTAAATTGTACGTTTCTCTTATTTCATTC
>CALXKT010000039.1 GCA_944388985.1 uncultured Clostridia bacterium | reverse complement strand
CTTTTGATATGCTTTTATAAGTATACCAAAAGCTTTTTGTGTAAAAAATCGGGAAAAAGCAAAATTTAATTTTTTTCCAACCAAATGAGATTTAGAAAGGAAAGAGAAAAAAATGGAATATATAATTATAATAATCATTAGCATATTAGCAATTGTATTATTAAAAATAGGTTTAAACATACATATAAAGGATATAAAAAACATAAAAGAGCTAGGATATAATAAAGAACTAAACAAAATAGCAGGTAAATTTCCAGAAAATAAAGAAATTTGCAGAGCTATTTTAAAAACATTAAAAAATGAGGAAGTAACAATCGAAGAAACAGCCGACTCCAAAACAAGCCTATATATTGCACTTACTAACAAAATAATTATTGCCAACATAAAAGATACTTTCACACGAATTCAAACCATTGCGCACGAATGCTTACATTCTATTCAAAACAGACGAATATTGTTATTTAATTTTGCTTTTTCAAATTTTAATATACTCTATTTTATAGTAGCAATTTTTCTTATCTTATTCAACATTGGAAATAGTATGCTATACATTGTTACATGGGGTATCCTTACACTTATCTATATTACAGTAAGAGGCTATTTGGAAAATGAGGCAATGAGCAAAGCGCCTTATGTAGCAAAAGCATATATGCAGGAGTACCAAAAACAAAACAAAAACATTACAGAAGCTGATATAAATACACTAGCAGAAAATTTTGAAACACTAAATAAAATTGGGATTCCGTTTACCAATTTTTATCTTGTGACGATTAATCTAGTTAAAATGATTTTATTGTGCATTCTTGCTTTAATTTAGTTACACACATTAATGCTTTTTTTCTTTTTGTATAAAAAATGTAAAGCTATCATTCTACAGTAAAAAATTACTAAAATTGCAGACAAGGCATTGTTTTTACAATTGATTTAAAGTATAATAGAAACATCCTTTTCGTAAAGGAAATCTTTAGGAAAGGGGGGTTGTTTACAAATGACCAGTTTTATGCTTATATGGATTCTGCTTCAGAAAATTGAAGAATTAGAAGAAGAATTGAATACATATAAAAACAACACAGATAAAAACTGATTTTCAGTTCAGAGCAGTTCTCTACCTGCTCTGTTTTTTACGTAAAAAAAGATATGCGTCTCTACACACATATCCTAAGTTGCTTACATGACCAGTTTCATCATTTAAGCTAGTATAAGTATAGCATTATTTTGTATATTTGTCAAACAGTTTTTTATTGTTTTTTTTCCCTTACCCCTTTAAAAAAAATCCAAAATGTAGTAAAATATTAGGTATATTGTATTTTAAGGAGACGTACATGAATAAAAAATGGGAATGCTATGATGTCGACGAAAACAAAGTAGAACAATTAGTAAAAGAAAATAAAGTAAATGAATTATTAGCACGAATTCTTGTTAACAAAGGAATTACGCAGCCAAACGAAATAGAATTATTTTTACACCCTACCAGAAAAGACTTTCATGATCCGTTTTTGATGCCAGACATGGAGAAAATAGTGGATAGGCTTTTGAAAGCCATGGAGCATAAAGAAAAAATTATTATTTATGGCGATTATGATGCGGATGGAATAACCAGTATTACTGTTCTAAAAAGCTTTTTGGAGGAAAGAGGGTTAGCCGTTTCTTATTATATTCCAAATCGATTGGATGAGGGATATGGACTAAACAAAGAGGCAATAAAGAAAATTTATGATGATGGATTTCGTTTGATGCTTACTGTAGACTGCGGAATAACGGGAGTAGAAGAAGTGGATTATGCTAATTCTTTAGGTATGGAAGTCTATATTACAGACCATCATGAGCCAGCAGATAAGCTTCCGAATGCAAAAGCCGTAGTAGATGCCAAAAGAAAGGATAACGAATATCCCTTTAATCAGTTGGCAGGGGTAGGCGTTGTTTTTAAGCTAATTCAAGCACTTTCTATCAAATTGGGTTTGGAAGAAAAGGAATATTTGAAATATTTAGATATTGTTTGTATTGGAACTATATCGGACATTGTTCCTTTAGTTGATGAAAACAGAGTGATTGCTAAATTAGGGCTAAAGCTTGTGGCACAAACAAAGAACATTGGGCTAAAAACGTTATTAGATATTATTGGATTTAAAACCATTGATTCGTCTGCCATTTCTTTTGGGGTAGCTCCCAGAATTAATGCCTGCGGTAGAATGGGAAATGAACAAATTGCACTAGATTTATTTTTAAGTAAAGATAAAGAAGAGGCAAAGAAATTAGCCATTCAGCTTAATGAATATAATGCAGAAAGGCAACGTATTGAAAAGCAAATTTTTGAAGAAGCAGTAGAAAAAATAGAAGCAGACGAAAAAGAAAAATCGTGTATTATTGTAGGAAGTGAGAATTGGCACCATGGAATTATTGGTATTGTAGCTTCCAAAGTAACCGAAATGTATTTTAAACCATCCATTTTAATATGTTTTGAGGGAGAAGAGGGAAAAGGCTCGGGAAGAAGCATTCCAGGTTTTGACTTACACGAAGCCCTAATGCGTTGCGGAAGCCATCTAACTAAATTTGGTGGGCATGCAATGGCGGTTGGCGTTACGGTAAAAACGGCGGAGTTTGAAGCTTTTAAAGAAGAACTAGAAGCATATGCAAAAACGTGCAAAATAGATGAAATTGTTCCTATTTTAAATGTGGATAGCGAGCTAACCTTAAAGAAAATAGATATCGAAAGTGTTCGAAGCCTCCAAATGCTAGAACCATTTGGGGAAGCTAATAAAATGCCAATCTTTCTATTTAAAAATTTGAAAATTAATTCCATTCGTGCATTATCCGAGGGAAAACATTTGAAATTAACCTTAAAAGATGATAATTTTATGGTAAATGCTATCGGTTTTAATATGGGAGATTTATCCGAAAAGTATTTGCTAGATGATCGTGTCGATATTGTTGGAAGCTTAGATATTAATAGCTTTAATGGAAGAGACAGTATTCAAATTGTATTAAAAGATATTCGAAAATCGTACGAATAAGAACGTGCGCATATGCCTACGAATAGATAACATAATAATAGTACAGCTAAAGGAGCAGAAAAAGGAGGGGTGCCTATGTCAGAATATAAAGAGGTAGGAATTGAAGATATACTAGCGGTTGTAAAGAAGAAAAGAGGTAGAAGAGATACTAAAATTATACAAAAAGCATATGATTATGCCAAAGCAAAACACGGAGACCAACTACGAAAATCGGGAGAACCATATATTATACACCCGGTGCAAGTTGCTTTTACACTTGCTAATTTAGACTTGGATGATAATACCATTTGTGCTGCGCTTTTGCATGATGTTTTGGAAGATACAGATAGCACTTACGAAGATTTAGTGAAAGAATTTAATGAAGAAGTTGCTTATATGGTAGATGGTGTTACGAAACTTAGCAAATTGCAATATGCCAGTGTGGAGGAGCAACAAGTAGAAAACTACAGAAAAATGTTCTTGGCTATGGGAAAAGACATCCGCGTTATCTTGATAAAACTTGCAGATAGGCTTCATAATATGCGTACTTTAAAATATTTGTCCCGTGATAGGCAAATTGCTAATGCAAAAGAAACGATGGATCTTTATGCCCCTCTTGCCAATCGATTAGGTGTGTATTCTTTAAAATGGGAATTAGAAGATTTATCGTTTAAATACCTTTATCCAGAGGATTACCGCGAAATAGTAGAGGGAATTGATAAAAAAAGAGAAGAGAGATTAAAATTTATCGAATTGATTATGGACCAAATAAGAGAAGCGCTTAAAAAGCAGAAAATTGATGCAGAAGTAACGGGAAGAGCTAAGCATTTATACAGCATCTATCGTAAGATGAAAAGAGACAATAGTACGTTAGACCAGATTTATGACTTATTTGCGTTAAGAATTATTGTAAATTCGGTAAAGGATTGCTATGCTTCTCTAGGAGTGGTGCATGATTTATATAACCCAATGCCGGGTAGATTTAAAGATTACATTGCGGTGCCAAAACCAAACATGTACCAATCGTTACATACCACGCTAATTGGACCAAAAGGTACGCCTTTTGAAGTACAAATTCGTACTTGGGATATGCACAGAGTGGCAGAATATGGTATTGCTGCTCACTGGGCATACAAAGAGTCAAGTTTTTTAAGTGGTAAAAAAGCAAATGTAAAAGTAGAAGAAGATAAATTGGCATGGGTTAGAGAAACCTTAGAATGGCAAAGCGAAATGCAAGACCCAGACGAATTTATGGCAACTTTAAAAAAGGAATTATTTGAGGACGAAGTATACATTTTTACGCCAAAGGGGCAAATAAAAGTATTGCCAAAAGGCTCTACTCCAATTGATTTTGCCTACCAAATACATGAGCAAATTGGACATCATATGGTGGGATGCAAAATTAATAGCAAAATGATGCCAATTATTACGAAACTAAAAAATGGAGATATTGTAGAAATTTTAACATCTGACCAATCCAAAGGTCCAAGTAGAGATTGGCTAAAATTTGTAAAAAGTTCGGGAGCGAGAAATAAAATTCTTTCGTGGTTTAAGAAAAATCAAAGGGCAGAAAACATTGAAAAAGGAAAAGACTTAATTGAAAAAGAAATTAAGAAAATAGGCATGAAGCATGAGGATTTATTTAAGCCAGAATTTATTCAAGCTGCTTTGAACCGTTACAAATATAACTCATTGGAAGATATGTATGCTAGCGTAGGGTTTGGTTCGATATCACAAGGAAAAATAATTGCAAGAATGCTAGAAGAATACCGAAAAGTGCATAAAGAAGATGACATAGAGAAAACGTTAGAGGCATTATCAAAAGAGAAGGTGCATAAGGAAAAACCATCGCAAAATGGAATTATTGTAAAAGGAATTGACAACTGCTTAGTAAAACTATCTAAATGCTGTAACCCAGTACCAGGAGATGAAATTATTGGCTACATCACAAGAGGCAGAGGCGTTTCTGTCCATCGTACCGATTGCGTTAACACCAAAAAATTGTTGGAAGAGGGAAACCGTATTATCGATGTTTACTGGAGCGACAATAAGAAAACAACCTATAGCGTGGATGTTGAAATTTATGCTAACGATAGAGCAGGTCTCCTTGCCGACATTATTAATGTACTTGGAAACAGTAAATGCAAAATAATGGCAGTTAATTCAAAAGCGACCAAAGAAAAAATTGCCATGACAGAGCTAACAATTGAGGTGGAAAACATTGAGCAATTAAATAATGTCCTAAAAGCCATTCGCAAAATCGATAGCGTTTACGAAGTAAAGCGAAAGAAACAATAGAAAAGAGGAAATAAAATGATACTTAAGCAATTAAGATTAAAATCAAATATAAAAGAAATTATCACCAATTGCTATGTGATTGAAGATGAAAAAACAAAGGAAACAATAGTAATAGATCCAGGAGGAGAAGCAGAAAAAATAACAGAACTATTGGATGTATTAAATGCTAATTTAAAATACATTTATTTGACCCATTGCCATGGAGACCACATTGGAGGAGTGGAATTGCTAAAGCAACAAAAGGGAGGAAGTGTCGTTATTCATACAGAAGACTACGAAGGTGCCAAAAATCCAGATATCAATTTGACGGGATTTATGGCAGAAAAAGCTATTTCTTTAGAAGCAGACGCAAGAGTAAATGATGGCGATACATTGCATTTGGGAGATTTAGAGTTTCAAGTAATCCACACGCCTGGCCATACGCAAGGTGGAAGTAGTCTTTATTGTGAGCAAGAGAACATGTTGTTTTCTGGAGATACTTTATTTAAAGGTATGTGGGGGAGAACAGATTTGCCAACAAGTAGTTTCGAAGACATTATTCATTCGATAGAAAATAAACTATTAGTTTTGCCAGATGAAACGATTGTATATCCAGGTCATGGAATAATTACCAAGATAGTAGAAGAAGAGCCAATTTATTATAATTTGAAAGCAGGAGAAGATTAGAAAGGAGACAAAAATGAAAGTTGAACCAAGAACATTGCCAGGTTTTATGGAGTTGCTTCCAAAAGAGCAAATTCAATTTAACAGCATGATAGATAAAATTAGAAGTTCATATGAGAGGTTTGGTTTTTTGCCAATCGATACGCCAATTATAGAGAGTGCCGAGGTGCTTTTGGCAAAAGCGGGTGGAGAAACTGAAAAACAGATTTATCGTTTTGAAAAGGGCGAAAACGATTTGGCTTTACGCTTTGATTTAACGGTTCCGCTTGCAAAATATGTTACACAATATTACAATGATATTACATTTCCATTTAAAAGATACCAAATTGGAAAGGTGTATCGTGGGGAAAAGCCACAAAAAGGAAGATATCGTGAGTTTTATCAATGTGATATTGATATTATTGGAGATGGAGAACTTAGTTTGATTAATGATGCAGAGATTCCTAGTGTAATTTATACAACCATTAAATCTTTTGGGTTTGACAATTTTACCATTCGCATGAATAACAGAAAAATTTTAAATGGACTATTTGCTGAGCTTGCTTTGGAAGAAAATGCGGTAGAAATTATGCGTATTATTGATAAGCTTGAAAAAATAGGAGAAGAAAAGGTTGTAAAATGCTTGGAAGATTTGCAAATAAGCAAAGAGAAAATAGATATAATAATGCAATTTTTGGCGATTGATGGCACAACAGACGAAAAGCTAGAGGCATTGCAACAATTAAATTTCAAGAATGAGCTATTTAAGCAAGGACTTGCGGAACTTACAGAAGTTGTAAAAAATGTACGTCTATTTGGTGTACCAGAAGCTAATTTTAAAGTAGATTTAACCATTGCAAGAGGGTTAGATTATTACACTGGTACTGTATATGAAACTTTCTTAAATGATTATAGGGAGTTAGGCAGTGTTTGCTCTGGTGGAAGATATGAAAATTTAGCAGAGTTTTATACAGACCGAAAAATGCCAGGGGTCGGCGTTTCTATTGGACTCACACGATTATTTTATAAAATGAATGAACTAAATATTTTGCAAGAAAAGCAAGAATCTATTGCCAAGGTTTTAGTTGTATCTATGACAGAAAAGCTAGATAGAGCCTTAGAAATAGGAACTATTTTACGAAAGAATGGCATAAATGCCGACGTGTATTTAGAAGACAAAAAAATAAAGGCTAAATTCAAATATGCAGATAAGCTTCAAATTCCATATGTTGCCATCATTGGAGAAGAGGAAGAAAAAAATGGTACCGTAAGCTTGAAAAACATGGAAACAGGAGAGCAAGAAGAAGTTAGTGTAGAACGTTTGTTGGAACTAGTAAAGTAGATTTTATAAAAGGTGCAACAATTTACGGTTTGGAATAAATATATTTTTGCTAAACAAGAGCCTATTTTTTCTTTTAGTTTGAGACTTAAGGTGGGGACCGACAAGTTACAGTCTGTGGAAAAATTACTCTTGAAGAAAAAACTTGTTTTTTTCTTCAAGCAGAATTTGGGCAAAAACCCTGTAATTTTTACTACAGACTGTTCGATGTTGGGGGTCGAAAACTAAAAGAAAAAATAGGCTCTTGTTTAGCATAGTATAATAAACTGTAAATTATAACGAAAATGAAATATAAGTCCACATTTAAGTTATATTTTTTTGTGTACAAGAATATATTTATATATAGTAACTTGTACAGAAAGGGAAGTATAAATGATAAATTTAGCGGTCATTGAGCTTAAGGATATTTTAAAATATCTGATAAAGATAACAATTGCTATTGCTGTAGTTGTAGGACTAACCAAATTTTTTACCAGCTTTAAAACGAATCTGAATCTTGATAAAAATGCTTTTCTGGCTTGCTTTGATACGGTGATACCGAGCATACGAAGTGTTAATAAAAAAGAGGAAACAATAGACTTAAACAATAAAAATATTGACCCTATTAAGATGGCGTTAGGAATAGAACTAGGGATGGTAGATAGTTTACAAAAAAATGGAGAGGAACAGGTAGCGGAAAATCAAGAAAATACAAGAGATAATTCTACAGGAAATATAGAAGCAGAAAGTACGAACCAAACACAGGGAGAAGAAATACAAGAAGCGGAAACAGGACTAGAAACAGAAGTATTGGACTCTAATGTGCCAGAAAAGTATACAACAGAGTACAATGGCGTAAAAATTAGAAATGAAACGGATAACATTAAATTAACAGAGAAAATGCTAGTTCCAGAGGTAAATGTAAATACTAAAAATGTGCTAATTTATCATACACACAGTTGCGAAAGCTATACCCCAACAGAAAATTACCAGTATGAAGAGTCTGGTAACTTTAGAACAAAGAATAAAAATTGTTCTGTGATAAGAGTAGGAACAGAGCTTACAAAATATTTACAGCACTACGGTTACAATGTGATACATGATGACACGATTTATGATGCTTCTTATAGCGATTCTTATGACAGGTCTTTAAAAGGGGTAGCAAAACTGCTAGAAGAACATGAAGATACCGATGTTTTATTTGATATTCACCGCGATGCAATAGGAGATAGTACCTATGCACCTACTGTAAAAATAGGAAATGAGGAAGTAGCACAATTGATGTTTGTAATTGGTAGCAATGGCGGAGGAAGCGAGCATGATAATTGGAATGAAAATTTAAAGCTTGCAATTAAAATTCAAGAAAAAGCAAATGAGCTATATCCAGGGTTGTTTAAACCGATTATTTTACGAGATAGCCGATACAACCAACATTTAGCAACAGGAGCTAGCATTATTGAGGTGGGAGCAACAGGCAACACCATGGAACAATGCTTAGGAAGCATGAAGTATTTATCCAAGGTGCTAAGTGAGGTGTTGGTATAAATAAAATTCGCTAAAACTATTAAATAGAAGAGCTAGGCATAACAACTTCCTTTCCTTTCAAGTAATTCAGCATTCCCGCATCTGTATGAAAGGCAAATTTTAGCTTATAGCTACAGAGTTCTTGCGTTTTACAACCAAAGAGTTTATTTACCTCATTGTTGCCATACTTACCATCACCAATAATCGGAAAGCCAATATGTGCTAAATGTGCCCTAATCTGGTGGGTCTTTCCTGTGTGCAATTCTACGTCCAAAATACTGCAATTTTGTGCAGTATTTTTTTCTAATACGGTATACGAAGTTTCAATTTTCATATATCCCTTTTTGGGAACATCAGAAATGTAAACCATAGCCTTTTTCTTATCCTTGAACAAATAGGCAGTAAGCTTCTGTGTGGTGTTTAGCGGTTTTGCAGGAATACCATATACCTTGGCCAAATAATGCTTTTCTATTTCATGATTTTTAAATTTAGCAAGCAAAATAGTAAGTGCATCTGCATTTTTAGCAAAAAGCACTAATCCCGTAGTATTTCTATCTAAACGATGGCAGGGAGAAATAAAAGAATATTCTTTTTCAAGCAAGCTTGTCAAAGAATTTTCTCCTACTACTTCTAAATTAGCTGGTTTATCTACTACTAGAATATTGTCATCTTCAAAAATTTTAGCAATCGTTCTCTGCTCAAAAAGCAGGTCATCTATAATGTAAACCGTAATAACCTCTCCTGTATGAACTGCAACATCTTCTTTAATTTTTTGATTATTAATGCGAATATCCTTTTTGCGAAAAGCTTTATATAACGTATTTTTTGTGAGACCATCAAAATTAGCAAAAAGCACGTCGCTCACTTTTTTTCCGTTCCATTTTTCATTTACTACAACATTTCTCATATGGCACAAATCCTTTCTTTGCTATATTATATCTACTACAAGAAAAATTGTAAAGAAATTTCCATTTTTTCTTGATTTATTGTAACACAAATGGTACAATATTTAGGTAAAAGTATATAACTATATATTTTTCAGACAATTTTAAAAATGGTGAGAAAAAATGCCAATTTACACAAAAGCAGGATTACCTGCAGGTGAAATTTTAAGAAAGGAAAAAATACAAATTCTAGAAGAACTAGAAGGAAAAAACAATTTAGAACCAAGCAATTTATTACAAATTGCAATTTTAAACTTAATGCCTCTTAAAGAGGATACAGAATTACAATTACTTAGAAAGTTAGCAAGCTCTGGTAAAAATATCAAAATAACTTTTGTAAATGTTATTTCTTATATTAGCAAAACAACTCCACCAGAGCACTTAAAAAGATTTTATTCTACTTTTGAGGAAATCAAAAACCAATATTTTGACGGACTAATTATTACGGGAGCGCCAGTAGAACAGATGGCTTTTGAAGAGGTTATTTACTGGAACGAACTTACGAAAATAATGGATTGGTCTGAAACACATGCCAAATCTACATTACATATTTGTTGGGGAGCACAAGCTGGGTTATATTATCATTATGGAATTGAAAAACACTTAATACCAGACAAAATGTTTGGTGTTTTTGAACATAAAATAGATGACAAAAATTCCAAAATTATGATGGGATTTCACGATGGGTTTAAAGCTCCACATTCGAGACATACTACTGTTTATAAAGAAGATATTGAACAAAACCAAGAATTAGAAGTTGTAGCAGAATCAAACAAAGCAGGTGTGTTTATTGTAGAAAACAAAGAAAAAAATCAATTATTTGTGACAGGACATTTAGAATATGCAGTAGACACCTTGGATAAAGAATATAAAAGAGATTTAGCTAAAGGCTTAAAAATTGAAATGCCAGAGAACTATTATCAAGATAATAATCCAGAAGAGGGACCAATTTTTAGCTGGAAAGAGAATGGAGACAAAATTTATTCAAATTGGGTTAACTATTATTTAGTTTAAAATATATTATTTCTATTGCTATTTTTACAATAGTAGTATATGATAGTTGCAATATTATAAAACTGTTACGAATTGAAAATGAAGGAGGAAATACCAGAAAATGAAGAAAAAAATAGCTGCCATCATTGCAATCATCTTATTAGCACTTATGTTATTTTCTATTACAACATTAGCTACAGACACAACCAATACAGCAGATATCAAAAATGATTCCACTGTTAATTTAGTGCAAATTAAAGAGAAAGAGCTTGAAACTTTGCAAGATTACCAAGATTCCTATGGAGATGCTACCTATGGCTTAGTAGCTTATATCTTGAACATTATTCGAATTTATAGTATACCTCTAGGCTTTGTAGGAATTGCTATTAGTGGTATTTACCGCTATATTATTGGAATACGTAAATTAGATGTAAGAGACAAAGGTTTTGGCGCTATGATAGGAATTATTACTGTCATGGTAATTTGCCAAGTGTTACCATTAGTATTTGCAATCGTTGTAAAAGGCTGGAGGGGTTAAACAAATGAAAGTATTATTTGCCGTTAATAATGAAAGTATATCGGAATCCATTATCAAGAAATATCAACAAGAATATAAAGAAATTATAACTAGTAAAAACGTATATTATTTTGATGCCATAACAAAGGAATTACAAAAAGATAAGACGTATGACAGAATCGTTATTAGTGAAGACGTAGAGCCATTTGCTAATAACAATTTTGGCGTTATTGATAAGTTTATTTTCGAAAGGCTTGATAATATAAGTGATGAAGCTACTACTGCCAATGGACAAGACATACCAATTATATTAATATGTGCAGATAGAAGAACTAAGTCAGAAAATATCCTAGTAAAACTATTTGGAATAGGAATTTATAGCGCTTTACTAGGACAAGATAGAACTATATCAAAAGTATGTGAATTAATTAATAAGCCTCGTAGTAAAAAAGATGCTAAAATCTACTATCGAATCGATTCGGAAGAGGTGGATTATAAGGCAGAAAGCGAAGGCGAT
>CALXKT010000038.1 GCA_944388985.1 uncultured Clostridia bacterium | reverse complement strand
CAATAATCAAAAAGGATTAAATATTGGCGCAAGACATATTAGCATTTCAACAAGTGGATTAGTACCTATGATATACAAGTTCGCAGATGAAGAATGGCAATGTACGCTTTCAATTTCACTACATGCCACAAACGATGAAAAAAGAAGTAGCATGATGCCAATTAACAATCGCTATCCTATAAAAGAATTGATGGAGGCATGTCGTTATTATATCCAAAAGACGAATAAAAGAATATCTTTTGAGTATGCCTTAGCAAAAGATAATAACGATAATTTAGAGGACGCTAAGGAACTAGTAAAATTATTAAAAGGAATGTTATGCCATGTGAATTTAATTCCAATTAATAAAATCGAAAATGGAGCTTATACCAAAAGCACCAATGAAAATATTATCAAATTTCGCGATTATCTAAATGAACAAGGCATTGTAGCAACCATCAGAAGGGAACTGGGGTCTGATATTGATGCGGCGTGTGGACAGTTACGAAGAAAGAACTTAGTTTGAAAAATAAAAAAGTAACAATAAAAGAAAGGTTAGGGTAAGAGAATGGTTTTTGCAAAATCGGATATAGGAAAGGTTCGCGAGTTAAATCAAGATTCTTACTATATCTCACAGGAAACAGAAGAACCAAAATTGTATTTGCTTGCCGATGGTATGGGAGGCTATAAAGGCGGAGAAATAGCAAGCAAAATGGCAATTGATTCTGCCAAAAAATACATTCAGAACAATTTTGAAGGTATTGTAAAGGAAAAAGAAGAAATATTAAAGCTAATAAAAAATGCTGTCGAATATGCCAATATGGTAGTATATGAAAAATCAAAAGAAGAAAAAGAATTGGACGGAATGGGTACTACTTTGGAAGTTTGTTTAATATATAATAATAAGGCATATATAGGACATGTTGGAGATAGCAGAATTTATCGTATTCGAAAAGAAATAATACGAAAGCTAACTAAAGATCATAGTTATGTACAACAGTTAGTAGAAGATAAGAAAATTACCAGAGAAGAGGCAAAGACACATCCAAAAAAGAACATGCTTACAAAAGCGCTAGGTTGTACACCTTATGTAGAGCCAGACTTACGTGCACGTAACTTCGAAAAAGGTGATATTTTTATTATCTGTTCAGATGGGTTAACCAATATGGTGGAAGAAAAACGAATTTATGAACTAGTAAAGCAAGATGTAACAGTAGCTGCAAGCAAATTGATTGAAGAGGCAAATGCAGCTGGTGGATATGACAATATTACAGTTATTATAATTAGTTAAGAGGAGAAGATTTTAGTATGAATCTAGAGGGAAAGTTAATAGGAAATAGGTATGAGATACTAGAGAAAATAGGAAACGGGGGAATGGCAACTGTATACAAAGCACAAGATACTGTTTTAAAACGATATGTTGCCGTAAAAGTATTAAGAGAAGAATTTACAACAGATGAAGAATTTATTCGAAGATTTAACACCGAAGCACAATCAGCTGCAAGTTTAGCACATCAAAACATTGTGTCCATTTACGATGTAGGAATGGAAAACAATATATACTATATTGTCATGGAACTAATTCAAGGAAAAACCTTAAAACAGATTATAGAAGAGGATGGAGTACTTCCATGGAAATGGTCATTAAATATTGCAATTCAAATTGCTTCTGCTTTAGAAGTAGCACATAAAAATAATATTGTACATAGAGATATCAAACCACATAACATTATTATAACCGAAGACGGCATTGCTAAGGTAACGGATTTTGGAATTGCAAAAGCAGTGTCCAATTCTACTATTACCGCTTTTGGAACAACAATTGGTTCAGTTCATTATTTCTCACCAGAGCATGCACGTGGTGGCTACACTGATGCGAAATCGGATTTATATTCTTTAGGCGTTGTGATGTATGAAATGCTTACAGGAAGAGTACCATTTGATGCAGATACACCAGTGTCGATTGCACTAAAACATATGCAAGAAAAACCAATAGAGCCAATAAAACTAAATCCATCTATTCCATATTCAGTAAACAAGATTATTATGAAAGCAATGGAAAAAGATTTGAATTTACGTTATCAATCTGCTACAGAAATGCTAAAAGATTTGAATATGGCATTAAAAGATCCAGAAGGAGATTTTGTAAAAACTTCTTCTAATGATATGGCATACACACAAAGAATTGATACTATTTCAGAAGAAGCTATCAAAAAAGCAAGCGAAACAGAGAATGCTACTAATGCAGAGGGAAATGGTAAAGATGACAAAAAGAAAAAAGGAAAAATTGGCCAGTTTTTTGCAAAGCATCCGACTTTGAAAGTAATCTTAATCATTTTGTTAGTAATTTTAATACCAGTAGCAGGATTTTTTGGAACACAAGCTATTTTAGATGCAGGAAGAGGAAAAGATGTTGCTTTGCCTAATTTTGTAGACATGACAAGAGAAGAAGCAGAAGCACAAGCAACACAATTTAATTTGGTGTTAGAGATTACAGAAGAATTTAATTCAGATGTAGAAGCAGGAAAAATTATTTCACAAGATCCACCTTATGTAGAAGGATACACTGTAAAAGAAGAGTCTACAATTAAGCTAGTAGTAAGCAAAGGTGAAAATATAAAAATTGTTCCAGATGTTGTTGGAAAAGCGCAAGCAGAAGCAGAACAAGAAATTAAAGCAGAAGAATTAGAAGTGGAAATTGTGCAAGAAGCAAGTAGCAGAATTGAAGCAGGATATGTAATAAGACAAGAACCAGAATCAGAAAGTGAGCTTAATGCAGGCGGTACTGTAAAGATTTATGTAAGTACAGGAATAAAACAAATTACCATGCCAAATGTTGTTGGAGATAGCGAAGCAGATGCTAAAAAACAGCTTACGGATTTAGGATTTGAAGTAAATACTGAATATGAAGAAGATGCTACCAAAGAAAATGGAGTAGTATTAGAGCAAAGTATCGAATCTGGTTCAAGTGTAGATGAGGGTTCTGAAGTAACACTTACAATCAATAGAGTAGTAGCAACAAGAGAAGTGCAAGTAATCGTTAATGTGGCAGAAATTACAGGTGGCTATACAGAACCAGCAGAAGGAGAAACAAGTACAGAAAGCCCAACCGTAAACATTAGTATAAATAATGAGAGAAGAACAGGAGTAAGTAAAAACACAGAAGCTTTTTCATCTATTAGTTTTTCTGGTAGAGAAGGAGAAACATTAGAAATAACAGTAACTATTACTGATCCAAATGATGGAGAAATATATAATTCATCTCAAACAATAAGATTTGGAGATGTTGAAACCGTTACTTTTACAAAATAATAAATCAAAGAACTTAAATTATTAGACAAAGTGTTTAAGAATTTAGGTTCTTTTTTAGTATTGAAAAAAGAAAATAGATTATGTTATAATGTAAGCAAGCATTATAAAAACGAGAGGAGAAAATCAGTGCCAAAAGGAATTGTTTTAAGCAACATATCAGACTTATACAAAGTAGAAGCGGACGGAAAAATAATCGACTGTAATGCAAGGGGAAAATTCAAAAATAATGAAATTAGTCCTGTCGCAGGTGATATCGTAGAAATGGAAAGGATAAAAGGCGAAGTCACTGCAAAAGAAGAAGAGGCAAAAGGAGTTATTACTAAAATAGAGGAACGAAAAAATTACTTAAAAAGACCTAAAATGGCAAACTTATCACAAATCATTTTAGTATTGTCCATGAAATTGCCAAAACCAGATTTAGAACTACTAGACAAGCAATTAGTTTATGCCGAATATATTGGAATAAAGTCGATTATTTGTTTAAATAAAATCGATTTAGTAGATGAAGAAGCGGTAGAGAAAATAAAACAAGTTTATTCCAAAATAGGATATACTGTCATTTCTACCAATGCAAAAACAGGAGAGGGTGTATCTGAATTGCAAAAATGCCTAGAGGGACATATTACAGCTTTTTCTGGAAACTCTGGCGTAGGAAAATCTACATTAATTAATAGTTTGCTCGGAGAAAATACAACCGAAGAGGGAGCTATCAGCCATAAAAATAAAAGAGGGAAAAACACTACCACACAAGTTTGTTTATATAAAATAGGAGAAAATTCATATATCGCAGATACACCTGGCTTTTCCACTTTTGATATTAGTGAAATCGAAAAAGAGGACTTAGCCTATTATTTTGTGGAGTTTAGAGAGTATCTTGGTAAATGTGAATATGGAGATTGTAGTCACATAAAAGAAGCAAACTGTGCAATAAAAAAGGCTGTAGAAGAGCGGAAAAATATCAAAAGAAAGATATGAAAGATACTGTAAACTTTAGGGACAGGTCTCATTTTCCACTTTGGTGGAATTTGGGGACAGGCCTTAAAGTGGACAAAAGGAGACAAAAAGGCCTGTCCCTAAAGTGGACTAAAAAAGGAGGAAAATATGGAAATTTCAACATCGATTCTAAGCGTACCAAAAGAAAAGTGTATACAAACATTTTATAATTTAGAAACTGCAGGAACAGATTATTTTCATATAGATGTAATGGATGGCGAGTTTGTAAAGAATAATACAGTTGCATTAATGACTGAATATGCAGAGTATTTGAACAGTATTACAACAGAGCCGTTAGATGTGCATCTTATGGTGAAAGATGTCATGGCATTTATCAAAAGTTTTATTATATTTGAACCACGTGTGATTACTATTCACCTAGAGGCAGCAAAAAACAAAGAAGAGTTAATGGAATGGATTTCGTACATTAAAGAAAACAATTGTAAAGTAGGAATAAGTGTTAAACCAAATACTAAGGTGGAGGAAGTATTGCCATATCTTCCATTTATTCATCAAGTGTTAATAATGACAGTAGAACCTGGAGAAGGAGGACAAACATTAATTCCAGAAACAATTGAAAAGATTCGTGAGCTAAAAAAGTACATTGATGAAAACGGTTATGGGGTAGATATCGAAGCAGATGGTGGAATTAATGTAGACAATATTGCAAAATTAAAAGAAGCAGGATGTGACATAGCAGTTGCTGGCACCAGTATTGTTCAGTCTAGCAATTTTGCAGAAACAATTAGAATGCTAAAAGACTGAAACGAATTGTACGTCCACTTATTTCAGTTTGCCTAAAGAAATTTTCAAAAAAAGCTTGATTAATCAAAAATAAAGTGATAAGATAAGAACATATTTTAATTAGTATAGTAGATTAAAAAAAAACCGATTTTGGATTTTCTTTTTAATCTACTTTTTTGTTTTTTATTGTAGATAAATTATTAAATGCATGTTTCTGGTGAAAATACTTATTATATTAAAATAAGAGAGAAGGGCACCAATTAAGGTTAAAAGAGAAAGCAAAAAAGCAATAAAGGCAAATGGTACAAAATAGCGCGTATCGGTTTTGGAAAGGTTGGAGCAATGAAAACAAAGTATGTATTTGTAACAGGAGGAGTAGTATCTGGACTAGGAAAGGGAATTACAGCTGCATCACTGGGAAGGCTATTAAAAAACAGAGGATATAAAGTGGCAAACCAAAAGTTTGATCCTTATATTAATATCGATCCAGGAACCATGAGCCCTTATGAGCATGGGGAAGTTTTTGTTACCGATGATGGAGCAGAAACGGATTTGGATTTAGGACATTACGAAAGATTTACCGATGAAAATTTAACGAAAAATTCTAGTATTACCATGGGAAAAATTTATAAAGAAGTAATTGAAAGAGAAAGAAGAGGAGACTATCTAGGCAAAACAGTGCAGGTAATTCCACACATAACCAATGCCATAAAAGAAAAGATATATGCTTTTGAAAAGTCGGATGTAGATATTGTTATTACAGAAATTGGCGGAACCGTGGGAGATATTGAGGGCTTATCCATGTTAGAGGCTATTCGTCAAGTAGGTTTAGAAAACAAGCCAGAGGATGTTATTTATATTCATGTTACGCTATTACCATATATTTCTGGCTCTAATGAATTAAAATCCAAGCCGACACAGCATTCAGTAAAGGAATTGCAATCGTTAGGTATTAAGCCAGACATATTGGTATGCCGAACTGAAGTGGATATTCCAGAAAGTTTAAGAGATAAAATTGCTCTCTTTTGCAATGTAACAAAAGAAAGCGTTATTGCAAATAAAACAGCAGGTTGCTTATATGAAGTTCCCCTCATGTTAGAAAAAGAGGGATTAGCAGTGGAAGTTTGCAAGCATTTGCAATTAAGCCGATTAGAAGCAAACAATGAAAATTGGGAAAAACTGAATGAAAAAATAAGAAAAGTATCTGACAAAGAAGTTACAATTGGTATTGTAGGAAAGTATGTGAAGTTAGAAGATTCGTATTTATCTGTAATAGAAAGCTTGCGCCATGCTGGTTATGAAAATGGAGTAAAGGTAAAGCCGCTGCTAATAGATTCAGAAACAGTAACTGCTGAGAATGCTAAAGAAATATTAAAAGATTGCAAAGGTATTATTGTACCAGGTGGTTTTGGAAATAGAGGAATTGAGGGCAAAATTCAGACGGTAAGATATGCTAGAGAAAACAATATTCCGTTTCTGGGAATATGCCTTGGCATGCAAATGGCGGTCATTGAATTTGCAAGAGATGTACTACAAATAAAAGATGCTAATTCAGAAGAATTTGACGAAGTGTGTGAAAATCCTGTAATACACATTATGTATGAACAAAAAGATATTGTCAAAAAAGGAGGAACCATGCGCTTGGGAAGCTATCCATGCACAATCAAAAAGGGAAGCTTAGCAGAAAAAGTGTATGGAGAGGAGCAGATAGCAGAAAGGCATCGCCATCGTTTTGAGTACAATAATAAATATAGAGAAATGTTAGAAGAAAAAGGGCTTGTTGTATCTGGAACTTCGCCAGATGGAGAATTGGTAGAAATGATAGAAATAAAAGAACATCCATACTTTATTGCGTGCCAATTCCATCCAGAATTTAAGTCAAGGCCAGATAGACCAGCACCACTCTTTGTAAACCTTGTAAAAGCAACCTTGAACCAAAAAAAGAAAGCTTGAAAAAAAGGGACACAAGAAAAACAAAAAAACGGTAATGAAATTTGAAAAATCATTACCGTTTTTATCATATAGCAAGTTTACTAATTTGTGCTCTTATCCTGTACTAAATCTTTCCTTTTGTACGCGTTGATACAAATAATACCAATACCTAATACCGAAGTAATAAAGGAAATAGGTCCTCCAATGTATGGAATATAGCTAATTAAATCAATTATGACGACCACAAGAACCGATAGTAAAATAAAAATCCAAGTTTTGTTCCAATTGAATTTATTCGCAATCAAATTACCAACTGCCATGCCAAATACCGTATTTGCAATGGCATAAATAAGTACCAAGAAACCAATAAGTGCAACTGCAATACTTGCGCCATAGCCGTACGTAAATAGTAATAGTAAGAAAGCAACAAGTATGATTCCGAAAAATACGAGTAAACCTAATCCAAAAGAAAGCCAACTCTTTTTCGCAATAATAGTACTTGCTCTATTTTTAAAGTTAGGCACAATCCATAAGATTAAAGCGATAACAGCTAGTGCAAAAATTGCTGTTGTAAGCAAGCTAGATATAATCGTCCATGCAATATCTGCTGGTTCTACTTGAACCGGAGTATAAGTAACCTCTCCTGTAACAACATTCTCGGGTATCGAAAATTCCGACTCTGCAGTATAACTTAAGTTACCTTGAACAATAACTTCCTCTGCATCAGAAGCAAAAGCTAAACTTTCGGTGCTAAGAAAAGCATCACGACCAATTTGACCATTTAAGTTTACACTAGAAGAGGTAATATACACATCTCTTGCAACAATACCAGAAGCCTCTAGAGTGAAATTTGTTGCCATTCCGTAAATATCAGAAGTGATTCCAGAAAAAGAAACTTCATTAGCACATACAAAAATGTTTCCATGAATGATGGCGTCTTCGGAAACAGTTAAAGAATTTGCCATAACGAAAAGGTCTCCATAAATTTCACCTGTTATGGATATTGTTCCTCCAAAGGCAAATACATTCCCATCTACTACTTGAGAAATTTCAGATTCGTTTTCAAATACATACATATTGGAAAAAACGAACGAATCGTTAGTTTCATAAGTTGCTAAAATTTCATTTGCATTTGTTTCATTTGTATCAGTAGCTAATACAAAAGTAGAGCAAACCGTTAGCAGGGCTACCAAACATAAAAATAGTTTTACCGTGAATTTTGTTTTCAAACCAATCCCTCCTTAATTAATAATATGCGTCTATCATATAATGCTAGAAGGGATTTGTCAATTGAATTAAAAAATAATTTCGTTTTTATGCTTTGTTGAACGTTAGGGACACTCCTTTTTGTCCGAGAACTTGAACGTTAGGGACACTCCTAAATGTTCACGAACTTGAACAAAAAGGAGTGTCCCTAACGTTCAAACCTTTTTTGAAAAATAGATGCACTCCTTTGTTGGAGAAATTGTTTGATTTTGTACATTTTCTAAATGACATTTACCGTCAATTTGGTATTTACAATCACAAGAACAATTGATATTTGTCAAAATAAAACCACCCCATTTTTACATAGTATGGAGTGTTTTTGAAAAATTATGCAACAAGTAAATTTATTTTATTGCAAAGGAAATTTCACTAGAAACAACCGGAGCAAACAAGGTTAAGTTAGCTTGTTTAAATAAAAACTACAATGTTCTCGAATAGGGCAGTTTTCACACTTAGGAGAACGAGCGGTACAAATAGCTCTTCCGTGATAGATTAAAAGATGGTTGATATCTTTTAAATATTCATATGGAAAAAGTTTTAATAAATCTTGTTCAATTTTTTCTGGTGTATCTTTATTTGAAAAACCAATTCTGTTAGAAAGCCTTTTGGCATGTGTATCTACTGCAACACCTTGTGGCTTATTAAAAGCTTCTAACATTACAACATTTGCGGTTTTCCTTCCAACACCAGGTAAAGTCAATAATTCTTCCATCGTTTCTGGGACTTTTCCGTCAAAATCCTTTACAACTTTTTCTGCTGTTGCTTTTATATTTTTGGCCTTATTTTTGTAAAATCCGCAAGGATGAATTAATTCTTCTAAAGTTTCCAAAGGCATTTTTACAAAGTCCTCGGGAGTAGAATACTTACTAAAAAGGCTAGGCGTAGTTTTATTGACTCTTTCATCTGTACATTGGGCTGATAAAATAACTGCTACTAGCATTTCAAAAGGGGTAGTAAAATCTAGGCTACATTTAGCATCTGGATACGTGTTTTTCAATATTTCTATTATTTTAATTGCTTCTTTTTGTGTCATATAAATTGTTCCTTCCTTTTACACTAAAAATACACGAATGAGAAAGTGTTTTATTTAAAACTTACAAATTTTTTTGATTGGGAAAATTATATCATACGACAGACTATGTCTGCAACCTAAATTAAAAATCTTGTTTTTATCAATCCTTGCTCTAAGTTTTCAATTAATATTAAAAGATGATTTAGCTAAGTATAAAGAAACAGTATAAATTGCAATACATATCTGCTAAAAAGACAAAATGAACGAGTAACCATAAAATGGTAACACTTCAGAAAAACAGGTAATATAATATAAAAAAGACAGGAGGTAATAATAATGTTTCGACTTTTGAAAAAGACAATAGCAGTTTGTTTAATTGGCTTGGGACTTGGAATATTACTTGTATTATTACTTCCTTTATCAGGTTGGCTATTTTTAATAGGAGTTTTAGTTGTTGCAGTAGGAATTATGTGGCTATGTTGTTAAAAATCATACTGCTATGCTCACTGTAATTCTAAAAAAATTTCTAAACACTGTTTTCCTAGCTTAAATAATAATGCAATTAATTGGAATAGAAAGCAATGCTAGCGTTTAAAGGAGGGGGAAAAATGACAATTGTTGTTAAAAAAGTTCCTAAATTTTTAAGGGGAATTGTAAAATTTTTATTTGGAATAAAAGATAATACATAAGAAACGATACAAAAAATAAAAGTCGTGTGGCTAGGAGATAAGTACTTCTAAGCAACACGATTTTTTAGTGTGTTTAAAACATTATAAGTATTGTTTAAGAAAAAATAAATGCATTATAGTTTTATAAAAAAATGTTACAAAAATATTACTATATTACAAATATATTACATTATTGCAAAATTATTGAAAATTAAAAATAAATAGTATAGAATAATAATGTACTGACAATATCGGTGCAAAAAAATGTATGAAATAATAGATGTAAAGGCAAAAGAAGAAATTAAAGCAGGGGGTGAACAAGAGATGAGAAAAAATTTAAGAGTGAAAAGTAAGATTTACAATAAAAAATTAAATAATAAGACAGAAAATAAGGACAAATATGCATAATAAAACAAAAATGGTAAAAAATAATGATAACAAAAAATTAAATTGAAACAGAACAAATAAAAATTAAATTTTAGGAGGATTTAAAAATGAATAATAATGAAAAAAGATGGATTGTATTATTAGTTGCAGTAGTAATTATTGCCGTTGTTTTAATTGTTGCTTTAAATATGAATAAAGGAGACGAAAATACAACAGATAACGGACAAGCACAAGGAGAGGTACAGGTAAATGAACCAAAATATACCACAGAATTAGTGGATGGAACTACCATTAATACAAGTGAAGAATTTAATACAACAAAGACATATGGAAATTTGGAAATAACTAATATACAATATACAGAAAAAAATAATGTAACTGTATTATTAGCAGATGTAAAAAATAATGGAACTACACGCCATGAAAGAGAAGTAGTAAAAATAACAATACTTGGAGAAAATAACGAAGTAATTACAGAAACATATCCAATAATAGAGAATATTGAGCCTGGAGCAACAGTACAACTTAATGCAAGTATTATGGCAGACGTAAGTGATGCAAAAGATTTTAAAATAGAAGCAGCTCAATAAAAAAATAGAGACGGTATACCAAATAAAGTTATGAAAGAAATATAATAAATGTTACAATAATATTACAAAAATATTACAGTTGCATGACAAATAAGCAGTATATATTGAAAAAAATAAATTAGTAGTATAGAATAAATGTATACTACTAATTTTTAAATGCAAACTTACAATATGAGCTTATACTTACAATACAGCTTGTAAGAAAGGCATCTTGTAGGGGCACTAACTAGAACAACGGAGAAATACTAGCAATCAAGGAAAGAAATAGTCACTTAAGAGAAAAAATATGGTTAAAAAGAAGGAGAAAAAAGTAAATGAAAACAAACATAAAGCATGAAAGCCTTGAGGCTGTACACACAATATCTATATAAAAGTGGAATCCGTCTATTTGACAGTTGTTTAAATGAAATAGGCTTAATTTGTGATGAAAAGAAGTATAAAGAAAAAATAGTTGCATATACAAGGAATTGTAAAGAAGGAAAACAATTAAATATAATAATAGAAAAAAGGATAGGTAATAGCCTGCAAGTATTATTGAGAAAAATAATACAGTTGGCTACATACCTGTCCTTTTTGTGCGTGAAGGATAAATATGCGTAAATGAATTATTAAATATAACATAAATAGCAAAAAAAGATGGATTTATAAAAAAGAAGGAATTTATAATAACAAAATTATTGTAAATAGATAAATAGAAGATAAAGGAGGAAAAATATGATAAGCAGAAGAAAAAGAGAAAAGAAAAATTGCAAAATGGCTAATAAACAAGCTAGTTTGCTAGAGAATAGAAACAACAAAGGAATTACATTAGTAGCATTAGTTATAACAATTGTAGTTATAATAATCTTAGCGATGATAACCATTGTATTTATATTTGGAGAAAATGGGCTTTTACTGAAAGCACAAGAAGCCAAAAAGATGTCTGAGATAGAAAACACACGAGAAAAGTTGGAAATGGCAACAGGAACAGCAATTATTGATGGAAAGGGAACAACAACAATTGATGATTACTTTGAAATTATAGAAAATGAAGAAATAATAGGAAATAAAGAAACTGATACTGATGACAATGGAGATGGAACATATGATGTTGTAACAGAAGATGGATTGATATTTGAAGTAATGCCAGTACCAGAAAAAGATAATGCAGATGATATATTAATTGATTATAAAGGAGAAGCAACAGGTCCAAGAATAAAAAATGTAAATGCAACGACGACAACAAATAGTGCAACAATAGAAGTAGAAGCAGAAAATGCGGAGAATGCAGTTTATAAATATGAATACAAAAAAGAGGGAGAAGATAACTGGCAAACTGTAGAGGGGGGAGACAGGTAGCACTTGTACCATAAATAAC
>CALXKT010000037.1 GCA_944388985.1 uncultured Clostridia bacterium | reverse complement strand
ATATTGCTTTTAAACTGCGTTTAATCGTACAAATTGCATTTACTTTACAGAATTGCATTTAACTTTTTACTTGACGACAAGTTATTTCTTACAATTTTTTTCCTTTTTCTGCAATTTTTCTCTTGAATTTATTATTCATTTGATATATTATATAGTAGAATATTTTATTTTTACGGAGGAAGAGATGCCAAGAAAATCTAAAGATGAATTAAAAACAAATATAGTAATAGAAGAAAGCGCTACCACAAAGGCTAAAAAAGCAAGTGGTACCAGAACCAATAAACGTAAATTAGAAGAAACAAGTAGCAAAGTGGCAACCACCAAATCTACAACCCAAAAGGTTACCACTCGTTCGAAAGCAACCAAAGGAAGTGCTACTAAGAAATCTTCTTCCAAAACCACTAAGAAAACCAGTACCAAAACAAGCACGGCAAGTAAAACTACGAAAACAGCAAAAACGACTAAAGCAACCAAAAACAAAAGCATTACTTCCCAAGTAGAGTATTACGATTTGCCTTATCGTTACAACGAAACGGTAGTTAAGATTTTAGCACAAACACCTACTACCTTATTTATTTATTGGGATATTGCTGATACAGACCGCAAGAATTTTACACAAAAATATGGAGATGACTTTTTTGAGAAAACAAAACCTGTTCTAGTGGTTTACAATAAAACCATGAATTATCATTTTGAAGTAGAAATTAACGATTTCGCCAATAGTTGGTATCTACATGTCAATGATGCAAATTGTGATTATTCCGTAGAATTAGGCAGACGCCCTTATGAAGCACAATCTCCTATTGAGAATTACGTGTATGTTACAACATCCAACGATATGGAAATGCCAAACAATCACATTTTGTTTGATCGACTTGGCAAAACGGTTTTCTTTAAGAATATTAAGAATAATTTTGTAGAAGAAAAAGAAATTTCGTCTCTATCCTTTATTAAGAGTTTAGGAAAAGTATACGATATTTATGAGATTTACAAAGAAATTTACAAAGAGGAAATTAATTTAGAAGAGCTTACTTCTAATAACATAAAATTAAATCTTTCTTCTTCCAATAGTTCTACTTTTAAATAATAGCCTAAATAAAAAAATAGCAAATATATTAACTTAAGAAAGGTTTTGATTGATAATGACAAAAGAAAAAGGATATGTTAGTTTTGTACTACACGCGCATTTACCGTTTATCCATCACCCTGAAAGTGAAGATTATTTAGAGGAACAATGGCTTTATGAGGCTATTTCTGAAACATATATACCGCTTCTATTAAATTTTAAAAAATTAGAGGAGGAAAAAGTGGATTTTCGTATTACAATGTCCCTTACTCCCCCTCTTCTTAATATGCTTGATAATAAATTGTTACAAGAACGATATATTAAGTATTTAAAAACACATATTGAGCTTTGCGAAAAAGAAGTAGTTCGTACCAAGGACGATAAGCGTTTGAACGAGCTTTCCCATTATTATTTAGACCGCTACACCAATGATTTATATGTTTTTCGTGATGTGTATCATTGCAATTTAATTCAAGGATTTAAACATTTTCAAGACATCGGCGTGCTTGAAATTATTACATGTGGTGCAACACATGGATATTTTCCTATTTTGTATGTTACCGAGCAAACTGTAAAAGCACAAATTGCAGTGGGTGTGCAAACATATGAGAAATATTTTGGTAAAAAGCCACGTGGTATTTGGCTTCCAGAGTGTGGTTATATTCCAGAGGCGGATAAGTATTTAAAAGAATTCGGAATTGATTATATTATTACCGAATCTCACGGCATTTTATATGCTAACCCTACTCCTGTTTATGGAACTTTTGCTCCAATCGTTTCTCCAGAGGGTGTTATCGCTTTTGGTAGAGATATGGAATCCTCTCGTCAAGTATGGAGCTCTATTAATGGATATCCAGGAGACTTCAATTATCGTGAATTTTATCGTGACATCGGCTACGATGCTGATTATGATTACATTAAGCCATATATCGCATCTAATGGTGTTCGCGTACATACCGGAATTAAATATTATCGAATTACAGGAAAAGACTGTGAAAAAGATTATTACAATATTCAATGGGCAAAAGATTCTGCCGAAAAACAAGCCGGTCATTTCTTTGATAGTCGAGAAGCACAAATTGAAAAACTTGCTCCTATCATGGGAAATCCTCCTATCATATTATGTCCATATGATGCAGAACTTTATGGGCACTGGTGGTACGAGGGGCCTTACTGGTTATATATTTTATTTAAGAAAATTTATTATGATGATTGTAATTTTAAGTTAATTACACCAAGCGAATATATTGATAAATACCCAATCATGCAAGTGGCAGAGCCTTGCCGTTCTAGCTGGGGTGCCAATGGTTATAGCGAAGTATGGCTTAACCAAACAAATGACTATGTACATCGTCATTTGCATGTTGCAGGAAATCGCATGGTGGAGCTTGCTCATTTGTATCCTAATGAGCCTGCGGATTCTCTACGACGAAAAGCGTTAAATCAATGCGCTCGAGAATTATTGCTTGCACAAAGCAGTGATTGGTTATTTATTATTACCAATGGAACGATGGTAGATTACGCTAAAAAGAGAATTAAAGACCATATTGGAAGATTTACAAATCTCTATTATCAAATAACAGAGGATAAAATCGACGAATCTTTTGTGGATGAAATTTATGAAAAAGATTGCGTCTTTCCAGAAATCGACTATATGATTTATTATTAATAAAACTTAAACAAAAGGGACACTCCTAAACGTTCACGAACTTGAACAAAAGGGAGTGTCCCTTTTGTTCAAGTTTATTGCAAAACAAGAGTCACTTTTTTATTTTAGTTGGAGACTTAAGGTGGGGACCAACAAGTTTACAAACTGTTAAACGAAACGCCAGTGGAGTTTTTACAGTTTGTACGATGTTGGGGGTCGTAAACTAAAATAAAAAAGTGACTCTTGTTTTGTATGCTACAACTATCTTGTTACGATGAATGCATATGCAAGCATTGCAATAACTGCGATAGCAAATATTCCAACAAGAATATAAATTAAGGTAAATGTGTTTTTCTTATCTTTAAGCTTTTTTTGTTTTTCCTCTTGTTTCTTATTTGTTTCTACTTCCTTATTTTCTTCCATTGTATCTCCTCCTTTTTTCTATTGTTTTATTTTTTATTATTTAATAATTATTAACTTTGTTATATATCTTTTTAATTATTTGCAAAGCAAAAACTAAATCCATTTAATCAAGTCCAAATTCTCCGCATCTAATATCATTTCATGTTTTGGAATAACACGGAAAGTATAGCCATATTCTCCTCCATTTACCAATTTAATTTTTGCAGAATAAGTATAGGTTCTTGTTTCCTTATCCTCTTCTTCTAATTTCATTGGTATAATGGAAATGTCATCTACAACACCATTGTCTTCTATTCTTCCATAATATACTTGTGCTTCGATATTATCTACCGAAATATTTGGCAATGTCACTTTACATTTTACATCAATATAATTTCCTGCATCGATGGTAGCATTGTCGATATTATTCTCCTGTGTAATTTTAATATCGTCCCAGCTTTTAAGCAAATCTTCTTTCCAAGCATTAAACTCAGTAACCACATCTAGCTTGCTAAAATAATTATCATATAAATTACATAATGGAATATAAAGTTTATCCACATAATCCACCAACATTCGCGAGGTGCTGAATCTTCCTCCTGTAGAAATGATTGAATTTTTCATGATTTTTACCCATTTTTCTGGAATGCCCTCTTCATCTCTATCATAATATGTTGGAATAATTTTATTTTCTAGTGTAGTATAAATGTCTTCGCTATCTGCTTTGTCTTGCACGTCATAATTTTCGTATTCTGCATTTAATCCGATATACCAACCGTTTTTCGAGTTATAGCCTTCTGCCCACCATCCATCTAGTACACTGAAATTAATAACGCCGTTAACAGATGCCTTTTGTCCACTTGTTCCTGATGCTTCCATTGGTCTTCTTGGTGTGTTAAGCCATACATCCACACCACTGATTAAATATCTTGACATCGCAATATTGTAATTTTCTAATAAGAAGAGTTTTCCTTTAAATTGTGGTTTCATTGAAATTTCATGAATATATTTGATTAAATCTTGTCCTTCTTTGTCCGCTGGATGCGCTTTACCTGCGAAAATAATTTGAATTGGTCTATTTTCATTGCTGAAAATTTGTGTTATTCTTTCTAAGTCTTTAAAAATAAGTGTTGCTCTTTTATATGTTGCAAATCTTCTTGCAAAACCTATTGTTAAAACATTTTCGCTTAGGCCAGAGGTAATTTTATTAATCTCTTGATAGCTATAACCACAACGGTGTAGCCTCTGCATCGTATTCTTTTTTACCAAAGCAATTAATTTTCTTTTTCTTTCCATATGAGCATTCCACAATTTTTCATCTGGAATATCTTCTATTTTCTCCCATACTTCATCATTAAAAATATTATCTTGCCAATATGGTGTTAAATATTCATTATACAAATCTTTAATATTTTGTGGTAGCCATGAACAAGTATGAATACCATTGGTTACATAAGTAATTGGTGCTTCACTAGAAGCAATGTTTGGCCAAATATCTCCAAACAATTCTCTTGATACAGCTCCATGAAGCTTACTTACACCATTTTTCTTTCCTGCCACTTTTAAAGCAAGCACTCCCATGTCGAATCCACTATTTGGATCTGCATTTGGTTTTTTCCCCATTTTAAAGAATTCTTGCTTATCGATTCCTAGCTTTTCCCAGTAATCTTTAAAATATTTTTCCATCAATTCCAATGGAAAGATATCATTTCCCGCTGGTACAGGTGTATGTGTAGTAAATACCGTTTTTGAACTTACAATATCTCTTGCAATATTGAAAGATACCTTTTTCTCTTTTATTACCGTCTCGATTAATTTTAAAATCAAGAAAGAAGAATGTCCCTCGTTCATGTGGTATACCGTTGGTTTTACTCCTAATCTTCTTAAAAGCTCTACCCCTGCCATTCCTAAAACAATCTCTTGCTGGATACGCATTTCTTGATTTCCACCATATAATGTTTTGGTTATTTCGCGATATTCTGGTATATTGGCATCAATGTCGGAATCCATTAAATAAAGGGTAACTCTTCCCACTTTAATTTCCCACACTTTAATGTATAGCTTCTTTTTTGGCATTGCAACCGATATAATTAAGTCATTACCATCTACATCTTTCACTGGTAAAATAGGCAAATTTTCAAGGTCCAACTCTTTATATTCTGTTTCTTGATATCCTTGACCATTAATTGTTTGCCAAAAATAACCATTTTTATATAATAGCCCTATTGCAATAAGTGGAACACCCAAATCACTAGCTGACTTTAAATGGTCTCCCGATAAAATACCAAGTCCACCAGAATAAATAGGAAGTATCTCATCTAACCCATATTCTGCGGAAAAATAAGCAATTAGGTCACTTTGGTTTTCTGGATATTTTTTTGCAAACCATGTATTTTTACTCTTAATATAATCATCAAAATCTTTTACAAATTTGTCATATTGTTTTAATATTTCTGCATTTTCACAAGCTTGCTCTAACTTTTCTTGCGAAACATTCTTTAAAAACTTTACGGGATTTTTTTCGACTCTTTCCCATAAATCAATGTCAATTTCTTTGAATATTTTTAGAAAATTCGTATTCCATGACCACCATAAATTGTTTGCAATATCTGCCAATTTTTCAATCCTTTTTGGTAGTTGTGGATTTACTTTTATCCTATTAAATGTGTACATTTACTACTTCCTCCTTAGGTTATTCCATCGTTTTTTCCTTTGTCTACAAATTGAAAGCTAATCCCCCAAATTTTCAATTCTATTTTATAAATAATCTCAAAATATGTCAATGATTTTTACGAAAGTTTTTTATAAAGTTTGGACAGTTGAAATAACTAATGTAATTCCATAATTTTTGTATCTTTTTCCGTGTACTGTTCTGGTCTAAGCCCTACCTTGTTTCTCATGTTGTCTAGCATTAGGACCACCACAATAGTAAGCACACAGCCCAAAAGCGTGAATGTATTGGCAGTAGTAGTTACTCTTAGTAAAGTAGATGCCGCAAAGGTAATGCAAAATCTTAAAATATTTTCTAGCAAATTAAATGAAGATGATATTTTCGTTCGTAAACTAGCTGTTGTGAAATTATTTAGATATTGCTTAATTAGCGGATAAAATGGCCCTTTGGCTATATATTGCACTAGAAACATGAGTAAAACAGTAATAACATTTGTCATATAGCTTATATTTGCATTACAGATAACGCCTATTAGAATACATGAAAACACAAGAGGAGCAGCAATTCTTCCTAACGTCCTATTACGAAATTTTTTGTGTAATCTATGTTCGTTTCTTGCAGCAATTCCAGAAATAAAACCTAATACTGCAAAAATAATTCCAAAATATTCAGATGGTATACCAATATCTTGCATAATACTACTTCTAAGCATTGTTATTGAAAGAAAGATAGCTGAAACTAGCGCTCCAAAAAAGATAAGATTTTTTAGCCTTGGAGACCTACCAAACAGCTTAAAAGAATTTACTAGATCTTTGCATTCTTTTAACACTTTATCCTTCGTTACCCTCTGCTTTTCGTCGATATTCTTAAATTTCGTCGAAAGATAGGTAGAAAAAATGGCCGTTATTAGGCAAAATATCATTGGTAAATACCCATTAATTGCAAATAGAAATCCAGAAATCACGGAAGAAATTGCATCTAAATAGTAATAAAACGATAACGCTTTTCCCTCCATCTTGGCAAAAATGCTACCTCGCTTTTCATTTTTTTCTAAAGAATCATAGGCAATGTTGGATTCACATATGCCTTTGATAATAAATCCTATTGCGGAAAATAATTGTCCTGCCACAATAAAAGCAAAGTTAAAGCCAATTATATAGGTAATAATTGCTAAAACAATGAACAAATTACCGATGATAAGGCTATTTCTTTTGCCCTGTGAATTGATTAAAATGGTAGCTGGCACTAAGAAAGCTATTTTAAAAAGAGGATAAAACGATTCTGCCAAAAGGACATCCGCTGCACTGATGCCTTTGGTTTCTGTAAAAAACAAAAAGATAATGGCATAATAGAACAATAAATCCCATGAAAACATTTTGTATCTTGTATATAAATTTACATTTGTTTGCTTGTCTTTTGCATTTTCCATTTTTTCCTCCTTGGTTTTATATTTTACACTTCAAAATCATCTATGTTGGTTACGGGAATAGCACCCTCTTTTATTAATTCGTTCGTACCATATGAATTCTGGCTAGTTATATTCCCCGGAATAGCATATACATTTTTTCCTTGGTCTAGTGCATGCTCCACCGTAATTAAAGTTCCGCTTCTCTTTTTTGCCTCTACCACCAAAACGCCATCCGATAAACCACTAATAATTCGATTTCTTGCTGGGAAGTGATGCTTGGCAGGTCTCGTTCCTAAGGGATATTCTGTTACAATTGCTCCTCCGCTTTTTAAAATTTCTCGGTACAAATTCCAATTTTCAGATGGATACACGAAATCTAATCCACATCCCAATACAGCAATTGTTTTTCCTTTCGCGTCGATAGCCCCTTTATGTGCATACGAATCAATTCCTTTTGCCATTCCGCTGATAATTCCTATGCCTTTTTTGGCTAATGCATATCCAAATTGATACGCATTTTTTGCACCGTATTCACTACAGTCTCTGCACCCTACAATGGCAATGGCGGTTTCGTGTAATACTTTTTCATTGCCTAATACATAAAGTATTTGTGGCTTTGCATAAATATTCTGCAGTTTCGTCGGATATTTTTCGTCTGTTTGACGAATGATTTTTACTTTACTTTCTTCTATTTTTATTTGCATGCAATTTCTCCTAACTTTTATTCTTGTTATAAAGTGTACTGTATTATACATATTTTCCAAATTTGTTTGCCTATCTTTCAAACAAGAGAAATTGCCCCCGAAAATTAACCTTTTCTTGCCTTCGTGGCCTTAACCACGTTGTACATTAGCATTGCAATCGTCATCGGTCCTACTCCACCTGGCACTGGCGTAATGTAAGAAGCTTTCTTCGAAACATTCTCGAAGTCCACGTCACCTACAAGTTTTCCATCTTCATTTCTGTTTATACCAACGTCAATAACCGTAGCACCGTCTTTTACCATATTCTCCGTTACAAACTTTGGCTTGCCCAAAGCTGCAACTAAAATATCGGCTTGCTTCGTAATTTCGTCTATGTTTTTTGTTTTAGAATGGCACACCGTTACGGTTGCATTTTTATTTAGCAAACATTGGATTAGTGGCTTTCCTACAATGTTGCTTCTTCCTATAATAACGGCTCTTTTTCCCTCAACAGGAATATTGTACGCCTCTAGCATTTTAACCACTCCGTATGGTGTGCACGATATAAATGCATCCTCTCCAATGGATAATTTGCCAACATTTATTGGATTAAATCCATCTACATCTTTGCTTGCATCGATAGTATTAAATGCCTCTCGAATGTCTAATCCTTTTGGTATTGGGCTTTGTAACAAAATTCCATCTACATCTTTTCTGTTGTTAAGTTCTTTGATGAGAGCTATTAATTCTTCTTGCGTTATATTCGCATCCTTTAGATATTCCTCAAACTCAATACCTATCTCATTGCAAGCCTTGCTTTTATTGCGAACATACACAGCAGATGCTTTATCATCTCCTACCATAATAACTGCAAGCTTCGGAATAATTCCTTGTTTTCTTAATTCTGTTACTTCTTCTTTTAGTTCTTCTCTTATTTTTTTTGCTAATGCTTTTCCATCAATCAATTCCATTTCTTAATCCATCCATTAATATATTTAGGTTTTTTAAAGGCTACCCATAAGCCTGTCCCAAAATTGGAAAAAAGTGAAGAAAAACGCCTGTCCCCAAATTCCACTAAACATATTTTTCTACTTCTAGCACTAGGTTTCCTTTTTTTGTCTCGTTTACAATGTTGCCTACTTTGAACCTACCTTTTCCTCTTATGGTAAGAATGTCGCCTGTTTTTACTTCTTTGGAACCTTTTGTAACTAACTCATGGTTTAAAAATACTCTTTCTTCTTTGATTATTTCCGTACCTTTTGCACGGGATGTACGAATGCTTTCTGACACAATGCTATCAATTCGCATCGATGGTACAATAATCTCTAGTTTTTGTGTTTTTGGTTCTTCGATGTTTAATTTTTCTAACCCGAATATAGAAAATTCTGATTTGTGAAATCTTGTTAATTCTTTCAATCCATCTAACACGTATTTTTCTACTTCTTTTAATACAATAACGTCGGCTCCATCCTTGGTTGCTATGATGTCACCCACTTTTTCTCGTTTGATTCCTATTTTGATAATAGCACCCAAATAATTGCGATGTTGATACATTCCTTTTAATTCGTTTGGCAATTGGATACGTATCACACTAAATATGGTATTAAAATCAAACTGTTCGTTTTTAAACACCTCTTCTAGTTTTGTTGGATACAAAATAATAGCGGTTCTTTCTGCTGTTTTATACCCTCCAAAAGCCACATAATTGTTATATTTTAATTCCGATAATGCTTTTTCGCACAACTGTCTTTGCCTCATGTCTAGAAAATCGGTATATTCTACGCTATTTCGTTTTGAAACAAATTCTATTTTGTCTAATAACTTTGAAATCTCTAATCGATCTTCTTCATTGGTTGTCTTACTTAAAATTTCTTGTCTGTTCACTAATTTTTTCCTTTCTTCTTTTTTCTAAAAGCTATGTAGTATACTTTCACAAATGCTATCTGCATCTAAGCCATACTTTTTCTCTAATTCTGCTACGCTACCATGTTCAATAAACTTATCTGGG
Organism: uncultured Clostridia bacterium; assembly: GCA_944388985.1. Lineage (GTDB taxonomy): Bacteria > Bacillota > Clostridia > TANB77 > CAG-508 > CALXVA01. The sequence continues at coordinate 2,533 of CALXKT010000037.1, read as the reverse complement.
TATGCAAAACTTTGTAATGTAACTTCTCTTAAGCCCCTATCAACAATTAACTCTTTTACAGCTGTTCCCAATCCTCCAATTATGGTTTCATCTTCTATGGTAATGCCATATTTCGTTTTGGTAAGGGAATCCACAATTGCTTCTTCATCCAAAGGTTTTAGAAATCTTGCATTAATTATCTCTGTCTCTATTTCTTTTTCTTTGAGCTTAGCTCTTACTTCTTCTGCTCTTGCAACCATATTTCCAATTGCCACTATTGTAACACATTTTTGTCCTTTTTGAGCAGAAATCTCCACAATTTTTTCACATTTTCCTAATTGAATTTCTGCTGTATTCTCCCAATGCGTATTGCTTTCTCCTCCTCGTGGATAACGAATGACAACCGGCTTTTTTAAATTAACCGCAAATGCTAGCATTTGCTCTAATTCTGCAAAATTCTTTGGTGCCATTATTGTTACATTTGGCACTAATCGGAAAAATGCTAAGTCGAATATTCCTTGATGTGTTTCTCCATCGTTTCCTACCACACCTGCTCGATCCACACACATGATGACAGGTAAATTTTGAAGACAAATATCATGAATTACCTGGTCATATCCTCTTTGATAAAAAGAAGAATAAATACTAACCACTGGAGTTAATCCGTTTCTAGCCATTCCCGCAGCCATTGCTAGGGCATGTTGCTCCGCAATTCCAGCATCAAAAAAGCGCTCTGGGAACTCTTTTGCAAACTCTGTAAGTCCTGTACCATCTTTCATTGCAGCAGTAATAGCAACAATTTCTTTATTTTCTTTTGCAAGTTCCACTAATTTTCTTCCAAACACTTTAGAGTAATCCTCTTTTTTAGCCGACTTGCTCTTTCCTGTTTCGATTTCAAAAGGACTAGTACTATGGTATTTATCTGGATTTTCTTCTGCTGGCAAATACCCCTTTCCCTTTTTCGTAATGGCATGTATTAAAATTGGTCCCTCTAAATCTTTTGCTTTTTTCAATATTTCTTCTACATCTTCAATATTGTTTCCATCCACTGGGCCTAAATATTTAAAACCTAAATCTTCAAAAAGCATATTGGGAATAATGAGCTGTTTAATACCATATTTTACTTTTCGTACCAATCGAATAATTCCATTTCCTATTTTAGGAATTTTTAAGACCATTTTTTTCACATAACGATTTGAATTATTGTACCATTTTCTTGTTCTGACACGTGTAAGAAAATTGGAAATTCCACCAACATTTTTGGCAATGCTCATTTCATTATCATTTAAAATGACAATCATATTGGTATTGCTACAACCTGCATCATTTAGAGCTTCTAGCGCCATTCCTCCTGTAAGTGCTCCATCACCAATAACAGCAATAACATGATATTTTTCTTTTCGAATATCTCTTGCCCTTGCCATACCAAGCGCTGCGGAAATAGAAGTACTGCTGTGACCTGTATTAAAAGTATCATATTCGGATTCCGAAACTTTTGGAAAGCCAGCTAATCCTTTATACTTTCGCAAAGTATTTATTTTGTCTTTTCGCCCTGTCAATATTTTATGGACATACGTTTGATGTCCTACATCCCACACAATTTTATCTTTTGGTGCATCAAAAATACTATGTAACGCAATAGTAAGCTCAACTACTCCTAAATTAGAAGCTAAGTGCCCACCTGTATTCGATACTGTTTGAATAACTAACTCACGTATTTCTTCTGCTAGTTTTATTTTTTCTGCCTTATTTAGCTTTTTCAAATCATGTGGATAATTTACTGTATCTAGTATTTTTGGTTCTGTGTTACTTGTATTTACCATGCCTTTTCATTCCTTTTTGTGTCATTTTTGTCTAAACACTACTTAAATTTGGTAATATTATATCATATTTTATAAGATTTTGCTATAGAAATTTAAGAGTATTTTTTCTGCTGTGCATTTACCTCTATTACTCAAAAGAGCCTAGTTCTATTATTTAAGTTCGTGAACAAATAGGAGTGTCCCTTTTGTTCATGAATTTTGCCAAAGAAATTCCGCAAAAATTGTTGCTATTTGTACCATTTTGCGTTATAATAGAATTTGATAATTTTAATAAAAAGGAGTAATGCAATATGTTAAAAAACAATATAAAGAAAGCACTTTTTGTCGTTTTAGCAATCATCTTTGTATTTAGTATGACCTCTTCCGTTCTTGCAACAGATGTACCAAATACAAACGAAGATACTGATTCAGTATACAGCAATACTTCGCTGGAAGTTGTAGAAAATAATGTATGTCATATTGATGTTGGCGGAATTGGAGAATTTGACAAACAAATTACAGCTTATGACGAAGTAGAAAAATCGGTAACTCTTACCCTAACTTTTCGAAATATTAAAGAGGTAGAAGAATCTTATCGAGATGTTGAAATCTTTTTCGTTATTGATAATTCTTCAAGCATGACCGAATCTTTTGTAGGAGAAGGAACAAGAAAAGAAGAAGTTATTCAATCTGCAAATTCACTAGCAGAAAAAATATTTGCCAATAATCCTAATGTTCAAATTGGTGTTGTA
>CALXKT010000036.1 GCA_944388985.1 uncultured Clostridia bacterium | reverse complement strand
TTTATTAATCCATTATCCCCAAATGCCATATTTATAGTCACAGTAGCTAATATGATAATGATTATTATGGTTATCACTAGCGCCACTAAGGTAATACCTCGTTGACTTAATACTAATTTTTCTTCTACCTGTCCTTCAGCTTTTCCCTTGTTCTCACATGTTAATTGTTTCTCTTTAATTCCAAGAGTTAATCGTTTCCATAAATTGTAACTCTCTCTCTCTCTCTCTCTCTCTTACAACCTCAACGGTTTTAAAGTTTTTCGTTTTTTTCATCATTTGCATTCTCTCCTTTTTTACTTTATTTTCGTTCTTTAATATTGCCTTTATTTTACCTCAAGGCTGTTTCTTTTGCAAGCATTTTTCTAAAATTTTTCTTGCACCTTCTCGTCATCGTGTTACAATTCACTTAACACAAAGCTCTCTTTTTAACAACTGTTTTTGTACACAGCCTACTCCAATAAATTCATTTTTTTCATTATAAATGCAGTACAAACCATCCTCTTTTTTGTTTTCTAGTTTGACTCCATTTAAAAATCTCTCTAGCTTTTTCTCATCTAGTTTAATAACGTTGTCCTCTCCTAGTTGCTTTTGAAAAAATGCTTCTATTCCAATAAAATATTTTGCCAAAAAATCAGCATTGTCTTTATTCTGCTCTAATTTGTCTATAGTGATACTATCTTCTATCTTAAAACTACCTACTTTCGTACGATTTAATTCTTTCATATAGCCAATCGTTCCTAGTTTCTTTGCGATATCCTCACATAAACTTCGAATATATGTACCTTTTGAGCAATGTACGGTAAAGCAAATAATCTGTTTTTCCACATTTATTTTCGTCAAACCAATCGAATAAATTTCAATTTTTCTTGGCTGAACTTCTATCGTTTCGTTTTTTCTTGCATACTCATACAATTTCTTGCCTTGTACTTTAATAGCTGAATACATTGGTGGCATTTGTTCTTGCTTTCCTAAAAAAGAGGCTAAAACTGTTTTCACCTTTTCTTCTTCTAATTTGCTTGCCTCTACTTCTTGCTTTTCTATTACCTTTCCCTCGCTATCAGCAGTATCTGTTTTTTCTCCTAATTTTAGTGCAACTTCATATTCTTTGTCATGATTTATTAAATAATAGGAAAGTTTTGTGCCTTTTCCTACTAAAATAGGCAGTAGTCCTGTCGCATTTGGATCTAGTGTTCCTGTGTGACCTACCTTTTCGTGAAAAATCTTCTTTACTTTGCTTACCACATCATGCGAGGTCCAGCCTTTTTCTTTTCTTACTAAAATAATTCCATCCATTTTAAATTACAGCCTTTATCTGTCTCAAAATTTTCTCTTTTGCTTGTTCTATCGAGCATTGCATCGACACACCTGCAGCATGAATATGGCCTCCTCCGCCAAGTAAAAGGCAAACATCAGACACATTTACATATTCGTTAGAGCGCATGGAAACTTTGCATCCTTTCTCTGTTTCACGAATAAAAATAGATACCTCTACTCCCTCAATGTCTCTACCAGTTTCTACAATTCCCTCATGGTCTCCGCTTCCCGCATTTACTTTCTCTTCATCCTCTTTGGTGATATAGGTAAAGGCTACTTTTCCATCTTCGAAAAATTCTAAACGGTCTGCTGCTAATCTTGTCAACTCAAAATTTGCCCTTGTTTTTGTTTGTAGCACTTTTCGATACACCTTAGACACATTAATTCCTTTCTCCATTAGTCCTGCAACAAATTGAAAAGTCTCTGACGTTACTCCCGAATATTTGAATCCTCCTGTATCGGTAATAATACCTGTTAGAATACAGGTTCCAATATCCTTGGTCACCTCTACGTTAAAATATTCTAAGATTCCTAGTAAAACCTGTGCACAAGCTGGTGCATCTGGGCTAACGTAGTTTAAATCTCCAAACATGGTATTGGTACTGTGATGATCAATGGATACTCTAACCTTTGCATTTTCAAAGTAATTTGCAAATCCATTTAGCATTTTTATAGTTGCACAATCTACTGAAATAGCTAGATCGTATTTTTCTACAGCAGACTCTTTTTTTATTTCGTCTGTTTTTGGCAAAAACGCAAAAATGCGTGGATATTCTGGAATAATAACATCTGGATTTTTTCCCATTTGTTGTAAGGAATGGTAAAGTGCAAGAGCTGTTCCTATTGCGTCTCCATCTGGATTTTCATGAGTTAATATTACAATGGTTTCTGCTTTTTTTATTTCTTCTAAAATATTATCTAATGTACTCATATCTCTATATTTCCTCTCTTAATATATTTTATATGAATCTGTCTTTATTAAATTGTTCTCTTCACGCCTTATGTCTGATTATTTAATTGCTTTTGCTATTTTCTATTCTTCCTTTTTTTCTAAATTTAAATCCTTTAAGATTGAATCAATTCTTGCACCATACTCAAGTGAGTCATCTATTTCGAAAACCAACTCTGGCGTAATCCTTAAATTTACCGTCTTTGCTAAACGAGAGCGAATAAAGCCAGCGGATTCTTTTAATCCCTCTAATGTCTTATTTATGTTTTTAGAATTTAAAATGCTTACATAAACTTTTGCATATTTAAAATCTGGTGTTATCTTTACTCTTGTCACACTTAGCATTCCTGTTACATTAGGATTTTTAAGTTCATAATTAAGCACTTGGCTTAACTCTTTTTTTAGCTCTTCATTAATTCTGTTGAGCCTTGCTTCATTTTTCGGCACTTGTTTCTTCCTCCTTCCTTGGACAGGAGGGACGTCCAAGTTTTAAAACTTTTTGGACACTCCTTTTTTCTTAATGCGCAAATGGGGATTCACCCCTTCTGCGCAAAACGACCTATCTCTTAACTTCCTCCATAACATATACCTCAATAATGTCTCCCTCTTTGATGTCGTTGTATTTTTCTATTTGGATTCCGCACTCAAATCCTTTGGTTACTTCTTTTACATCATCTTTGAAACGTTTTAAGGATGCTAGTTTACCCTCATGGATAACCACATTTTCACGAATGACTCTTACGCCTGCATTTCTTTCTACTCTTCCGTCTAGTACATAAGCACCTGCAATGGTTCCAACGCTAGATACTTTAAAGGTTTGTCTTACTTCTACATTTCCGATTACTTTTTCTTCGTAAACTGGTGCTAACATTCCTTTCATTGCAGCTTCTACATCTTCAATTGCATTGTAAATAACAGAGTATTGTTTTATTTCTACGCCATCTCTTTCAGCCATATCTTTTGCAGTCACTACTGGTCTTACGTTAAAGGCAATAATAATGGCTTTTGCTGCTTTGGCAAGTTGTACATCGGATTCAGTAACTGCTCCAACTGCAGAGTGAATTACTCTTACTTTTACTTCTTCATTCGACAATTTTTCAAGTGATTGTTTTAATGCTTGTGCAGTTCCTTGTACATCCGCTTTTACAATGATGTCTAATCCTTTTAAGTTTTCACTTTCCATTTTCTCGAATAGATTACTTAATGTTACTTTGCTTTGCTCTGCGATTGCTTTTTCTCTTTCTTGACGTTTTCTTCTTTCAATTAAATGTTTTGCCATTTTCTCGTCTTTTACTTCATAGAAAGTGTCTCCTGCTTCTGGTACATTAGTAAGTCCCATAATTTCGATAGGAGTAGATGGTCCTGCTTTTTTAATTTTTTGTCCTTTATCATTTCGCATTGCTCTAATTCTACCAATTGATGTTCCTACAACAATGGTATCTCCCACATCCAAAGTTCCTCTTTGTACTAAGATGGATGCAATTGGTCCTTTAGCCTTGTCTAGTCTTGCCTCAATAACTGTTCCTTTTGCTTGTTTTCTAGGATTTGCTTTTAGCTCTTTCATATCTGCTACTAAAAGAACCATTTCTAACAAGTTTTCTATATTAATATGTTTTTTAGCAGAAATAGGAACATAAATGGTATCTCCGCCCCATTCTTCTGGAACTAATTCATATTCCATTAATTCTTGCTTAATCTTATCGACATTGGCTCCCGGTAAATCAATTTTATTTACTGCTACAATAATTGGAATCTCTGCTGCTTTTGCATGGTTAATCGCTTCAATGGTTTGTGGCATAACACCGTCATCTGCTGCTACTACTAAGATAGCAATATCGGTAATTTGTGCTCCTCTTGCACGCATGCTTGTGAAAGCTTCATGTCCTGGTGTGTCTAAGAAAGTAATTTCTCTACCATTGACATTTACTTTGTACGCACCAATATGTTGCGTAATTCCTCCTGCTTCTCCCTCAATAACATTGGTACTTCTAATTGCATCTAGTAAAGAAGTTTTTCCATGGTCAACGTGTCCCATTACAACAACAACCGGTGGACGTGGTTCTAATTCGTCTGGTGAATCTTCTGTATCATCAAAAAGAATGTCTTCTTCTTTCACTTCTGCTTTTTTATTTGCGGTAATTCCAAATTCACTTGCCACTAGAAAAGCAGTATCAAAATCAATGGAATTGTTAATGGTTGCCATAATTCCTAAGCTAAACAATTTTTTAATAACTTCTGCTGTTGTCTTTTTCATTTCTGCTGCTAAATCTTTTACTGTAATATTTTCTGGAATGGTAATTTCTTTTAGCTCGAATATTTTTTGTTTATTTCTTTCTTCATCTTCTTTTTGAACTTTCTTTTTGTTTCTCTTTCCTCTTGCTGTTGTTAAGTCGTAATACTCTAGCATTCCACCATCTTGCTCTGTAAACATATTTGACAAACGGTCCACTTGCTTTAAATCTTTTAATTTTCCGCTATCAAATTCATCCATTTGGCTATTTCTTCTGTATTTGTTAGCTTTTTTATTTGTTCTTGTATCATCGTATTTGCTATTTGCTTTTTGTTTATCAATGGCTCTTGTACTGTAATCTCTTTGTGATTCTTTTTCTACAATTTCTGTTGTCATGATGTTTTTAATGTTTTTATCAATACCTTTTTCATCTAAAGGTCTTCTACCACCAAAACGGTTATTGTTTTGATTATTATTTCGGTAATTATTGCCATTTTGATTGTTTCTAAAGCCATTTCTTTCCCCATTTTGATTACGATAGTTTCCATTCCTATCGTTATTTCTATCATGAGTTCTTTCTCCATTTCTGTCATTACCACGATAATTATTGTTTCTAAAATTATTATTGCGATTATTGTTATTATTATTCTTAAAATTATTGTTTCTGTCAAAATTTCTATTTTGTGGCCTATTATTTTCTCTGTTTTCTTCTATTTTTCTTTTTTCAGTATTAACAGTATTTTCTGTTTTTGCTTCTACTGGCTTTTCTTCTTTGCTCTCTTCCGTTTTTTCTTCTATTTTAGGCTCCACTTTAACCTCTGGTTTTTCTTCTACTTTAGGCATAGCTTCTTTTTTTGGTTCTTCCTTTGGTTTTAGTCCAAAAAGCTCACTTACTGTAAGTGGTTTTGTTTGTTTATTACGATAAACAATATTAAAATCTTTTTTTGTATTTCTCTCTACAAAACCAACTTCTTTTTTCTTTTCGGCTTGTTTGTTTTCTGTTCTTTGGCTTTTTTCCTCTTCTGAAATAATTACTTCTCTTCGAATAATAACAGGAGTTTCTGACTTTTTGGAATTAGCATTCGAAGCTTCTTTTTTTGCTGTTTTTGCATTTTCCTCTTTGGCAGAAGATTTGCTTGCCTTTTCTGTTTTTGCAGTAGCCTTTGTTTCTTTTGCTTCTGCTGTTTTCTCTTCTTTTCCGTGGCTTCCTTTTAATTTGCCTCTTATTTGTTTTGCTTCTTCTTCCTCCACAGCACTTAAATGGCTTGTTACATTCATTCCTAAATCATTTGCTATTTTAATAACCTCTTTGCTTGTTACTCCTACTTCTTTTGCTATTTCATGAATTTTAATCTTACCCAATAGCTTCACCCCCATTAATTATTTTTTTCATCTCATTGGAAAAGTTTACATCTTTTATTCCAATTACTGCTTTATTTGTTTGTCCTATTGCTTTACTAATTTCTTCTACATTTAAGTATTCTTTCCATTCTACTTTTTTGCTATTACAAATACTTACAAAATTCATTTTTGTCCTTTCTGCTGCATCTGTTGCAATAATTAATAATTTTATTTTATTTTTTTCTAATTCTTTCTTACAAGCCTCTGTTCCAAACACCGTTTTACCTGCACGGGTTGCTAGTCCTATTAAACCACTTAATTTTTCTTTATTCGTCAAGCATGACACCCCTTAAATTATCGTAAATTTCATCTGCAATTTTTGTTTCAAACACTCTTTCCAATCTCTTGGATTTGATTGCTTTTTCCAAGCAATGAACATCATTGCATAAATAGGCTCCTCTTCCTTGTGCTTTTCCCGTTTTATCGATAAAAATGGTTCCCTCTTTATTTTTTACAATTCGGATTAGCTCGTTTTTATTTTTTTGTGTGTTGCATCCTATGCAAGTTCTTTGTGGTAAGCTTTTCAACTCTTTTCCTCTCCTCTTTATTGTATTCGGCTTGTTTTATATTATTCTTCTTCGTTTTCATTTGCTTCTGCTGTTAACTCTGTTTCTCCGTTTTCACTATTTTTAGTTTCCTCTACCAACTCTTCTTGGTCTACTTCATCATTTTCCTCTTGGTTTGCTTCTTCTTCAAGCTTTGCTAACATTTCTCTAAATTGCGATTCACTCTTAATGTCAATCTTCCAATTCGTAAGTCTTGCTGCAAGTCTTGCATTTTGTCCTGCTTTTCCAATTGCTAAAGATAATTGGTCATCTCTCACAATAACTTGTGCGAATCTTTCTTCTGGCTTTACATCCACTGCCATTACCTCTGCTGGAAGTAATGCCGCAGAAATAAATATAGCTGGGTCTTCAGACCATTCGATAACATCTATTTTTTCTCCATTTAATTCGTTAATGATATTTTGAATACGAATTCCTTTTTGTCCTACACACGAACCTACTGGGTCAATGTTTTCATTTGGCGAATATACTGCTACTTTGCATCTATTTCCTGGATCTCTTGAAACACTTTTGATTTCGATAACTCCCTCATAAATTTCTGGAATTTCTAATTCAAACAATTTTCTTACAAAATCCACATGTGCTCTGGATACCACTACCTGTGGAGCTCCTTTTGCTCCTCTTTCCACTTCTAAAATAACGGCTCTAATTTTGTCGTTTACTTTATATCTTTCGGTTGGTATTTGCTCTTTTACTGGCATAATTCCTTCTAGTCTTCCTAAATCTAAAACAACAGTTCCTCCATCTGCTTTTTGCACAATTCCGGATACAATTTCGCCTTTTCTTTCATTAAATTCGTCAAATAAAAAGTTTCTAGATTCTTCTCTTATTTTTTGAACAATTACTTGTTTTGCCGTTTGCGCTGCAATTCTACCAAAGTTTTTTGGAACTTGTTCAATTTCAGCCTTATCTCCTACTTCTAGCTTTTTATTGATTTTTTTCGCATCTTCTAAACAAATTTGTAACTTACTATTTTCTACTTCTTCTGGTTTTTCTACTACATCTTTTTCTGCATAAACATGAATTTCTCCCGTTTCTTTGTCCATGGTAATTTTTACATTTTCTGCAGAATCAAAATTTCTTTTATACGCTGTTACTAGCGCTGTTTCAATTGCTTCTAGTAAAACGTCTTTTTGAATTCCGTTTTCTTTTTCTAGTTCATTCATTGCTATAATTAATTCGCTACTATCAATTGCTTGATGATTTGTTTTTGATGTTTTCTTCATTTTTTTAAATCCTCCCTTTTTACTCTATACTGTCCCAGTCAAATAAAGTTTTTATTTGTGTTATATTTTTTCTTTCTAGCTTTACTACATCTTTATCTTCTAGTGCAATCGTAATTGTATCTTTATCAAAACTTTGCAAGGTTCCTATTACTTCTTTTACTTTTGTAGTTTTTTTTGCTCTGCTTTCTTCCAAATCAATTGGTTTATATAAGCTCACTTGCACTTCTGTTCCTAAATTTTGCTTTAAATGCTCGTCCTTTCTAAGTATTTTTTCCAACCCTGTCGACGAAACTTCTAAAAAATATTGTTCTTTAATATAATCTGCCGTGTCTAATAAATCGTTAATACCATCATTTACCTTTTCGCAATCGTTTAAATCGATGCTACCTTCTGGCTTTTCGATAAATACTCGTAAAAAATAGTTTTGCCCCTCTTTTACATATTGCACATCATAGAGCTGATACCCTAAATCTGCAATGGGCTTTTTTATCAATTTTTCTACTCTTTCCTCTATATTTGCCATATTTTCTCCTTTTTTGCTTCTTTACGTACAGAAGAGTGGAATTTGTTTCCACTCTTCTCTCTCCTTATGCCTATTCTATTATACTGCATATTTTTACCAAATGCAAGCGTTTTGGTGATTTTTTTGAAAAAAGTGAACCTTGAACAAAAGGGACACTCCTAAACGTTCAAGACCTTGAACAAAAAGGAGTGTCCCTTTTGTTCAAGGTCTTGTTTTGTGCATTATTTTCTAATTTCTGCGCCTAGTTTTTTCTCTAAAGCCTCTATTATTTTAGCAAGTGTTGCATTTACTTCTTCGTCGGTTAAGGTTCTGTCGTTCTTTTCGAATGTTAGTGAGAATGCAATACTCTTCTTGTTTTCTGGTATTCCCTTTCCTGTGTATACATCAAACACTTCCATTTTTGTTAGGCTAGAGCCAGTTGCTTTTTTTATGATAGTTGCAATTTCTTGTGCCGTTGTTTCTTTGTTTACCACTACAGCTAAGTCCTTGTTTACACTTGGGAATTTGGAAATTTCTTTGTATTTCATTTTTCCTACTTTTTTCTCTAACAACTTATCTAAGTCAATTTCCATTACATAAACCGCATCTTTTTCCAAAGATGGATGTACTTTTCCAATTAATCCTACGATGTCGTTGTTTACCGATATTAAAGCAGATTGTCCTGGGTGCACTTCGTCTGGCATTTGTCCCTCTTTTACCACAAAACTGTATCTTCCGTTGTATCCTAAATAATCTAGCAATTCTTCTGCAATGCCTTTGATGATGTAGAAGTCTACTTGTTTTTTACTGTCTACACCTAAGTAGAATTCTCCTGCCATTAAGGTTGCTATTTTATTGGTTTCTCCGTATTCTTCTCCCTTTTTATAGAATGTCTTTCCTATTTCGAAAACAGATACATCTTTGTTGTTTCTAGCTTTGTTGTATTCATACATCTTTAATAACGATGGCAAAATGCTATGACGTAATGTGTTTCTTTCTTCTGTCATTGGGTCTAGTAAGCTAACAATCTCTGTGTCGTCTTTGGTAAAATATTTTGCTTCTCTGTCATTTACTAAAATATAGGATAGTGTCTCGTTTAATCCTAGGTCTACCATTTTGTTGCGGATGCCACGTGTTACTTTATCGTAGCTTCCTGCTTTCATTGGCATTTCTGGAAGTCTTCCCACAATGTTGTCGACACCATAAATACGTCCTACTTCTTCAATCAAATCTTCTTTTATCGAAATGTCGCCTCTTCTTCTTGGAACCGCTACTGTAATTTTTTCAATACTTTCCAAATCTTTCTCTGTTTCCGTAAAATCCGATTTTTTGCCATCTATTATTACTTCAAAAGCTAATCTTCTAAACACATCTAGTACAGCTGTTTTTGGAATGTCCATTCCAAGTACATCATTGATTTTTTGGAAAGCAATTTCAATTTCTCTATTTTCCAAATTTGCGTTATCGTATTTGGCTGTTCCTCCTACTACTTCGCCCTCTGCATATTCTTCTAGTAGTTTGCATGCTCTTTCCATTGCCATATAAGTTCTGTTTGGGTCTAAGCCTTTTTCAAAACGAGAACTAGCTTCACTTCTTAGAATTTCTTTCGAAGTTTTTCTTATCTTAATCCCATCGAAAATAGCTGCTTCAATAAGCACATTTTTTGTGTTATCTGTAATTTCGGTGTCTAGTCCACCCATTACACCAGCTAAGCCAATAGCTCTTTCTCCGTCAGAAATAACAATATCTTCTGCAGACAAAGTTCTTTCTTTGCCATCTAGGGTAAATAGCTTCTCCCCCTCTTTTGCCATTCTTACTTCTATTTTTCCTTTTAAAGTATCTGCATCGTAGAAGTGTAGTGGCTGACCGGTTTCAAGCATTACATAGTTACTAATATCTACTACATTATTAATTGGTCTAATTCCAGAAGCAATTAATCTATTTTTAATAAAAGCTGGGCTTTCTTTTATTTGGATATTCTTTACCTTTCTTGCTAAGAAAATAGAACAATTTTCCGTATTTACTTCTACCTTAAAGCTATCATTAATATCTTCCTTGTTTTCGCCATGTGTTAGGTCAATTGGCTTTACCTTTTTATCATAAATTGCTCCTAATTCATATGCCATGCCAAGAATGCTTAGCAAATCACCTCTATTTGCAGTTAGATCAAAATCTACAACCTCATCGTCCATTTGCATGTACTTTAATGGATCTCCTCCTACTGGTGCATCTGCTGGTAGTTCGTGAATTCCGTTTCTATCTACCTCATCTGCATATTTATGCTCTAAACCAAGCTCTAGCATAGAGCAAAGCATTCCATTTGACTCTTCTCCACGAATCATGCCTCTTTTAATTGTCTTTTCTGGAAGCACAGCTCCATCAAGTGCTACAATAACCTTAATTCCTTTACGTGCATTTTTAGCACCACAAACAATATTTAGCACTTCATTTCCCACATTTACTTTACATACGTGTAAATGGTCAGAATCCGGATGCATCTTGCAATCGATTACTTCCCCAATTACAAGATTTGTAGCATTTAATAATTTCCCTGCACTATCATATTCATTTCCTACTCTTGTCATATCTTCTGCAAGAGTATGTACATCAACATCTATATCAACATAGTCTTTTACAAAATTTGTACTTAGTTTCATTTTCTTACCCTCTTTCTTTTTTCTTTCTTGCTTGAACAAAAGGGACACTCCTTTTCGTTCAAGAGCTTAAACGTTTAGGAGTGTCCCTCCTGTTCAAGCTTCCTTTTAACGGTCTAACCTGTCGAATTGATTTAAAAATCTCACATCGTTTTGGTATAGTAAACGAATGTCTGTAATTCCATATTTAAACATTGCAAGTCTGTCTAACCCTGTTCCAAAGGCAAATCCACTATAAACTTCTGGGTCGTATCCTCCCATTTTTAGCACATTTGGATGGACAATTCCAGAGCCAAGCACTTCTATCCAACCAGTTTGCTTGCATAGATTGCAGCCTTTTCCTCCACATTTAAAACAGCTTACATCTACCTCGTAGGATGGCTCTGTAAATGGAAAATAGCTTGGTCTAAAACGAAGTTCTAGATTTTCCCCTAATAAATGTCTTACAAACACCTCTAGTGTTCCTTTTAAATCTGCCAAAGAAATATTTTTGTCAACTACTAATCCCTCTACTTGGCTGAATTGATGAGAATGGGTTGCATCATCATCTCTACGATAGGTTTTACCTGGGCAAATAACTCTTATTGGTGTTTTTTCTGTGTTCGCAAGCAATGTTCTTGCTTGTACTGCAGAAGTTTGTGTTCTTAACAAATATTCCGAAGTAATATAGAAACTATCTTGCATATCTCTTGCAGGATGTCCCTTTGGAAGATTTAGTCTTTCAAAACAAAATTCGTCTGTTTCTAACTCTGGCCCAGACACCACATCATACCCCATAGAAACAAATAAATCTTCTACTTCTTCAATAATTCTATTTAAAGGATGCTTGCTTCCACGCTTTACCTTGGTGCTTGGAAGTGTAATATCAATTGTTTCTTCCTTTAGCTTTCTTTCAAGCTCCTCTTTTGCAAACTCTTTCTCTCTTTCCTTAATTCTATTTTCTAGTTCATCTCTTACTTCATTTACCTTGCTACCAATAATAGGTCTTTCTTCTGGAGCTAATCCTCCCATACCTCTTAAAATGCTAGTTAACTCACCTTTTTTTCCCAAGTACTTTACACGTACATTATCTAACTCTTTTGCATCCGTAGCTTTGCTAATTTCTTCTACGGCCACCTCTCTAATTTTGCTAATTTGCTCTTGCATCTTCTTCCTCCTTTTCCAATTTAGGGACAGGCCTTTTTCTTCACTTTTTTCCAAAATAGGGACAGCCCTTGCCTAAACATTAATCTATTATATGATAAAAAAGCTAATCGACCTATACATCGTATAGGACGACTAGCTTTTAATCGTGGTACCACCTAATTTTATTAATTACTTAATTTCATTAACCTCATTTTTTGCTGTAACGGGCAACCCGTCTTTTTCTACTTTTATAATTGGATACTTCACTATAAGATGTTTTATTTAATTGCTTTATACAGTTTCTATCTTTTGGTTTTTCGTATCCAGTTATACTTCAAAAAAGAACCTCAAAAGTGAAATTTCAATTTAATGCTTATTATAGGTTTCCAGCCAAAGACCTATTTCTCTTGTAATAAGTGTATGGTGCAAGATGTGCCGTTTTGTGTAACATCCACGCCAATATTAAATCTACTTTGCTTTTTCTATGGCTTTGTTTTTTTATGGTAATATTATATCATTTTTTTTGGTTTTGTCTATTTTT
>CALXKT010000035.1 GCA_944388985.1 uncultured Clostridia bacterium | reverse complement strand
ACATACATTGGTAAAAATCCAACACCGCTAAAAAACAAGTATCACATTTTAAAATTCAACTTTTCTGGGATAGATACAGAAAACGAAGAAACTACAATTCTGGGATTCAAAAGAGAAGTAGCATCTTCTATAAATGTATTTGTAGAAAAATATAAATTGGATTTTTTTGTAAACAAAGAGGAAGAAGCAGAAAATATATTAGATAACTTAATAAAGGCATTTGGAATACAAAAACCAGAAGAGAAAATTTATGTAATAATAGATGAATACGACCACTTCGCGAACGAACTGCTAGGATTCAATACAAACCAATTCAAAAACTTAGTATCTAAGAATGGAAAGGTAAGAAAATGGTATGAAATATTGAAAAAGGGAACGGAAAGTGTAGTAGATAGAATCTTCATAACAGGAGTAGCCCCAATCACATTAGACAGTCTAACATCTGGTTTTAACATAAGTTCAGATATAACGCAAGATAGAGATTTTAACGAAATGGCAGGCTTTACAAAAGAAGAATTAGTAACTATGATGAAAAAGCTAGAAATAGCAGAAGAAGAACGAGAAAAGCTATTGCCAATTATGAAAGAAAATTATGATGGTTACAAATTTGCTATTGGCGGAGCAGAAAGAATATATAATTCTAATATGTGCTTGTACTTTTTAAAGAATTACATAAGATTTAGAGAAATACCAAACGAATTAATTGACATGAATATAGCAAGTGACTACAGTAAATTAGGTAAAATGCTAGATTTGTGCAAAGGAGAAGAAAGAGAAAAAATAATAGAAAAAACAGTATCTGGAGAGGGAATAGTAGGAGAAATAACAAGGCAATTTAATCCAGCGGTAGAATTTACGGATAAAGAATTGGTGGCGATGTTATTTTACTTAGGTTACCTAACAATAGCAGGAGAAGAATTTGGAACACCAGAGCTAAAAATACCAAATCGAGTAATGAAAGAAATATATTCAAGCTACTTTTTGCAGATACTAAGTCAAAATGCAGACTTGCAAATAACCCAAAGTGATTATAGCGAAATAGTAAGAGAAATAGCATTAGAAGGAAAAATAGACAAAATAGTAGAGAAAGTACAAGAATATTTGAAAAACCTCTCTAACCGCGACTTTATAAAATTTGACGAAAAGTATGTGAAACTAATTTTCTTCTGCATTGCAATGAATTTAAAAATATATAGGCTAAAATCGGAAATGGAAGTGCAAAGAAAATACCCAGATATATTGCTAATTCCAAAAGACCAAAACAAAGACTATAAAGCTGTGATGATAGAATTTAAATACTTGAAAAAAGAAGAAGAGAGCAAACTAGAAGAAAAGCAAGAAGAGGCAAAAAACCAGATACAAGAGTATACGGAATTTGAAGAAATAAAAGCAATACAAAACTTAAATTGCTACACAGTAGTTACAGTAAATGATAAGGTATATGTAGAGAAAATATAAAAGAGTATTGTTGCATGTAATATCAAATAGACATATAATTGTTACAACAATATTACAGAAATATTACAGTTACATTACATTTACGCTAACAGTATTGAAAAATAAACACTAATAATATAAAATAAAAATATACCATTAGAGCAAAACCATGGTATAAGCAAATTATAAAAGGAGAAAAGTATGCACCACAAAACAAACACTGAAACCCACATGGCTGTATATATATATATATATATATATATATCGATATTTTTACAAAAGCTTAGCAAACTAAGCTCTATTTGTGGTGGGACAAATAATATAAATATAGATATAAAAAATAGGATAGACTTGGGAATAACTAATTATCTAAAACAAATAATTAGTTACAAAAGCCTATCCTTTTTGCGTGCCTTGGAGGTGATTGTGGTAAAAGATAAATATGTATAAGTAATGAAAAATAAAAAATGAAATACATGATAATTTTTGAATGATTTAAAAATTTTTATAAAAGCATACAAGGAGGAAAAAGCAAATGAGTAAAGAAAGAAGAGTAACACTAGTAAGAAAATTAAACATGAAAGCAAGCCAACAAGGTATCACATTAGTGGCGCTTGTTATAACTATAGTTATAATTATCATCTTAGCCACAGTAACAATAAATATGGCATTTGGAGATAACGGGCTAATAACAAAAGCACAGCTTGCAAAAGACCTAGCTGCAAATAGCACACAATATGAAACAGAAAGCATGGCAAATTTAACTGCATATATGAACGATATGATGAAAGATAATATTCCAGAGGAACCATTTACACCACAACCAACACCAGAACCAGAGCAGGGAGAAACAGAATTAACGGATGAAGATAAAGCAAATGGAGTAATAGAAATAAAATGGTTAAGTGGAACAAGTGATAATGTAAGCGAAACACCAAATGCACCAGTTATAAAAACAGAGGGATTACCAAGTGGAACAACAATGGAATTAGTAAGATACACAGGAGAAGGAAGTACAGAAAGAGAAAGATGGGTAGCAGGAGAAGAATATAGCTATTTACCAGGAGAAGGGTCAAGTGATAACACATCAAGCAAATGGGCAAATGCAAGAGTAACAATAAATGATGTAGATAGCTACTTTGTATGGATACCAAGATATGCATATAGAATAATATATTTTGATAGCGCAGATAGTAAAATAAAATATCAAAACGGAGAAATAACAGAAGAAGAAGCAATAGCACAAGGAAAAATAAAAGGATATTCGGATAGTAGAGGAATAGTAGACGCAGAGGGAAAGAAAGTAGCAAATGCAGAAAGTACAACAAAGACAATGGTAAGTGAAGACTACTTTATGGTACACCCAGCATTTACAGCAGACCCAGACATTGGAGGAGGATTTGGAAATAATAATGGAACAAATGATAATGGAATAAGCGGAATATGGGTAGGAAAATATGAAACCTCGGGAAGTAGTTCTCAATTAAAAGTAGAAGCGGGAGTATCAAGCTTAAGGAGTACAGCAATTGCAAATATGTACACATATTCAAAAGCATACTCAACAGAATTAGAGAGCCATATGTTAAAAAATAGTGAATGGGGAGCAGTAGCATACCTAACGGAAAGCCAATATGGAAGAAATGGTACAGAGGTAACAATAAATAATAATGGAACGACCTTTTATACAGGTGGAGGACAAAATAATGCATATGTAACAAACACACCACAAAGTTCAACTGGAAATGTATATGGAATATATGATTTATCTGGAAATGCATATGAATACGTAGCAGCAGGATATTCAAACCAAAGTGATATAGAAACAACAAGTGGAAGTACAAAATATGCAACCGTATACGGTGGAACAAATGTAAGTACAAACTATAAATATGGAGATGCAACCTATGAAACTATCGATTGGCATCAAGATTACGCTTACTTTGTGGATTCGAGCGGCCCTTTCTTTAATCGTGGAGGTTACTGTAACGATGGCGAGTACGCAGGAGTGTTCTACTTCAGCGACGGCAATGGCAGCAGTTACAGCAACTACTCGTTCCGTCTTGCGCTAGTAGTGTAATGTGATATCTGTTATCTGAACAACATAAAAAGTTGACAGTAAATTATGAAAAGATAAAGAAACTAGAACAATGAGATAATAAAATATAGAGAAAAGTAGCATAAAATTAGAATTACATCAATTTTGTGCTACTTTTTGTAGTTAGAAAACACAAAGAAAAAATACTATAGGTAAAATGCGAAAATTATGATATAATAGAATACATAAATAAATACGGCGTAGGTTAATTTAGAATTAGGAGGGAATGAAAATAAAGTTATGTATAAATTCTTCATATCACAAAATCAAAGGGAAGCAGAAAATGCCAAAATTATTGGGGAAGATGTTAACCATATTGCAAATGTATTGCGATTAAAACCAGCAGAAAAATTGGTTTTATGTATAAAAGAGACAGGGAAAAGTTATGAGGCAGAAATAAAAGAAATAACGAGAGAATCTATTTTGTGCCATCTCCTTGAAGAAATTCAGGAAACAACCGAGCCTAGTGTAAAAGTAGATATTTACCAAGGGCTTCCTAAGGCGGACAAAATGGAGTATATTATTCAAAAGGCTACCGAAATCGGAGTAAGAGACATTTATCCTGTAGCAATGGAAAGAAGCATTGTAAAGTTAGACAAAAAAACGGAAAGTAAAAAAATAGAAAGATGGCAAAAAATAGCAGAGGTAGCAGCAAAACAAAGTAAGCGAGACAAAATTCCTACCATAAAAAATGTGATAAATGTGGAAAACATTTGCAAAAATGCACCAGAATATGATAAAATAATAATAGCGTTTGAAAACGAAGAAGAAAATACATTAAAAAGAGAATTAAAAAAGCTAGAGAAAACAAAACAGCAATCCATAGCTGTGGTTATAGGACCAGAGGGTGGAATTGCAGAAAAAGAATTGCAACAATTAGAAGAAGCAGGAGCAAGAAGCATTACCTTAGGAAAGCGAATTTTAAGAACAGAAACAGCATCTTTGGTAGTGTTAAGCAATATTATTTATGAGCTAGAAGAGTAAAGAATACAGTTATTATTTTTAGCACAATTAAATTAGAAATAAAAAATGGGGGAATTAAAAATGCCTAAAAGCGCGCAAAAGGAAAAAGAAGAAGTGCAAAATGTTGAAAATGATGCTAATAAAAAAGTAGCAGAGGAAAATACAGCTAAAGCAAAAAAAACAACAGGAACAAAGAAGAAAACTACAGCTAAAACATCAAAAAATGCAAAAACAGGAGCAAATGGTCAAACAAGTATAAAAAAAGATGCAAAAAGCCAAACTACTAGCACAAAAACAACTTCTAAATCTGCATCAAAAAGTGTAAATGCTTCTAATGAAGCAAAAGAAGATTTAGCTGTGGAGAATTTGCCTACGAAAGAAATCGGCTCAAAAAGAGCAAGTGGAACCAACAAAAAAGAAGTGGCCCAAGGAAAGAAAACAACAAAAAAGGTAGCAACTAAGTCAAAAGGTAAAAAAACGGAAGAGGTTGTAGAAAGCCAAAAAGAAGAAAAGAAGAATGTTGCTAAAGAAAAAGAAGAAATTAAAGCAGAAAAAGTAGCAGATGCAAAAAATGAAAAAACAGATGAGACTGCAAAAGAAAACACTAAGAAAAATGGCAAAAAGAAAGAAAAGCAAAAAGAAAAAGTAAATAAAAAAGAGAAGCAAGAAAAATCGAAAAAAAATAAAAAAGAAAAGAATAAAGAAAAAGATAAAAAAGCAAACAAAAAAAATAAAGAAGAGTCAGCAAAAGGAGCAGAAACTGGCAAGGATGCAGCATCAAAAAATGAAGAAACGAACAAAGAAGAAGCTACAGAAAATGCTGTTGTTGAAAAAGAGCATGTAAAATTAATTAAGTTTGAAGAAATTAAAAACATCTTCAAGAAGAAAAAAGCAATACCAAAAGAAGAGTTAAAGAAAATCAATAAACCAGTGTTTACCAACATTCTTGTAGCTGTTGGAATTATGATTTATTTTATCTTTTTAATCTTAGGATTTTATCATATTGGAAAAGCAGCATACCAAACAGATTTAAAAGTATTTGCATTATGTATTCTATTTTTAGCAATTATATTATTAGAAAATGCATACAAAAAAGATAGTGGAAAAATAGCAATATTCGGAATAGAAATGATTGTTTTAGCTGTAATAACTGTCGGACTAATTTATGTAAATTTAATGCTATCATCTCATTACATTAATGTGGTGACGATAACGTCATATATTATTACCATTTATTATGTCATAAAAGCGATTGTTGTTTATCAAAAAGGAAAAAACAAATATTTTGTGGACGACATGAAAGAGATTATGAATACAGACGAATAAAAATAGGATGATGGGAGGAAAGGCTTATGCAGTTAATTAATATAGGATTTGGAAACATTGTTTCTGCTAATCGAATTATTGCAATTGTGAGTCCAGAATCTGCACCAATCAAAAGAATTGTGCAGGAAGCAAAAGATGACGGAACAGCAATTGATGCAACCTATGGAAGAAAAACAAGAGCCGTAATTATTATGGACTCTGGACATGTTGTATTATCTTCGATACAGCCAGAAACGGTGGCTGGTAGATTGGATAAAGAAGAAGATATTTCTTCTTTGGAAGATAAATCAAATTAAATACAATAAAGCATTTCAATAATTTTATGAAAGAATAAAAAATACAGTTAGGGGGAATTTTAAAATGATGGTAAAACCAACCGTAAAGGAATTATTAGAAAAAGTAGATAACAGATTTGAATTAGTAGTTGCAACTGCTAAAAGAGCAAGACAAATTGCGGATGGAGCAGAAGTGCTTACAAAAGTAGATGAAGAAGCACCTGTAACACTTGCTGCAAATGAAATTGCAGAAGGTAAGGTTATTGTAGAAGAAGAAAACGGAGAGGAAAGCGATATAGAAAAAGAAGAGGAGAAAGGATAAACATAGCATGAAAAAGCATATTATTTCAATTGCAGGAGAACTAGCAAGTGGAAAAGGAGCTGTTTCGACAGTACTTGCACAAATGTTACAATATGGTATTTATCGAAATGGAGAATATTTTCGAAAACTTGCTAGAGAAAAAAATATGGATATCACTACTTTTAATGAATATGCAAAAAGTCATCCGGAAATTGATTTGCAAGTAGAAAAAAGTGCGGCAGAGTATGCAAAAGAGCATGACCACTTTATTATTGATGCAAGACTTGGCTGGTATGCGGTACCAGAATCTTTTAAAGTATATTTAACAGTTGATATAAATGAGGCTGCAAGAAGAGCTTTTTATGACGAAAAACGCAAAAGTACAGAAAATTTTGCTAGCATTGAAGAGCAAAAAGCAGATATGCAAAAACGATATAGACTAGAAAACGAAAGATATTTTAAATTATATCAAGTACATAAAGAAGATTTAAGTAATTATGATTTTGTAATGGATACTACGCATATTACACCAGAGGAAGCAGCAGAAAAAATTAAGGCGGAATATGAAAAGTGGCTTGCGGAGTAGACTGCTGAAACAAGGGGACGCATAATTTGTTTCAAAAATGAAACAAAGGGACAGACATATAAACAAAATTTGCAAAATAATTTTATATCTGTCCCCTTGTTTCAAAAATGGAACAAATTGTGTGTCCCCTTGTTTCAGAAAGAGGAGAAAAATGATAGCAGAAGTTATAATTCAAAGTAATGTAAAAAATTTAAATAGAGCTTTTGATTATCAAATTCCAGAAGAGTATGAGGGAAAAGAAAGAGAACTTATTGGAGCAAGAGTGCTTGTGCCTTTTGGAAGAATGAAAGCGTTAGAAGAAGGTTTTGTAATAGGAATAAAGCAAAGCACAGAATTCAAAGTAAAAGAAATTGCAAAAGTACAAGAAAAATATTTAGATGAAAGCAAAATAGTACTTGCGGAATGGATGGCAAAGCGCTATTTTTGTAATGTTTCGGATTGCTTGAAATTAATGCTTCCGCCAGGAACAACTGCCAAAGTGAATACTAATCGAACGAAAGAAAAAAGTATTCAGTTTGTTTCTTTAAAAAAGGATGCGGAAGAAATTGAATGGGAAATAGAAAATGGAAAATTAAAATCGGATAAGCAAATACGAGCATTGCGTTTTTTAATGGAAAATGAAGAAGCTTTAGTAGCAGATATCGAAATGTTTGCAGATGCCTCTAGGGCAGTAGTAAATACGCTTTGCAAAAATGGGTATGTAGAAATAGAGGAAAAAAAGGTAGAAAGAGATCCGTTTGAGGGCAAAGAAATTGTTAAAACAGAGAAGTTGCCTTTAACTGCACAGCAACAAGCGGCATGGAGTGCAATAAGCGATTCCATGGATGATATGCTTTTTTCAGAGTTTCTTATTTTTGGAGTTACTGGCTCTGGTAAAACGGAAATTTATTTGCAATTAATTGAAAAAGCTTTAAAAGAAGAAAAAACAAGTATTTTGTTGGTACCAGAAATATCGCTTACTCCACAGACGGTAAATCGCTTTATTGCGCGCTTTGGAAAAGAGACCATTGCGGTACTGCATAGTAAGTTATCGGTTGGGGAAAGGTATGACCAATGGCATAAGATAAAAGAGGGAAAGGCAAAAATTATTATAGGTGCTCGTTCTGCTATTTTTGCACCAGTAGAAAATCTGGGAATTGTAATTATAGATGAAGAACACGATAGTTCCTACAAATCTGAAATGGCACCAAGATATGATGCAAAAGAGATAGCAAGATACATTTGTAAAGAAGCAAATGTGCCATTGGTTTTAGGAAGTGCCACTCCAGACATGGAGACTTATTACAGAGCAAAAAAAGAAGAAGTGATGCTATTACCACTTACAAAAAGAGCAAATGAAGCGCATCTTCCAGAAATTGAAATTATCGATTTAAGGGAAGAACTTGCCAAAGGCAATAAATCTATGTTAAGTACAAGACTGTATGAGGAAATCGAAAAAAACTTGCAAGAAAAAAAGCAAACTATTTTGTATTTAAATCGTAGGGGATTTTCTACTTTTGTCATGTGCAGAAATTGTGGATATACTGTAAAATGTAAGCATTGTAATATTAATTTAACTTATCATTCCAATACCAATAGGCTCAAATGCCATTACTGTGGTTATGAGGAAAAATTGGTAACGGAGTGCCCAGAGTGCGGAAGCAAGCAAATTCGCTATTTTGGCACAGGAACGCAGAAATTAGAATATGAAATAAAGCAATTGTTCCCATCAGCTAAGACCATTCGTATGGATATTGATACGGTGAGCAAGAAAAATTCGCATGAACAAATATTAACGAAATTCAAAAATGAGAACATTGACATTTTGATAGGAACTCAAATGGTGGTAAAAGGCCACGATTTTCCAAACGTCACTTTGGTGGGCGTTATTGCAGCAGATGGTAGTCTAAATATGGACGATTTTCGAGCCAATGAAAAAACATTTCAAATTCTAACACAGGTGGCAGGCAGAGCTGGCAGGGGAAAGGACAGAGGCAGAGTTATTATTCAAACCTACAATCCAGACAACTTTAGTATTGAATGTGCCAAGGAGCAAAATTATGAATTATTTTATGAAACAGAAATTGGGCTAAGAAAACAATTGAAATATCCGCCATTTTGCGATATAATATTAATAGGTTTTTCTTCGGAAAATGCAGAAGAAGTAGCGGAAGTAGCAGAAAAAATACATGCTTATTTAAAAAACAGAGTATTAAAAGAAAACATTGGTATCATACTATATAAAGCACTTCCTTCACCAATCGATCGAATAAAAAATAAATATCGCTATAGAATTTTAATAAAATGTAAATTTTCAGAAGATATCATTGGGCTAGTGAATGATACCATGGAGCAATATTATGCTTTAAAAAAGAAAAATACACGAATAACAATTGATGTTAATCCAACCAATATGATGACATTGTAAAAAATAAAAAAGGAGGGTAAAATGGCAATTCGAGAAATAAGACTAAACGGAGATGAAATCTTAAGAAAAAAATCAAGAGTCGTAGAAGAAGTTGATGACAGAATACGAGAACTATTAGATGATATGTTGGAAACAATGCATAAGTATAATGGAGTAGGGCTTGCAGCACCGCAAGTAGGAATTTTAAAGAGAGTCATTGTCATTGATTTGTATGATGGAAATCCACCTTTAAAATTAGTGAACCCTGTTATTACAAAAGCTAAAGGAGAGCAAGAAGTAGAAGAGGGATGCCTAAGCTTTCCTAACCAATATGCGAAAATGGTACGACCAGAAGAAGTAGTGGTAGAGGCTTTAGATGAGAACGGCAAAAAAGTGAAAATAAAAGCAAAAGGCTTATTAGCACAAGCACTAAGCCATGAGGTAGACCACTTAGAAGGAATATTGTTTGTTGACAACATGTTGCCGGGAACATTAGAATATGTGGAGCCAGAGGAAAGTAAATAAAGGGAGCGAGGAAAAGAATGTTACGAATTGTTTTTATGGGAACGCCAGATTTTGCGGCAGAGTCTTTAAAAAGTGTATACGAAGCGGGACACAAAATAGAAGCAGTTGTTACTAATATGGATAAACCCAAAGGGAGAGGTATGAAATTAGTAGCTTCTCCTGTAAAGGAGTATGCCTTAGAAAAAAACTTAAAGATATTTCAACCGCAAAAAGTAAGAAATAATCCGGAATTTATAGAAGAAATAAAAAACATTAACCCAGATGTCATCTGTGTTGTGGCTTATGGAAAAATTTTGCCAAAAGAATTATTAGACATACCACGATTAGGATGCATTAATGTACATGGATCGCTTCTGCCAAAATATAGAGGAGCAGCACCAATTCAATGGGCAGTGCTAAATGGAGATAGTAACACTGGAATAACCACAATGTACATGGATGTAGGCATGGACACGGGAGACATGATTTTGAAAGAAGAAACCGCCATTGGAGAGAATGAGACCACAGGAGAATTGTGGGATAGACTCTCGAAAATAGGAGCAAATTTGTTAGTAAAAACATTGGGATTAGTAGAACAAGGAAAAGCACCAAGAGAAAAACAAGGAGAAGATTTTACTTTAGCACCAATGCTACAAAAAGAAATGGCAAAAATTGATTGGGAAAACAAAACTGCCAACGAAATAAAAAATCTTGTAAGAGGACTAAACCCAATCATGGGAGCTTATAGCTTTTTAAATGGAAAGAAAATAAAATTTTGGAAAGTACAAGTGCTATCTGAAGAAGAGTTAAAGCAAGAATATCCAGAATTAGCAGAATATGCATATAGAATGCCTAAAATAGAACCAGGAACCGTATTATTTTCGGAACCTAGAAAAGGTTTATATATTAAGGCAAAAGAGGGAATAATTAAAGTGCTAGAAATACAAGGCGAAAATGCAAAAAGAATGAACATTGGCGATTTCTTAAGAGGCAACAAAGTAGAAGCAGGCACAATGTTTGAGTGAGGTGTAATTTGGGGACAGGCCTTTTTCTCTACTTTTTTCCAAATTAGGGACAGGTCTTTTTCTCTAATTCTTTCCAATTTTGGTACAGGTCCTTTTTTAACCACTACAGTTCACACACTTCTATTATATCTTTTTTAGGATTGAAAACTTTTCAAAAGTTAACTTAATACAGTGATTGTGTCAAAGTATTCATACTCATTTTTGAAAAAAAGTTGCAAAATTTGTAATATAATAGTATAATATATAATGTATGAAATTAACAGAAAAAGAAAAAGTAATACAAACATAAATAAAGTGCATAATATTATATAGATAGGAAAAGGAGAAATGAAATGGAATATTTATATATGATACAACAGGCACTTGTATGGATTTTGACAATTTTTTGGGTATATCAATTAATTATTAGTATTTGTTCTTTAGTAAAATTAAAAGACAAACCAATTTTAGAGGAAAAAGTTAATAAGTTTATGGCAATTATCCCTGCACATAATGAGGAAAATGTTATTGAGGCTTTAATTGATAGTTTGAAACATCAAGATTATCCAAAGGACCATTATGACATTTATGTTATTGCGGACAATTGTACAGATAGAACAGCTGAAATTGCTAAAAATGCAGGTGCTATTGTATTAGAAAGATTTGATGAGGAGCATAAAACAAAAGGTCATGCGCTTCAATGGTTCTTAAATAAAAAAATAGAAGAAGATGCAGATTATGATGCCTTTTGCATTTTTGATGCGGACAACATTGTGGATAAGAACTTTTTAAAAGCAATGAATAAAAAGCTATGCCAAGGAGAAGAAGTAGTACAAGGGTATCGTGATATTAAAAACCCTACCGATAGCTGGATTTCAGCAGGATATGCATTATTTTATTGGACCATGAACAGATTTTATCATTTAGCAAGATATAATTTGGGTCTTTCTCCATTAATTAATGGTACTGGTTTTATGGTAAAGTTTGATGTTATTAAACCAGATGGATGGAATACCAAAACACTAACCGAGGATATTGAGTTCTCTCTAAAGCGAATTATTACTGGAAAAAGGCTTGGATGGGCAACTGATGCTATTGTATATGATGAGCAACCAGTAGGATTTAAACAATCGTGGCAACAAAGAACAAGGTGGACTGTAGGGCATATTCAATGTATGAATGAGTATACCAAGCCACTTGCCGTTGCAGTAAAAGATAATAAAACGCTAATGAATTTTGACGGACTTTTATATATTTTAGGAAGTATACCAATGTTTGTACTTACCTTAGTATTATTATTAATCAACTTTATTATTTTTGCAGCAAATGGAATGACAGTGGTAGATTTACTAATAAACTGCTTACGTTATTTAATACCAACCTTTTTATTACCAATATTTACGGCATTACTTATTATGATATTGGACAAAAAGCCTATTAGACCAATGATTAAGGGATTGCTTTGCTATCCACTATTCTTAGGTTCATGGCTACTCATCAACTTTAAGTGTTTATTTAAACGAGACACTAGTTGGGATAAAATTGAACATGTTAGAAATATTAAAATTAAAGATGTTGCATAGGATTTGCATAGAAACGGGAAAAGGGAAAGTCCTCTTTTCCTATTTTTTTGTGGACAAAAGGGACACTCCTAATTGTCCAAGTTTTTGCCTTTTCAACAAAAATTTAAAATATTTAATGACTTTTTATTGTGACCATGCTATAATAATGGGGTGAAAAAATAACAACATAACGAATAAGAAGATAAATGGAATGTTACAAGAGGGGACAAAAGTAAGAGAAAAAGGGCTGTCCCAAAATTCCACTAAAGGGGGAAAATGATGGAAAAATTGAAACAAAATAAAATGTTAGTATTGCACATACTAATTATTGTAATAGGAATAGTATTCATAAGCTTATCTGTATTTCATTCCAATACATGGTTTGACGAATCCTACTCTGTAGGGATGGCAGGGCATAGTTTTGGAGAGATATGGTCTATTGGCATCTATGA
>CALXKT010000034.1 GCA_944388985.1 uncultured Clostridia bacterium | reverse complement strand
AAGCATTTCTACATAATACTTTCTATAATATTTTAATTGCTATAACCTATATTATGCAAAGTTTTGCATAATATAGGAAATTATACTTCTCAAATGTTTGCAAATATTTACTTGAATGAAGTAGACCAATATGTAAAGCATAATTTACATTGTAAGTACTATTTTCGATATTTAGATGACAGCTTATGCATGTTTAGAACAAAAGAGGAAGCAAAACATGCTTTAGAAAAAATAAAAAAATTTTTAGCAGATGAATTGGAGTTAGAACTAAACGAAAAAACACAAATATTTAAAAATAGTCAAGGAGTAAACTTTTGTGGATACAAAATAAAACCATATAGGCTAAAGATACGTGACAGAGGCAAAAGAAAACTAAAGAAAAAGGTAAAAGAATTAAGGTATAAAATACTAATAGGAGAAATAGACAGCAAAGAAGCTAAAAAATATTTGTGTGGACATTTGGGCTATATAAAATATGCAAGTGTAAAGAACTTGACAGAAAAGCTATTTGAGGTGTAATTAAAGCAAAAAATATGTATGCTATATAATTTGATAATACTTAATATAATATGAAAAAATTACATAACAATAATAGAGCAAAAAAATTACAACTAAAAAATAGGGATAAATCAGAAAGGCGAACAACACTAACAATCGTGTTAATCGAGGCGGTAACTACAACAATTCCGGTTCTAACAATCCGGCTTCTAACCGCAACAACAACAATCCGTACAACAGCAACAGTAACAATTCCAGCAGGCCAGCTCTAATATTATTCGAGATTATTTATTTTACGGAATAAATACAGTGAAGTATTAGATATTAAAGGGATTTATTCCTTCCTGTGATTAATAAAACAGGTAAATATGTATCAATAAGCTATGTATTAGTAGATACATGTTATTGAATATATGTAGCTTATGCTCTTAAATTAATAATTTATTGTAAAAATTTTAAGTGCAAGTAATTATATTTAAAACATTAAATAAATTTTAAAAGTAGGAATTTGGAAGAATGAATAATGTATTTTTAATAGGAAAAGTTATATCAGATATAGAGTATAAATTTATTTATGATAGATTTAAAATTGACGAAAATAATGAGAAATATAAACACATAGCAATTGCAAGATGCTATATTAAACTACAGAATAACAGTATTACAGAAATTTATGGATATGACGAAATGGCAGATTTACTATATAGAGAGATAAGAGTAGGTGGTAATGCTTTTTTTGAGGGATCCTTAGATAGTAATGGAAAAATAGAGATAAATAATATTGAGTTTATTTGACTTTTCGTATAGTATCATTTGTATGTTCTACCAATTCTTTACTTTGTATAAAATTACCAAATATAAAATTTTTGCTTTAATAAAAACTTTTCAAAAAACTATTGACATTTTTTAAAACCGGAGTATAATATATATTGTAGGTCAAAGAAAGTCAAAGTCAACAAAGCAAAAACAAGAAAGATTAAATGCTAGAAAAGCATAGATGCATTAAAAAATTAACAAAACGAACACAAAATAAGCACATAAAAAAAGTAAAATAAAATGACATAAGAATGGAAGTGAGAATGTCAGACATGATAGAAGAATTTATAAAAGAACTATTTAATGACGACGACTATATTGAAATACAAAGAAACGACTTAGCAGAGCATTTTAATTGCGTTCCATCTCAGATTAACTACGTAATTGCAACTAGGTTTAAACCATCGCAAGGCTATTATGTAGAAAGCAAAAGAGGTGGAGGAGGACACATCAGCATTCGAAAAATAAACACTACGAAAAGCAATTATTTAATGCATACCATAACGAGCATAGGAGAAAAACTAACATCGCAGGAAGTGGACATTTTTTTAAGCAATTTTCTATCCTACAATGTGATAACAGAAAAAGAGGCAAAACTGCTAAAAGTAGCAACAAGCGACAATGTGCTGACAGTTCCTCAAGATATCAAGGATGAATTAAGAGCAAGAATTTTAAAAAACATGCTAATTAATTTAGTAGAAGATTAGATAGGAGGTTTTATTATGAAGTGTCAAAATTGTGGAAAAAACGAAGTGACTTTTCATTATACACAAGTGATAAATGGTGTAAAAAAGGAGATGAACCTTTGCGATAACTGCGCAAAAGAGCTAGGATTAAAAGATATGAGCTTTAACATGCCAATTAATTTTTCTAGTTTCTTAAGCGATTTCTTTAACGACTATAGCGACAATTTGTTGCCAAGCTTTATGGGAACACAAACTTTACAATGCAAAAAATGCGGAACAACTTTTGATGATTTTGTAAATAGCGGAGAATTTGGATGTGGCAGTTGTTATGACATATTCGAAGACAGAATTACACCAATACTTAAAAACTTACAAGGAGCTAGTAGACATACAGGAAGAGGCTATAGAAAAATAGCATCCAATAACGAAAACGAAGAAAATGAATTTGCTACCAATACAAAGGCAACAAAGAATGTTAGCAAAGAAACAAGCAAGGAGAATAAACTAGACAAACTACAAAAAGATTTGCAAAAAGCTGTAAAAGAAGAAAGATACGAAGATGCAGCAAAAATCCGTGACGAGATAAAAGCTGAAGAAAAGAATGGAGGAAAGTAAATGGCAAATTGGTATTTACAAAATGGAAAAGATTCTGATGTGGTAATAAGTTCCCGAGTAAGGTTAGTAAGAGATTTACAAGGGTTTCGCTTTTTAAACAAATGCTCTAAAGAGGAGCAAGAAAAAATACTAGCACAAGTAAAAGAAATGGTACCTAGTCTAGGATATGGACTAAAATATATTAATTTAGAAGATATAGACGATGTTACCAAATTAAGTTTAGTAGAAAAACATCTTATTAGTCCAGAATTTGTAATGGAGAGTAAAGGCAAAAAAGCAATACTATTAAATGAGGAAGAAAATATTTGCATTATGCTAAATGAAGAAGACCATATTAAATTGCAGGTATTTAGCAGTGGACAAGAATTAGAAAATTTAATGAACCTAATAGTGGAAATAGACGAAAAATTAGGAGAAATGTTAGATTACTCCTATAGCGAAAAATTTGGTTACTTAACAGCGTCTCCGATTGATTTAGGTACTGGTATGCGAGCTTCTGTTATTGTGCATTTACCAGCACTAACAATTACCGGAAACTTAGCAAAAGTATTAAGAGTAGTAACCAATTTTGGAATGAGTGTAAAAGGAATTTATGGAGAAGGTACACAAAACCAAGGCGACCTATACCAAATTTCGAACAACCAAACACTTGGAATTACTGAAAAAGAAATAATAGCAAATGTAAAGAATATTACCGAAAAAATAATAGAGCAAGAAAGAACAGCAAGAAAAATGCTAACCAAAAATCAATTAGAAATTGAAGATAGAGTTTATAGAGCCTTTGGAACGCTTACATATGCTAGAAAAATTTCAGCAGAAGAATGTAGAGAACTATTATCAGAAGTAAAACTAGGAACCGACCTAGGCATTATAAAAGAGCTAGATGATGGAAAGATAAAGAAACTAGAATTATATACGAAAACAGGTAATTTGCAAAAATACGTAGGCAAAACTTTAGATGGCTATGAAAGAGAAATCAAAAGAGCAGAAGTAATAAAGCAGATAGTTGCTGAATAAAAAATAGATTTGGTACAAAAAGGAGAGTGATTAATATGATGTATAAATTTACAAATAGAGCGGAAAAAGCGCTAGAAATAGCAAATGAAGTATCATTAGAACTTGGCCATAACTACATCGGTACAGAGCATCTTTTGTATGGCCTAGCAAAAGAAGGTACAGGCGTTGCTAGTAAAGTGCTAGAAAACCAAAATGTAACAGCAGATGAGATTTTGCAAGAAATTGAAATGCTTATTGGCACAGGAGAGCCTTTGGAGCAAGAAGAGTCTTTAGGTTTTACTCCTAGAAGCAAAAGAGTTATTGAAAATGCTTTTATTGAAGCACGTAAACTAGGCTCGGAATTTATTGGAACAGAGCACCTTTTAATAGGAATTATGTGTGAGGGAGATAGCGTTGCAGTAAGAATTATGATGGACTTAAATCTAGACCCACGTAAGCTATACAACGAAATTGCCAAAGTGATTAATGAAGATGGAATAGATGCAGACTCAGCAAGACAGGCAAACGAAAAAAATGCTGGAAGTTATAATTCTACCCCAACCCTAAATCAGTTCGGAGCAGACTTAACGAAGCAAGCAAGAGAGGGAAAATTGGACCCTGTTATTGGTAGAAAAAATGAAATCGACAGGGTAACCCAAATTCTTTCGAGAAGAACAAAAAATAACCCTTGTTTAATTGGTGAGCCAGGTGTTGGTAAAACTGCGGTAGTAGAGGGGTTGGCAGAAAAAATTGTAGCAGACGATGTGCCAGAAATGCTAAAAAATAAAAGAGTGGTAAGCCTTGATATTTCTGGAATGGTTGCCGGCGCTAAATATAGAGGAGATTTTGAGGAAAGAATTAAAAAATGTTTAGCAGAAGTAAAAAAGGCTGGAGATGTCATTCTTTTCATTGATGAAATCCACACTATTGTAGGAGCAGGTTCCGCAGAGGGTGCTGTAGACGCAGCAAATATTTTAAAACCACTTCTTGCAAGAGGAGAAGTACAAGTAGTAGGTGCTACAACCTTAAATGAATACCGCAAATACATCGAAAAAGATAGTGCATTGGAAAGAAGATTTAGCCCTGTAACTGTTGGCGAGCCAACAGAAGAAGAAACTATTAAAATTTTGGAAGGACTAAGAGATAAATACGAAGCACATCACAATGTAAAAATTACAGAGGAAGCAATAAAAGCAGCTGTTGATTTGTCGATAAGATATATCAACGACAGATATTTGCCAGATAAAGCCATAGACCTAATGGATGAGGCAGCTTCCAGAGTGAAAATGAGAACCTACACCATGCCAGACAGCCTAAAAGAAATAGAAGAAAAAATTGCTTCCTTAGATAAAGAAAAGGAAGAAGCAATTCGTGTGCAAGATTTCGAAAAGGCAGCTACTCTAAGAGATAAAGAAAATGAGCAAAAAGATAAATTAGAAAAAGAAAAGAAAAAATGGCAAAGCAAGAATAGCAAAAACGTTTTGAGCCTAACAGAGGAAGATATCGCGGAAGTAATTGCTAGCTGGACAGGAATTCCAGTGAAAAAAATTACCCAAGATGAAAATGAGAAATTAAAACATCTTGAAGAAACACTACATAAAAGAGTAATTGGACAAAATGAAGCAGTAGAAGCGGTAAGTAAGGCCATTCGTAGAGGTAGGGTTGGACTAAAAGACCCTAACAGACCAATTGGTTCTTTCTTATTCCTAGGCCCAACAGGTGTTGGAAAAACCGAACTTTCCAAAGCTTTAGCAGAAGCCCTTTTCGGAAACGAAGAAGCAATGATAAGAGTAGATATGTCCGAATACATGGAACCACACTCTGTTGCTAAACTTATTGGTTCACCTCCAGGATATGTAGGCTATGACGAGGGTGGTCAATTAACCGAAAAAATAAGAAGAAAACCATATTCTGTTATTCTATTTGACGAAATTGAAAAAGCTCATCCAGATGTCATGAATATGTTACTTCAAATATTAGATGACGGAAGACTTACCGATGCACAGGGAAGAACCGTAAACTTTAAAAACACTGTTATCATTATGACTTCTAACGTTGGCGCACGAATGATTACCGACAAAAATGTGCTTGGATTTAGTCAATCTACGGATAACAAAGAATCTCAAGAAAAGGAATATGAAAACATCAAAAAAGATGTAATGGCAGAACTAAAAAAACAATTTAGGCCAGAATTTATCAACCGTATTGATGATATTATTGTATTCCACAAACTTACAGATGAAGATATTGGCCAGATTATTGAGATTATGCTAAAGCAAGTACAAAACAGATTAAAACAGCAAGAATACAATGTGGAAATAGATGCCTCTGTAAAAGACTTAGTTGCGAAAAAAGGCGTAGATGTTAACTATGGAGCACGTCCATTAAAAAGAGCAATCCAAAGCAATGTAGAAGACAAAATTGCAGAAGCAATACTTGATGGCAAAATTTTACCTCACAAAAAAGCAAAAATTGTAGCTGAAAATGAGGAAATAAAAGTATTTGGATAAAAGGGACACTCCTAAAAGATAAAATGTAGTCAAATATAATGAAATAACTAAAAACAATGAAACACAGGGATAGATTTAAATCTATTCCTGTGTTTCATTAGAAGATATTTTCAGAATCATTTAGGATAATATCTTGTAGTTTTTCTATCTTTACTTCTCATAGATAACCACACCCTCACTTTGTATGTCTTTATAAATTTGGCTGCCTTTTTGTATTTCAGAAATTTCAAATAAATCTATATTTTTTTGTAATTTTTGAACTAACTCCTCTAATAAACCATAAAAATATATGTTTAATAGTGTACCATCGCTATCGATTACTAAATCAATATCGCTCTTGCTTGTAGGTGTATTTTTAGCATAGGAACCAAATAAGATAGCTTTTTTTACCGAGAAATTTTTTAAAATTTCTTGAATAATTTCTTTTAGTTCTTCTATTGTATAGATTTTTTCAGACATAAAAAGCACCTCCTTGTTATTAAGTATATCATACATTAATGTAAAATACTATATACAATTTTATTTTTTTGTAACATCCAGTGACCAAAATAATAAATTTTAGTTTAATTTATTGAAAAAGTAGCTATAATAATATAAAATAAACAGTGACAAAAACATTGTAAAGTTAGCAAAGATTAAACAACAGAATAAAGGAAAAAAGAGAAAGGATTTGATAACATGAAAAAAGGCAAAATTGTTTTAGTAGGAGCAGGCTTTGTAGGAATGAGCATGGCGTATTCCATGCTAAATAGAGGTGGAATCAATGAACTAGTATTAGTAGATTTAGATAAAGAAAAAACCAAAGGAGAAGAAATGGACTTATCGCATGGGCTTCCCTATGCGCCTCAAAAGATGGTAATAAAAGCAGGCGATTACAGTGACTGTAAAGATGCTCAAATTGTGGTTATTACAGCAGGAGCTGCACAAAAACCGGGACAAACAAGATTAGAACTTGCCGAAGTAAACACCAAAATCATGAAAAGTGTCACAGAACAAATTATGGCCAGTGGTTTTGATGGCATTATTATTGTAGCAAGCAATCCAGTTGATTTAATGACCTATGTTGTAGCGAAAGTATCTGGGCTTCCTAAAAATCAAGTAATTGGTTCGGGAACTGTGCTAGATACAGCAAGATTAAGATATTTGCTAGCAGATTATTTTAAAATATCCAGCAAAAACATTCATGCCTATATAATGGGAGAACATGGGGATTCTTCTTTTGTGCCATGGCATCATGCTTACATTGGATGCAAAAGTGTAATCGATGTAATGAAAGATAATCACCACCCAATAACCGACTTAGACAAAATCCATAAGGGGGTTGTAGACGCAGCTTACGAAATTATTGAAAAGAAAAAAGCAACTTACTATGGAATTGGTATGGCATTAAATAGAATTGTAAGAGCTGTGCTAGATAACGAAAATGCCATACTTACCGTATCCACTTACCTAGAAAAAGGAGAATATGGACAAGACGATATCTACATTGGCGTTCCTGCCATCATCAATGCAAAAGGTGTTAGAGAAATTCTAAACTTAGAATTAAACGAGGAAGAACAAGCAAAACTAAACAATAGTTGTAATATTATTAAACAAATGCGAAAAGATTCCATCGACAAGCTAATTAGCTAACCTTGGACAGAAGGGACACTCCTATTTGTTCAAGAACTTGAACGTTTGGGACACTCCTATCTGTTCAAGAACTTAAACATTTAGGAGTGTCCTTTCAGTCCAAGAGAAGAAAGAGAGGTTTAAATGACAAGAACAAAACTAAAAGACAGAGTATTACCAAATTATACAAAAGGGGAAGAGGTTTTTAACATGACCTCTCACATTGTAGGAGCAGTGTTAGGTGTTGTAGCAATTGTACTATGCGTGGTAGCAGCTACAACTCATGGAAATGGATATGGAGTAGTAAGCGGAGCAATTTATGGAACCACGATGTTACTTTTGTATACTATGTCTAGTGTATATCATGGACTAAGCCCAAGATGTAAAGGCAAAAAAGTAATGCAAGTGCTAGACCATTGTACTATTTTCCTTTTGATAGCAGGCTCGTACACTCCCTTTGCATTGTGTACTTTAAGAGAATATGATACTGCTACAGGATGGACTATTTTCGGCATTATTTGGGCAATGGCAATTATAGGAATTGTGCTAAACGCTATCGACCTAAAGAAATTCAAAAAGTTCTCGATGATATGCTACCTAGGCATGGGCTGGGCAATTATTTTTAAAGTAAATCTGCTTCCAATATTACTGCCTCTACCGGGGCTAATCCTCTTAGTAGCGGGTGGCCTTGCCTATACTATTGGAGCCATTTTATACGGACTTGGCAAAAAACATAAGTGGATGCACTCTATTTTTCATTTGTTTATTTTGCTAGGAAGTTTACTACAATTTTTCTGTATATTGTTCTATGTAATGTAATTTGCAAAAAAACACAGATTATGCTATAATAATTATGTAACCGTAAGGTACATAAAAATATAACCGAATTCTTTTAAGGAGGAAGACATCATGGCAATGCTCGAACTAGTGAAGGCAACTGAAGAACAGTGGGAAGAGGCCTATGACCTCTTCTACCGGGCCCTTCGGAAGTTAATGTCCGAAGGAAAGGGCGATCACTTCGGGGGTATGACTCCCGAAGGAACGAAGCGCTCTACCAAAGACGGCAACTATCTGCTTTTGGCCTACCGCAAAGGTGACCAGATTCCGGTGGCTGCAATTTCCGTCTTGCGGGACGACAACTATCAGCAGTACGATTGGTTACTGCTGGACACTCCGAGAGAAGGAGTTGCCACCCTTAATGCGATGGTCGTGCGCCCTGAACTTTGGGGGCAAGGCTACGCACGCCAGGCGTTGCGTCTGTGCGTAGAAGCTCTGAAGGCGGAAGGTATTACCACTTTGGTGGGAACTTTCCATCCTGACAACAGCATGTGTCATAAGACGCTTAACTATGCAAATGGTGGCGCAGAGGTGGAAACCTCGGAACGATACATCTGGAAAACTCCCAAGGGAAGAATCCTGGAGAGAAAGCGGTTCATGCTTTGCATCTGAATTTTTGCAGAGCATGCAAGCGGGCAAGTTTACTTGCCCGTTTTTTTTGCCGTACCTAAAAAACAGCTATAAGTTCAAAAAAAATTCCAAAAAACTGTACTAATTGGAAAAAATAGTGTATAATAATAACGTGTTTAAACCAACAGGCTTATATTCTTAATTAAGAATGTACTGTGATAATAAATGTGAGGCAGAACCTCAAGAAGAAGGTAGAAACATGAAAGATTCAAAAGATTACAAAAATTTTAACAGAAAGGAAAATTTAAAACTAGCATCAAAGGTTGTGCATGGCGCTTTAGGAGTAGACCCAGTAACAGGAGCATTAAGCTTTCCAATTTATCAAACTGCGACATTTGAACATCATTCAGTAGACAAGCAAGAACCATACAATTACGCAAGATGCATTAACCCAACAAGAGAAGAGCTAGAAAAAACCATGACCATTTTAGAGGAAGGAACAAGAGCTTTTGCTGTAAACTCTGGAATGGCAGCCATTACATTAGTATTTTCTTTGTTAAAACCAGGAGACCACCTAATTATGTCAGATGACATTTATGGAGGAACATTCAGAGAAGTAAATGAAGTATTAGAAGTATATGGCATTGAGCATGACAGCATTGATTTATCCGATTTAGACCTATTAAAAAGAACGATTAAGAAAAACACAAAAATGATTTTCGTAGAAACACCAACCAACCCAATGATGAAAGTGGCAGACATTGAAAAAATAGCCAAAATTGGCCATGATATCGGAGCATTAGTGGTAGTGGATAATACATTCCTAACACCATATTTCCAAAGACCACTTACCCTAGGTGCAGATATTGTGGTTCACAGTGGAACCAAATATCTAGCAGGTCATAATGACGTACTAGCAGGAATTGTGGTAGTGAAAGATAGCAAAATTGGTGAAATTCTAGAAATTAAAATGTATATTTATGGTGCAGGCCTTGGTCCAATGGACTCATGGATTATGCTAAGAGGAATTAAAACTTTGGCATTAAGAATGGAAAGACATGCACAAAATGCAATGAAAGTGGCAAATTGGTTACGAAACCAACCGAAAGTAGAAAAGGTATATTATGTTGGTTTTGAAGACCACAAAGATTATGAAGTAACCAAAAAACAAACCACCGGTTTTGGAGGAATGATATCTTTTAGAGTGGATAGCACAAAAACGGTAAATGATATTTTATCCAGATTAAAGTTAATTATTTTTGCGGAAAGTTTAGGTGGAGTAGAAAGTTTAATTACGCACCCTGTAAGTAGAACACATACGGAAATTCTAGAAGAGGTAAGAGAAGCATTAGGTATTACCGATACATTACTTCGTCTATCTGTTGGTATTGAAGACGCAGATGATATTATTGCAGATTTGGACCAAGCAATGAATGGAGGAGCGACAGTAAGTAGCCAAATAGAAATTCCTGCTCAAAGAGAAGAAAAATTTCATCCAGTAAACATGGAAGAAAATAGCCATGGACAAGTCTACATGCAATTCGACAATAACGAGCTTTTAAAACAAGTACAAAATAGTGTATTACAAGGACAGATGATACAACAACAAATGGTACAAGCCGATAATGCAATGGACGATGTAAAAATAGAAATAGAGGACAAAACAAAAAAAGATAAAAAGGGAGATTTAAAAATAGAATTATAGGAGGTAGCGTAGATGACAAGATTCACAAAAATGCAAGCTTATGGCAATGACTATGTTTATATAGATGCCATCAATCAAAAAATAGATAATGTAAATGAACTAGCAAAATACATTAGCAATAGACATTTTGGCGTTGGTGCTGATGGATTAGTTTTAATCTGCAGTTCCGATGTGGCAGATTTTAGAATGAGAATGTTTAACCCAGATGGAACCGAAGGAGAAATGTGCGGAAATGCACTTAGGTCTTTAAGTAAATATGTGTATGACCACAAAATGACGGACAAAACGGAACTTACCATTGAGACTTTGGGCGGAATTCAACATGTTAAGCTAACCGTGGAAGACGGAAAAGCGGTTAACATAGAAGCAAATATTGGAGCACCTGTGTTAGATACCAGAAAAATACCAGTAAATACTACGTTACCAGAATTTATAGAGCAAGAAGTAACCATACTAGATAAAATATTTAAAATAACGGCAGTATCTTGGGGAAACCCACACTGTGTTATGTTTATCGACGATGTGGACAACTTTGATGTAGAAAGATACGGAAAAGCAATCGAATATAAAACCGATTTATTCCTTAATAAAACCAATGTAACATTTGCACAAGTAATTGACAGAAATACCATTAAAATAAGAGAATGGGAAAGAGGAACAGGAGAAACAATAGGATGTGGTACTGGTTGCTGTACTGCAGTAACAGCAGCAGTTTTAACAGGAAGAACAAATAGAAAAGTGCAAGTACATCAAATTGGAGGAATCCTAGAAATTAATTGGGACGAAGCAAGTGGCAATATGTTTATGAAAGGACCATCTCATACTGTGTTTGAATCTGAAATTGATGTGGACAATATTATTCATAAAAAAGCAAACAGAGTAAAAAAATTAAGCGCTTTGTTAGAAAATGTGGAATATGAGCTTGTAAAAGGAAGCTTAGATGTAGATATAGCAGATGTAAAAGACGATTCGAGAAAAGTAGAAGAAAATGATTTGTACATTGCAAAAGTAGGTACAACTTCTAACTCTCATAAATTTATTCCAGATGCGATTAAAAAAGGTGCGAAAGCAGTCGTAATAGAGCAAGATACTGACATACCAGAAGATGTTACCGTTATTAAAGTAAAATCTTCAAGAGAAGCAATGGCATACATTTCAGCCTCTTACTTTAACCATCCAGCAGAAAAACTTATTACGATAGGAGTAACAGGAACCGCTGGAAAAACTTCAACTACCACAATATTAAAGAAAATATTAGAAGAAGCTGGAAACAAAGTAGGATTAATTGGAACCATTGGTGCTTTTATTGATAAAGAAAAAATCGAGCTTCATAACACAACACCAGACAACTACGATGTACAAAAATTCTTTGACCAAATGGTAGAAACAGGATGCAAATATGCTATTATGGAAGTGTCTTCACAAGGTCTAAAAATGAATAGAGTAGACGGATTTACCTTTGATTATGGTGTGTTTACCAATATTTCAAATGAACATATAGGACCAAATGAACACGAAAATTTTGAAGAATATATGTATTGCAAGAGTCTATTATTCCAAAAATGTAAAAAGGGAATTATTAATATAGACGATAAAAACTGGGAAAATGTCACGAAAAACCATACATGCGATATCATTACATTTGGTGTAAATGCAGAAAAAGCAGACATGAAAGCAAGTAATGTTGCATTTATTATGCGAAATGATTTCCTAGGAATGGGATTTGACGTAACAGGAAAAATTAATGATAAATTTGAAATATCGATTCCAGGTAGATTTTCCGTATACAATGCTTTATGTGCAATTACAATTGCAAATGAACTAGGAATAAGCATAGAGCCAATGAAAAAAGCACTAAGCAAAGTATCTGTAAAAGGAAGAATGGAACTAGTTAGCTCCAATGAAAAATATAAACTAATTGTAGATTACGCACATAACGAAGATGAAATGACAAACTTAATGGAAACAATTATGGAATACAAGCCAAAGAGAATTGTTTGCATCTTTGGCGGAGGCGGAAACCGTGCAAAATCAAGAAGATATGACATGGGAGAAATCTCTGGAAAATATGCAGGTCTAACAATTCTAACAGAGGACAACCCTCGTTTCGAAGAATTAGAATCGATTAACAACGATATCATTATTGGACTAAATAGAAGCAATGGAAAATACATTACCATTGATGACAGACAAGAAGCAATTGAATATGCGATGAAAAATGCACAAGAGGGAGACATGATACTGCTTATTGGAAAAGGACATGAGCAATACCAAGAAATAAAAGGAGAACGCTATTTCTGGGATGAGAGAGAAGCAGTAAAAAAAGCAGAAGAAAA
>CALXKT010000033.1 GCA_944388985.1 uncultured Clostridia bacterium | reverse complement strand
TTTGTTTCACATTTTTTAAAATTTGTTGTATTATTTTGATTTTTATCACTAATTTTGTATCAATAAGGTGTGTTTTTAAATACTTTTGATACAAAATTAATAACAATATGTATTTTTAAGAGTATCAATATTTTTCAAAAACTGGTGTTAACAACAACACTCATGTGTATATTGCCCTCCATTTTCTCTGGTTCCAGGGATATAGGACTTAATATAGCCAGGTTCTAATTTACTTTTTTCGAATGGTGGGTCAAGTAATTTAATAATTCCCGCTTCTTTGTCTACCAGATGATTTTCTAAACTATTCATTGAAATATATTTTTTGTCATTGTCTCCTGCTCCCGAAATGGTTGCCCAGCTTTGTGCAATACTATCAATTCTGCATTCTTCATTCTGGATACTTCCTAGTACATTTCCATCATCCATGAATGCTCTTTTATACCATCTGCCATCCCATCCATTTGTGTTTAGTGCTTTTCGTAAATTTTCCATAATGCTTCTGTACCTTTTTGTTCTTTCTGGTTCTGCTTTTTCTTCACAAATTTTCGAGAACTTGTCTAGCACCGTATATTGGAAAAATCCTAGCCATACACTTTCTCCTCTTCCTTTATTTCCTACGGTGCTAAAGCCATCATTCCAGTCTCCAGAGCCTATTTTCGGAAGACCATTTTCTCCAAAGTTTAATGATTTTTCAATAGCACGAATACAATGCTGATAAATGCTTTCTTTTTCCTCTGTAGCAGGATAAAAATCATATCTTTCGTCTTCTCCCTCTGCTAAGATAGCTCCTTTTCGATATTCGGTTTCTTCGTCTAAAACGCTTCTATCTCCTGTAAAGGAAATATACTCTGCTACCATGTAAGGAAGCCACAACAAGTCGTCTGAGAATCTGGTTCGAATGCCTCTTGAGGTTTCTTCATGCCACCAATGTTCCACGTCTCCCTCCATAAATTGATGCTTACTGTGCTTTAAAATTTGCTTTTTCAAAATTTCTGGCGAAATGTATTTTAGCCCAATGCAATCTTGTAATTGGTCACGAAAGCCAAATGCTCCTCCCGATTGGTAGTAACCGCTTCTAGCAAATAGACGAGAGCATAATGTTTGATATAACAGCCAGCCATTTAGCAAAATATTCATCGATTCTACTGGTGTTTCTACCTTAATATTTCCCAGCAATTCTTTCCAATAGCGTTTAGTAGCCTCGTATTCGCTTATCGCATTGTTACTATTGCTATATTTATACGCCGTATCTTGTAGGTTTAAAAGGTTCTCATCTGCTCCTAAAGTAATCACAATATCTTTTCTTTCAAAGGCTTCTAAACTAATTTTCATCTCAATGGCAATGGCTTCGTCTTTTCCCAAACTGTTTTCACGGTCTAATTCCAATTTGTGCATACCATCTGGATTCTTTAGCGTTCCTTTTCCTAAGAAAAAGGATTTACTTCCCGTATAGGATAAAATCTTTTCACTACAGCCTATTGCCAAAATAGTTCGATGTTCCTGCTCTTTTGCTTGGTTTTGTAATAGAAGTAGATTTGCATTTTCTTTAAACTGTAAATCCAAGTATCCATTGGATTTTATTTCGTCTTCATCTAAAACTGGCTTCATATAATAAACTAGTTTTATTTCTTTTCGTTTTGCCACTTTATTTTCCAAATGCAATAGCTGTACTTTGCAATTTTCTTCCTTTGGAATGAAAATTTTTAGTTCTTGTTTGATGCCATTACTACTGTGACAATACTTGCTATAGCCCCATCCATAAGTAACCTCATAATCGTTGTTATCGGGAGCAGGACTACTTCCTAAAGACCACACTTTTTTGGTTTCTAAATCTTCTAAATACAAAATTTCAGAAGGGACATCGGTTACTTGGCTGTTGTTCCATGCAGTAAGCCTGTTTAGTCTACTATTTTTGTACCAGGTGTAGCCTCCCATTCCCTCTGTTACGACAGTTCCAAAAGTTTCATTTGCCATCACATTCGACCACACCGTAGGAAGCTTTCTTTCTTTGCCTACTCGTATTTGATATTCTGTTCCCTCTTCTGAAAATCCTCCATATTCATTATCATATTTTAAATTGTCTGCTTCCTGTAATTTTCTTTCCGTTTCTTCTGGAACTATGGTAGGATTTTGTGCTTCTTCTCCTATTTCTTTTTGTTTTTCCAAATATTCTTCTTCATAGTCTTTTAGTTGCCTTTCAATACTTCCTAAATGAGCATTAATCAGCAAATTTGCACGATATTCAATTGCTCTCTTTGCTTCTTTTTCCAAATTGCTTAGTACAAAAATTCCTCCGCTTCTATTTTGCAAATAGCTTAGATTACTATCTAAAATAGCATTTTGAATTTCCTCTTGTACATAATTTTCATAAGTTTTCTTTTCTTCATTGATAATTACCAAATCTATTTTTATATTTTTTACTCTAAAATATTCGAATGCTTTTAGACAATCCCTTACCACATAACTGTCGGTAACCTCTTTTACTTTTACCAATAAGATTGGCAAATCGCCCGAAATACCATATTTCCACAATTCACTTTGCATTGCTTCCTCTGGAATTTTGCCTTTATACATTAGAAGTTTTAAAGGATTTTGATAAAGCAAATAGGTAAGCATTTTCTGATATTCTACTATTTCGCTCGCTCTGACACCTAGGTACATGGACTCTGCCTCTACCTTTGCTCTTGCCAAGTTTCGATTTCTTGTAATACTTTCGTTATTTCTGTTTTCTTGAATTAAGGCAATGGCTTTCTCCCTCGATTCAGATACAGCTAGGATTAAGTTAAGAACTACTTTTTCACTTGGTCTTATATTAATGGTTCTTCGCATTGCAATGAGTGGATCTGTGGTTCTTCCCACTTTTCTTCCTAGTGGAATCGATTGCTCTACCGCTATAGGTAGCTCGACATTTTGCCTTCCCATAATTCTTTCTTTGTCTAATTCAAACTCTAATTCGCCTACAGTTTCGTTTTCGGTATAGAAATTTACACCTAAATAGATGTCTTGCTGTTTTTCGTCTTTCGCTTTTCGTTTTACCAAAATGGTATTGGTTTCGCTATCAAAAGCAAACGATACAAATAAATTGTTAAATGCCTTGTGTGCATAATCTTGTTCAAAAGAAGATAACATTGGCTCTAGCATTGCAGTAATTTCAATCGTTTCCTCTGCATTTCCTAA
The DNA here is from genome assembly GCA_944388985.1 of uncultured Clostridia bacterium. Taxonomy (GTDB): domain Bacteria; phylum Bacillota; class Clostridia; order TANB77; family CAG-508; genus CALXVA01. The sequence continues at coordinate 10,027 of CALXKT010000033.1, read as the reverse complement.
GTTTTTTAGTTCCACTCTTCTTACTTCTACTGGACTATTTGGCATTACAAAAATGGTTGTTTTGGTTTCGATTCCTCCATCTTGCCTTACAAACTTGCTTTCTTCTGGTGAAAAATACACGGTGTACTTGTCTGCTTCTGCTAAATAATTTTTCTGTCCCGAAGTCCAAATTCGTTTGGTTTTGATATTTTTAAAATAGAAATCCATTCCCTCTTGCATGCTATCTGTTCTTTTGAAACGATTTATTACAATGTCTTTATACTTACTATAACCCTCTCCTTTTTGGTCAATGACAATAGAATACTGTTCATTTGAAATGACATTTGTAGCTCGTAGTTTTAAATATGGTTTATGGTATTCTCTTACCGAATAAGTCTCATAATCCACATTTTTTACTTTTTCTACCTTTTCTTTTTCTTCTTTGGTTAGCACTACATTTTCTGGCATCTTTTCTTCTAATAAAATGGAAACTGCTTCTATCTCTGGGTTATCCATAAATCGCTTTTGAAAAATCTGTTTTTTAAATAAATTAGTAATGGATAATAAAATTAGGCCTTGATGGTGTGCCATGTAAGTTTTTACTACAGCACTTTTTTCTCCTTTTTTTAGTCGGTTTAAGGTGTAGTCAATGGATTCATAAAATCCATATCGGTCATACATGCCCTCTTTTTCTAGCCATTTTAAATTTTCTACTGTTTCTTTTGGACATTCATTGATGGCAAGCATTGTTCCATAAGAAGAAACTACTGTCTCATCTGCGAGTCCCCTTTTTAGACCTAACCATGGAATTCCAAAAGCCTTGTATTGATAATTGTTATTTAAATCTCTTAAGTTAAAGGCTGCTTCTGAAATTCCCCATGGAATTTTTAGCTGTCTTGCATATTCTTGCTGTGAAAAAATAGCAAATTTACTAGACTCACTTAATAGACTGCCTGGGTAAGTTGGAATATTAATATTTGGCATTAGATATTCAAAAGCCGTTCCCGACCAAGATACTAACCCTTTATATTTGTTTAGGCTAGTTAAAGTTCTGCTTAAATTATACCAATGCTTTGCTGGAACATCCTTTTTAGCAATAGCAATTAAGCTTGCCTGTCTTGCCTCAGAGGCTAGTAGGTCATAATACGATGGAGTTAAACTATTTTCTTCTACATTAAAACCAATCGAGAAAATACGGTTTTCTTCGCTATATAAGTAGCTAAAGTCCGTGTTGGTAATAAGGTAGTCGATGGTTGAAAGCATTGCATTTATTTCGCCGTCTTGTAAATTATCTGCATTTTCTCTTTTTAATTCTTCTACGTTTTCCCCATTTTGCACGCCAATTAAGAATTGCTTTAATGTATAGAGATAACCAATAAAATTCCCACTATCTACGGTAGAAACATACTTTGGAACGAGTGGCTCTAAACTTTTAATGTCATACCAGTTATATAAATGTCCATTCCATTTTGGCAATTTCTGAATACTCTCTAGCATTTTGGAAAGTAGGGAAATCGTGTCATCTAATTTTTCATAGCCTAAATCATAACTTGCTACAACAGCTAAAAGTGCTAACCCAATATTGGTTGGAGAAGTTCGATAAACAAGTGGTTCTCTTCTGTCTTCTTGGTAGTTATCTGGAGGTAAAAAGTTGGATTTCTCTGTTAGATTTTCTTTAAAATAACTCCAAGTTCTTTTCCCTATTTCTAATACATACTCTTTTTCCTCGCTTGTTAGCCTCTCCAGTGGTTCGATTTCTTTTTCTTTTTGGCTTAATATTTTCATTACGCTAGGAGTAACGAGCCATAGAGTCGCTAGAAGTATAAGCCAGAAGTTTTTGTAAGAAAGTAAGAGTAAAACAATCCCTGCTACTAAATTTGGCCACATACTTTTATAATAAGCCATGAAGCTGGTTTTTGCATTTTTTTCCGCCTCTTCGGCTGTTGTCCATTCTAATAAATGTTTTTTACTAAAAGCCATACGATAAATTGTTTTGCAAATTGCTTTTACCATGGTAATGGCTTTATCTGGTAAGGTGCCAAGTTCTAAAATGCCCCTTATTATGCTTGCTTTTACTCCCGAAATCGACTGATAAAAAGTACGTTCCCTTTTTTCTCCATTTTTTCGGTAAATAATACGGTTTGCTATTTCTATAAGAGATGGAATGAAGATAGCTATTAATTCTATTACAATAAATGGCCAGATTACTACCGCTGAGAATGCATCCAAAATAGCAAAGAACAATAACCCGAAAAAAGCAATTGGCTCAAAGATACTTTTTACTAAGTTATTTAATATTTTATATTTGGAAACAGCATTTAATGGATTTTTCTTTTTACTGCTCTCTTTCTTTAATCCATTTTCTTGTATTCCCTTTTCTTGCTTTTTTATTTTTGAAAAAAGCCATCCGATAATTTGCCAATCTCCCCTTGTCCATCTGCTAAGTCTTGTTTTAAAAGCAGTGTAAGAAGTTGGATAGCCATCCATTAATAAAATGTCAGAAGCTAGCCCGCAGCGAAGATAAGACCCCTCTAGTAGGTCATGGCTTAGTACTGTATTTTCTGGTATTTCATCTTTTAGCACCTCTTCAAAGGTGGCTACATCATAAATTCCTTTTCCTGTATAAATTCCCTCTTCAAAGTTGTCTTGGTATACATCGGATATGGCATTTGTATAAGAATCTGTCCCTGCACTTCCCGAATAAATCTTGGTAAATTTCGTTTTACTAGCCGCTTCTAAGGTAACCCCTACACGTGGCTGTAAAATACCATGTCCGCTTCGCTACTATCCCTTTTTCTATTTCTGGTGTATTTAAAATATGTGCCATTGCGCCAATGAGTTCTAATCCAGAATTTAATACCAGTTCGGTATCCGCATCTAATGTAATGACATACTTTATGTTTGGTAACTTTTCCCTATCAATAGTATTTACACGAAACTCGTTTTCCTTTCGTTTTAAAATATAGGCATTAAATTGGGTTAGCATCCCTCTTTTTCTTTCCCAGCCTAAATAGCATTCCTCTTTATCGTTCCACTCTCTTTTTCGATACAAAAAATGAAATTTTGGAAAAGTATTATCTGGATATTTCGCATTTAATTTCTGCGCCAGTTCTACGCCTAATCTCCCTATTTCCTCGTCGAATACTTCTTCTTGTTTATCGCTAGCCGAGACATCTGCAAGAAGTGCGAAATATAAATTATCACTCTTATTGGCTAAATAGTACACTTCTAGCTTTTTCATCATCTCCTGTAGTTTTTCCGTTTCGGTAATAATGGTTGGTATTACAACAAATGTAGCGCTTTTCTTTGGTACCCCATTTTGGAAGTCTAGTTTTGGTATTAGTTTTGGCTTGATAGTTTTACTTAGGATATATTGTATGATTTGCATTACTACAATTTCGATTGGCAAATAAAGAAGTATTGCGGTAAAAACGGAAAGTGGTAGGTTTTGCGTTTGTACATAAAAGTATCTTCCGAAAAGAACTGAAAGCACAAGGCTAACAACCACTTTTAGGGCAATGTAGCCTGCTAATTTTTGCTTGTCTGTTACCTGCTTTTCTGGTTTATTGGTTAGGCTTTCTAATAGCTCTTTCCTACCTTTATCAATTAAGTAGTAGCCTACGTGTGCTTGTTTTGGTTGATTTGAATTTGCTTTTTGCTTTTGTTTTTCGTATTGCTCTATATTTCCTTGTAATTCTTGTATTTCAAGGCTTTCTAAATTTTCTTTTTTTCCTAGTAAATCCTTTTCTTTAACACTGTGTATTTTTTCATATTCCATTACATTTTTTTGCGCTAATTCCAAGCATTTTTTTGCAATATAAATTTCGGATATTTTGGTTTTCTTTGCGATTTCTTGAATTTTATTTCGATAATAGATTTTTGTTTTATAATCCATTTTTTCATATACTTCTGCTGGGTCTTCTTTTAAAATTTCATCTACTTGATTAATTTTTTCAAAAATTGCAATAAAGTTTATTCTTTGAATCTTTTTTATACTTGTAATAGAGTTTCCCATCGAAACCTTTTTCACAGCGATATCAAAATGCTCTTTTTTGATTACTTCGGAAATATCCACTCCCATTTTGTTTACTTGTTCTTCTAATGCATTTAAGAAAGGGTACGCTTTTTTCCCAAATTGTCTTAATTTATAGGACATATATTCAATAAATGGATATTTCATTTCTCCATATTCTTTTACTTTTATTTTATACTCTTTCAATTTGGTAAATTGCAATTCTTCCTTTGTCTTGTTTTCTACTAATCTTTCAATGATATTTTCCACTCTGTATTTTTGCAATTGTGCAGAATAAATTCGCTCGCTAATATTACGTATATTTTCAATGAGAGCAATTTGCAAGAATACACCAATATTCCATATTTCTTCCATACTTAGTTTCTTTTTTTCTTGATAACTGCGCAATAAATCGGTAAGTAGTTTTGCGTCTATCTTTCCATCAGTATAAGTTACTATTTCGGTGGCTAATACATAGATTCTTGCAAAGCCATAATTGCTTCCATTTGCTATTCCTAAAAAATTTCGATATTTTTTTAGGGTTAAATCTTTTTGTATGCTTTTTACGGTTTCTTCAATACTATAATAATTATCTAAAAGCCACTCGCCTGCTGGATGAATTGGAATTTTTAATTTTAGGTGTTCATTTAATAAATTGTAGACAATGGTAATTACATCAAAATTCTCTAACATTCTGGGAATAGGATACGTATTCTTGTCAGATTTATCTTTTAGGACATGGTCGGATGCTAGCTTTTCTAAATAATTTTCTAATTGCTGTTTATCTAAAACAGCTCCTTTGGTACTTAATATTCGTTCGCTTCTCAAAAAAATACACTCCTTGTTTTATGCTTTTTACATATTTTTCCCAAGGAATGTATTTTTTATTCATTTTTTACAATTTTTCTATTTCTTCTTTGCTTACCCCTGTTACTTCTGCTATTGTGTCAATGTCCATTCCTTTTTGTTTTAGGTTTTTAGCAATCTCTAATTTACTCTTTTCACTGCCTTCTTTTCTTCCCTCTTCTAATCCTTCAGCTTTGCCACGCTCTGTTGCATCTGCAATGCTAACATTATAGTCCCATACTGCTAACTTCCTTTTGTAAGCCTCTAGTCTCTCATTCTCGTCAGCACTCATTTCATCCAAATCATCTACAACTTTCTTAATATTTTGATTCTCTTTACTTGCCATTTGCAATTTTTCCTCCTCCCCCGAAATTAACCATAACCATTGCTCTAATTTGCTACTTGCATTTCTATATCTACGATTGTATCTTCATTTATATATGCTCGAATGTATTCGTAATATTATTATTCTCCATCTAACTGTCTCCATTCTATCATAATATTTGTTAGACAGCAACATTTATTTTCGTAAATTTTAACAATGACAGCATATCAAATCATAATTCATAGGTTAATGCATTGGCTTTAGCCAACAAAAATTGAAATAACTCAATTTTTAGCATAATAATAAAATATTTTATACATGGATTTTTTATTTTAGAAAAAATATTAAAACATGACAAATTAAAAGTATATATTATAGAAATTTGTATAGATAATTTTAATATGATAAAAAATATTTTCTTTTTACATAATTGGCTGAATTCAGATTCAAAAAATGTGAACTAAAACTTTCGAACTAAATTTCACTGATTTCTAACATATCTATTTTATAGCACATTTTTCAACAAAAAGCAAGAAAAATCGTTCGACAAATTTTGACAAGCGTTCTTATAATTTACTCAACTGTTAGAGACAGACATAAAATAATTTTGGAAATTTTCTTTATATGTCTGTCCCTTTGTTTCAGTTTTGGAACAAATTGTGTGTCCCCTTTTCCCAGCTTATTAAATTCAGTTCTATACTACTCCTCACGAACCTATATTGCCCGAACCATATGTTTGACCGCCTACTGTGCTCCATGCCTCTTCTGTTTGATCTTCTATTACTTGTAACTGATTTACATTGATATTTGGTTTTAGAACTACGACTGGGCGCACCGCAAAGCCAACCGCATTCCATGCACCATGTGAAGAGAAAATGTCGTAGTAATCACATAAAAACACAATACTATTATTCACGCGACCTGTGCCAAAATAAGCAATGTTACCACCCGAACGAACACCTATTGAAGCGAGCCAGTAAGATTTTGCGTAATTGTCGCTACTTGTTGTTCCTGCGAATAGCATATTATATGCCTTTTGACTTATATTAATTCCTAATTTGGGGTATGAAGTATAATCATACATAAAATAATAAAAATTTGCATTCACCTTTGTTCCTTCTGTTGCATTTTGTGGTGGGTTTTGTACAGCGGATTCTGGTGAATAATCATTTGAATCAAAAGTATAGCTTGGATATGACGTTACTGTACCTATTTGATTTTTACTTGCATCTAAATTAAAATATACCTTTCCTGTATTTGGATTTCCCTCTGTTGGGTACTCTACCGTTACTCCTCCTAGTACATTTTCTATATCTTTGATTGTCATGCTTCTTGTTTCATCCGCTAAGGTAGTATTATTATAAATTCCTGCTATTTCATTTAATGTATCTACGCAATACAAGTAGCTCTCTGCTCCTTGTAGTACTAAGTATGGGTCTTCTCCATCTTTTTTAATTGGACTTCCACTGGTTAATAATAGATGTTGTCCATCTTCACTTAGTCCTAACACTTGCCATGTTGTATTCATATCTGTCGTAAATGTTTGGTCGGTTCCATTGCTCATTCCTTTGGAATTAGTATATCCTGTTTTATCGGTTCCTACCGTTACGCTTTTTACTTCACTTGGTTTGTAATTCACGTAGTCACCTGCCTCTATTTCTCCATCTTTAAACGCCTGTACTAATGTTTTCGCTGTACTTACTTCTTCTCCCATCATTTCATTCATGTACGCTGTTAAATTTGCCATGCTCTCTTCCTCATATGTTGTGCTATTGCTTGCTAAGTCTCTGGCTAGCTCTGCCTGTTTTATTAATCCATTATCTCCAAATGCCATATTGATTGTTATGGTCGCTAGAATAATGATAATTACTATAGTTATGACTAGTGCCACTAATGTAATACCTTGTTGCTTTTGTTCTTCTTTTCTTACTTCTTTTTTCATTCTTACTTCTCTCCTATCTCTTCAAAACATTATCTGTTGCAAATCCTATTTCAACTACAAAAAGGACAGACTATCATATAATAAATATAATAGTCTATCCTTTGTCTTTTTTTCTTTATTTCTATTTTGAGCACCACAAACAAAGCCTATTTGGCTAAATGTTACTCTCTCTCTCTCTCTCTCTCTACAGCTTCAAGTGTTTTGAAACTTTTCTCTTTTACACTCATTTTTTCTCCTCCGTATAATAATTTTATAAGATTTATTGATTTTTAAATATCATAAACATATTAGCATTAATATTATCTCATTTTCTTTTTCCATCAGCTTATTTTTATTTTATCCTATTAATACATTATTTTCAATACTATCAGCATAAATGTAACATATTTTTAATATTCTCGTAATATCTTTGTAATATTTCCTATTTTATTTTAAAATTTTTATTCCTTTTTAGTGGGTATACAAACAGAGCTAAAATAAAAGATACATGGCTTTTTAAAATCCCGCCTATTGCAAAATAGACGGGACTTTTCATCAGTTTACAAAAAACTGATGCTCTCGATCATCTTCGTTACCTTCAAGGTAGACGATAATGTCAATGAAATACGAAGCCAAAAGTGCGGCTCCTCCTACAAGGGCAAGTAATGCGAGTGCCTTTTTCATGTTGTAGAATCCTCCTTGTATTTTAATGCAGTTCTGGTGAACTGTAATTTAAATTATACCACGTTTCCGTATCATTTTCTACTTTTTTCCAATTTTATTTTGAAAAATGAAACGAATTGTGTGTCCCCTTGTTTCAAGCATTGAAATAATCTGCTATTCCATTGTAAATTCCCCAAGCTAGTTTATCTTGGTATTCGTCTGTTTGTAAAAGCTTTTCCTCTTGTGGGTTCGATAAAAATCCACATTCCACAATGGTAATTGGTATTTCTACATTTTTCATTAGATACACTGTTGTTAATTGTGCCGGTGTTCGATTATTTTCTTTTTGTATTGCCTCATTTAAATTGTTTTGTATGGTAGTTGCTAACCTTTTGCTTTCCTCGCTCCCCTTTTTATAAAAAGTTTGCCAGCCATCATATTGTGACTCTGCTATTTTGTTTAAATGAATAGAAACAAATATATCTGCAGATGATTCATTGCCTAATTGTACACGATTATGAATATCAGATACTTTCTTTTCTCTTATGGTATCGCTTCCTGCATCATAGATAGCATTATCATCTGAACGAGTTAGCAATACAATACATCCACTTTGCTCTAATAGTTTTTGTAATTTAAGAGCTATCTTCAAATTTAGCTCTGCTTCGGTTGTTCCATTATTGCTTTCTGCTCCCTCATCGGGAGTGCCATGTCCTGCATCTACAATAACTACTTTATTTGAAACAGGTGTAGACACTGTTTCTACCGTTTTCACATCACTTTCACTACTTTTTATTCCTACTCTATTGTTGGATACATTAAAAGAAAATGCATACAATGATACAAATACCAAACATAGCATTAAAGCAATTCTTTTTTTGGTTAAAATAAGCATATACATACCTCTCTTCGTTTATGTATATGCTTTCTTTTTTGATTTAGAACTTTGAAATAGATTTAATCTAGCTCATGTTTCTTTGCCAGTTTTACTATGTACCTATAGAGCCGAAGCCTACACCATCGCCGTAGTTTTGATTTATCCCGCTATAGAACCGGAGCCATATGTTTGTCCGTCCATATGTGCTCCATACCTCTTCTGTTTGGTCTGCTATTACTTGCAATTGATTTACATTGATATTAGATTTTAGAACTACGACCGGGCGCACCGCAAAGCCAACCGCACCCCAGCGGCCGACCGAATCGAAGAGGCCGCCGTAGCCACCTGAATTCACACCGCCGTCATACACAAGGCCCGGACCGAAATAAGCAGCGCTCGAGATTGCATCGACACCTGGCGAGGCGAGCCAGTAAGACTTTGCGTAGTTCTCTTCATTCGTTGTTCCTGCAAACAGCATGTTATATGCCTTTTGGCTGATATCAATTCCTAATTCTTGATATCTTGCGTAATCATACATAAACGCATAACCGTCTGCATTTACCTTTGTTCCTGCTGTTGCAGTCTGTGGTGGATCTTGTATAGCACTTTCTGGTGAGTAATCGTCTGATTGATAGGTATAGCTTGGATAATTTGTTAATGCTCCTATTTCTGTATTTCTACTTTCGTCTGCATTGAAATAGATTGTTCCTGTTCCATGCGCTCCTTCTTCTGGATAGGTTACCGTTACTCCTCCTAGTACATTTTCGATATCTTTGATTGTCATACTTCTCGTTTCTTCTGCTAATGTACTATTATGGTAAATTCCTGCTATTTCATTTAATGTATTTACGCAATACAAGTAACTCTCTGCTCCTTGTAATACTAAGTATGGGTCTTCTCCATCTTTTTTGATTGGGCTTCCACTGGTTAATAACAAATGTTGTCCATCTTCGCTTAGCCCTAGCACTTGCCATGTTGTATTCATATCAGTTGTAAAGGTTTGGTCGGTTCCGTCACTCATGCTCCTTGAATTGGTATACCCTGTTTTATCGGTTCCCACTGTTACGCTTTTTACCTCACTTGGTTTGTAATTTACGTAGTCTCCTGCCTCTATTTCTCCATCTTTAAAAGCTTGTACCAATGTTTTCGCTGTACTTACTTCTTCTTCCATCATTTCATTCATGTACGCTGTTAAATTTGCCATGCTTTCTGTTTCGTACTGCGTACTATTTGCTGCCATATCTCTGGCTAGCTCTGCCTGTTTTATTAATCCATTATCTCCAAACGCCATATTGATTGTTATGGTTGCTAGAATAATGATGATTACTATCGTCCTAATATTCCGTTATGACTATTTTTAATATTTAGCCAACATTTTGTAATTTATTATCTTCTTTTCCCATA
>CALXKT010000032.1 GCA_944388985.1 uncultured Clostridia bacterium | reverse complement strand
TATTTCTGATGTTATATTATTCATAATTTGAGGTGTCGAATCTCGAATAACTTTTTTTACATTATAATCATCATACTTATCTTCTATATAAGTATATCCTAATAGTTTTTGATGTAATAATGTCAAAAAATCATTTACACATACATCAACAGACATAGCAATTAATGTAGATTCTTTGGAAATTTTAGGGTCAATAAAATTCTCCCATTTATGTGCATTATATCTTACCAACATTCCATAACTCATTATCAATAAATAACAATAAAACATAAGGTTAATAGTGCATATCCCATCTATAAATTTGTTAGGTAATATTAGGTATTCTTTATAAAATAGATTGTTTTTTATAACATCATTTTCTATTTTCGTTTGACCTATCATATTAAAACAAAAGTTAAAACTTTGGTTGTTTGACCTATAGTTACCAATAATCCCATATTTGCTAAAAATATCTTCTCTTTCTCTAATAAAGTCAAAATTATCACAAGACATTTGAAATTCATTCTTGGTATTAGGTATTTGTTTAGCTGTATTAGACATTTTTAACGTTGTTTTATTAAAAATATCAGATATTTCTGGAATTTGGCTTAATAATAATTCAAATGATATTTCTTGTTTTTTTAAAACAACATTGTTAAAAAGTTTTAATATAAAGGTTGGAACTCCACTTTGTTTAATGGTAATATTTGTTTCCAAAATATTATCTTTGATATTATCATCTGAAATATAAAAACCATGATCTTTAAAATATTTTAGAATTTCTTCATCTAAATATAGAAGATATGCCATTCCTTTAGCAAAATTATTCAAAGCATATGAATATAATAATGGATTTGTAGATAAATTAGCATTTTGAGCAGATATTATAAATTCATTAGCTTGTCTAAAACAAGCTGAAGCTACTTCAGAAGAATACAATATCTTAGTTTCGTCATCATCTGGATATTTGTTTTTTATATAGTCATAACAATAATTAGTTTGTTGAAATAGTTGTAAATCTGCTAAAATATCTTTTAGTGGATTAGTTGAAATTTTAGTATTTAACATTTTTACCTCCATATACTATTATTTTTTTGTATTATATCATAACTTATAAAAATTATAAATATCAACAATAAGTTAGACTGCTACTTCTATCAAAAGTTCTAACACAGTTCTAACACCAAATTCAAAATTTTAGAAAAGAAGATTTTTATTTATATTGCATATTTATCAATGCTTGTGTTATAATTCTCTTACAAACAAGCTAATTAGAAAGGTTAATAACTACAACTAAAATAGGTTATCTAATGGTAAAAAACAGATGGCGTAAAATTCTTAAAATCCTGCGGTTGAATAAACCGTGCCGGTTCGATTCCGGCCATCTGCACCATAGATTTATCAAGTGTTTTTAGACTTTTTGATAAGTCTATTTTTTTATTTCAAAATATCAACAAATAGCTTGAATTCCCAAAGGGCAAATGATATAATACAGCATAAGAATAACAAGAGAGGAAAATGGATATGGGATTTGCCATTGTAATATATCTTTTATTGCTTCTTATCTTTGGATTAATTGCCTTTTCTATTTTTCAGTTAAAGCTGGCAGGAATAAAGGTAAAGGATTTTTGGAGCTTTATACAAGCAAACCAAATGCTTGATAAATTATATGTATTTTCAAAGAAATATCAAAAAATGAGTCCACAGGAACAAATTGTTTTCTTAAGCGAAGCGGAAAAAGTGTTTGACGCTTTTGATAAGATTCCGGATATGGTTTGGGAGGATGAATATCGAAAATATTCCCAAGTGTTGGATACTTATAAAAATATTCGAGTCGCAAGGTGGAGTACCAGAAATATCGGTAATAATAAATAAAAAATTACATATAATATACTATATGTAATTTTTTTGTTTGGAGAGAAGTTATGAAAATTCGATATTTTGACCATGCTGCAACTACACCTGTTAGAGAAGAAGTAATAAAAGAAATGCTTCCTTATTTTGGAGTGGAATATGGGAATGCTTCTACCATGTATTCTTTAGGAAGAAATGCAAAAAAGGCAATGAACAAAGCAAGAAGACAGGTGGCGGAAGCGCTAAATGGTGAGATAAGGGAAATTTATTTTACCTCTTGTGGAAGTGAGAGTGATAATTTAGCAATAAAGGGATTTGCTTATGCCAATAAAGAAAAAGGAAATCATATTATTACGACTAAGATAGAGCATCATGCTGTATTAGATGCATGTAAGACACTAGAAAAACAAGGATTTGAAGTAACTTACTTAAATGTGGATGCGAATGGAAAAATAAGCTTACAAGAGCTTGCTCAAGCGATTAAAAAAAACACAATTCTTATTTCTATTATGTTTGCAAATAATGAAATTGGAACGATAGAGCCTATTGAAGAAATAGGCAAAATTGCAAAACAGAAGCACATTGTTTTTCATACAGATGCGGTGCAGGCAATCGGAAATGCAAAAATAGATGTAAAAAAGTTGAATATTGATATGCTTTCGCTATCTGGCCATAAGTTTTATGCACCAAAAGGAGTAGGAGCTTTATATGTAAGAAAAGGAATTGACTTTGAAAAGTTGCAAGACGGAGGAGAACAAGAAAGTAATAAAAGAGCAGGAACAGAAAACATAGCAGAAATAGTTGGTTTAGGAAAAGCAATAGAATTAATTTATCATGAGTTTGAAGAATACAATCAAAAGAATAAAGAACTAAGAGATTATTATTTTGAACAAATGCAAAAAAGGATTCCTAATATAAAAATCAATGGAGATTTACAAGATAGGTTATCTGGAAATGCTAGTGTTAGTTTTGAAGGAATTAATGGTTCTGAATTATTATTCGAACTAGATAAGCAGGGAATTTGTGCATCTGCAGGTTCTGCCTGTTCTACTGCAAATCCAACTCCATCCCATGTATTAACAGCAATTGGGCTTAGTAGCCAGTTAGCAGATAGTACCTTACGAATTTCTTTTGGAAAGTCTAATACTAAAGAAGATGTCGATTTCTTAGTAGAGAATATTGCAAAAATGATAAATGAAAAAATGTGAAAAAGCGAGTATAAGTGAGATAAACAAAGAGAAACGGAAATAAAATCCTAATAACACGAAAATAAATACTAGCTTATACGCTAGTATTTATTGTATAATAGTTATAACTTATAAGTAAAAATAAACATTATTATGATTTGGACTTATGCTTATCATCAGGAATATACTCAATTAAATCAGATATTTCACAATTAAATACAGAGCAGATACGATTTAATTGTGAGATATCTAGTCTTTTCGATTCTTCATAGTACATCTTTGATATTGTAGCAGGTCGTATATTGGTAGCTCTTGATAAGGCTGCCTGGGTCATCTTATGCTTACCTAACAAATCGGATAGTTTAATTCTGATCATATGCCACAACCTTCCATAAAAATATAATTTGTCAAAGTCGAATTTTGTCAAATCTTGTCGTATACTTGTATTTTATCACGCAATGTATTAAAATTACACATACAAACCAAAATATAACGATAAGAGTAATAAAAAATATAGTAGGAGTTAAAAGAGATTATGATAAAAAAAATGAAAGAACTTACGAAAGAGAATAAAGAGTGGAAAGAAAAAAATAAAGAATATTTAAAAGAATTACAGAACTTTTTTGACAAAGCAGAAAATATTGATGATGCAGAATTGAAAAAGAAAATAATTGGACAGATGCTAAGATGTGATACTATTCTAACCAAATTAGCAGAGGCGCAGTTTGCAGAATTTTATAAATTAGGATATAAAAGCGCAAAAAAAGAATAAATTTCGAGAGAAGATACATACTAAGCAAAAGAGAGTGTGTATCATGAAAATTGCATTGATTGGAATAATAGCGGGAATGATTAGTGGTTTGTTTTCTTCTGGTGGTGGTTTAATTTTAGTTCCTGTATTTACGTATTTATTAAAATTAGAGGAAAAAGAGGCAAGAGCTACTTCCCTTTTTTGTATGGTTTTTATGGTAATTGTTACAGCTATTGTTTATCAGCAAAATAATTTTATTCATTGGTCCTTAGGAATAAAATGTGCTATAGGAGGAATAGTTGGTGGGTTCATAGGAGGAAAATTATTAAATAAATTACCAGATAAATACTTACAAATTGCTTTTATTGTATTTCTACTATATGCAGGTATTAATAATTTGCTAAGGTAATGCTTGAAATCCTTATTTTCATGCAATATTAAATTCACACTGAAGTTAGTAATTTAATGAGGAAACCGATGAAAGAAGTTTTAATGGGATTCGTTGCTGGAATTGTTGGTGGCTTAGGAATGGGAGGAGGAACCGTATTAATTTTACTTCTTACGTTATTTGCTAAGGTAGAACAACCTATTGCACAGGGAGCAAATGTTATCTTTTTTATTCCAACTGCTGTGGCAGCAATTATTGTTTTTATCAAAAATAAAAATATTAGATTTAAAGTAGGATTGCCAATTTGCATTTGGGGCGTCATTGGTACTTTTCTTGGGGCAACACTATCTGGAAGGTTACCTGTACCTATTTTAAGGAAATGTTTTGGAGCTTTTTTAATTCTTATTGCGATTTATCAAATATATTCTTTCTATAAAAGGTATAGAAAAGCAAAAAATAGGAATACTAGTAGTAAATAACCAAAAGGAGGGAATTTATGAATATGAAATTTGTAAAAGGAATGCTTGTCGGCGGATTAATATCTGCAGGGGTTGCTATGATGTGTTCAGATGCCATGGAGCCAAGTAAGAGAAAAATGGTAAAAATGGGCAGACAATTTGCTAGAAAAATGGGTATTATGTAGGCTATTCGAATGGAAACAATCGTATGTTAAATAGATATGATGCTGTGTACCAATAATGATAGCGCAAAAGAAAAAAGACGTCAATTTGACGTCTTTTTTGTGTGTTGGTTAAGAACAAGAAGTAATAGATAATTCTAATACATTCTTCCAAAAGGTCTACAAGGTCTTTCTGGCTTTTTATTGCAACAGTCATCTTTCTTGTCGCAACAATCATCTTTTTTACCACAGCAATCATCTTTCTTGTCGCAGTCATTGTATTCTTCGCATTTGTCACAACAATGCTTTTTGCAATCATCTTCTTTATGCTCTTCTTTGTGTTCTTTCTTGCAATCCTCTCTATAATCGTCTTTGCAGTCTTTACACTCTTCTCTGCAACAATGTTTTTTCATTTCTTTTTTACAATCCATTTTAATTCCTTTTAAACAATTTCCATCACGTTCTACTTTGGTGCAAACTTTGCAATGTTTTACTCTGTCAACCCAAATTTCTATTTCGTAAAATCTGTTAGCACATAAAGGTCCGAAGACGAATTCTCCATCTTCATCTGTAAATGTGTGAGAAACAGGTCTTCTTTCTTCTTTTCCACATTCACAAACAACCTCTACTAATTTTACAACAGCCTCACAAACAGGCTCTTGGCAACAATCCTTTACAACACCGTAGATAACAGTTCTATTATCTTCTGGTAAAGTGATTTCTAAATCAAATTGTTTTCCAGTAGCTAAAATACCGTCTACATTTAATACAGGGCATACATTTTTTTCGTATTCCATAATTTTTAATCATCCTTTCTAAGCATTTTGCTTAATATATCTTATGTGAAGAAGAAAAAAAGGTGCGCTTTTTGTCAAAACTAATAGAAATTCTAGTATTTTTGCTGAAAAGAAGAAAAATCAAGAAATTGGTGTCATCAATGAGCAACTTAACATTTAGCATAAAAAATAGAATAAACATAGTAGTATAAGCATATAATCCTATTAATACGAAAATGGAGGAAGGAATATGTTTTTTGTTATTGATAAATCAAAAATCCTATCTTATCTTTTAGCAATTTGTACGGTTGTTATTTTGTTTGTGGCAGCAGCTGGTTTAAATAATACGAAAAGTACAGATATTAATAGTGTTATGACTTCTATTAATGTGGTTGAAACAAATGCTGTAATAACAGATAGTAACAGCATAAATACAACAGAAACCAATACGATAAAAGCCGAAAACAATAATAACAATTCAGTAAATACAATAAATTAATGGAAAAATATTCATTTGAATGAATATTTTATGGAGAATTATCTATACTATAGAATAATAGAATCAATAAAGGTTTGGGAGTAAAATATGTTTTTTATTGGAATCATTACAAATCAAAAAAATGAATTATATATCCGAGAAAAACTTTCACATCTATTGCCAGAAGAGAATATCTTGTTTATTTACGATAGGAATATTGCCAATATGAAAAATATACAATTTGAGACCATTGTGCTAGATGCGAAAGTTAATAACAAAGTAGAATTAAGAAAAATAATAGCAAATTCAAAGTACTTATTATTAAATGCGGATATTGCGATGGATATGGAAGTGTTTAATAATTTGAACTTAACGGTAATAACATATGGTTTTAATAACAAAGCTACTTTTACTGTATCTAGTCTAGAAGAAAAAACAATCATAATTTGTTTACAGAGAATTATTTTTAACAGATTTGGAAGAAAAATTGAACCACAAGAATACGAAATAGAGATAGATGAAAATATTGAGAAATATACCATTATAGCAACTAAGATTTTACGTATATTATATGCAAAAAAAGAATAGAAAAAAAGGAAAAAAAGAAAAAAATTGCAAAAAAATAACATTTTATGTAGACAAATCCAAAAAAACGTAGTATAATAGGAGATGTGATGATAAACGATTTTAATTTGTGACTAGAAAAATAGAAAAAAGAAACAAATGGGGGAGGAAAATCAATTGAATACTTTGTATTTAGACAATAACCACATTACATTAGTGGGAAAGGTAACCAGTGAAAAAAAATTAAGCCATGAAATTTATGGAGAAAAATTCTATTTATTTAACTTAAGCGTACCACGTTTAAGTGGGAATTTTGACGAAATACCAATTACAATTTCGGAGAGATTAATTACAGAACAAGGACTACCAATGGACAGTAAAATGTCAGTAACAGGACAATTTAGATCCTACAACAGTTATGAGGGAGAAAAGAACAGATTAGTTCTTACCGTGTTTGCTAAAAATATTGAATTTTTAGAAGATCAAGAAGCAGAAATACCTGTAGGAAAAGATTTTATTACAAACGAAGTAGTGCTAGATGGTTATATTTGTAGAAAGCCTATTTATCGTAAAACACCTTTTGGTAGAGAAATTGCAGATGTACTTTTAGCTGTAAATCGTTCTTACAATAAGTCAGATTATATTCCATGTATTGCATGGGGAAGAAATGCTAAATTCTGTGAAACGGTTGCTGTAGGAACAGAAATAAAAATAGTTGGTAGAGTACAATCAAGACAATACGAGAAAAAGCATGAAGATGGTACCATTGAAAATAGAGTCGCTTATGAAGTATCCGTATCTACTTTAGAAGTAATTGATAAAAAATCAGATGAAAATGAAGTAGAAGAAGAAAACAAGGAAGCTATATAAACTTAATATAGATTCAAACCAAAGATGGAACATAAAAAATTCCTTAAAAAAATCCAAGTGTAACACTTGGATTTTTTGTAGCTTTGAGCCTTGAACAAAAGGGACACTCCAAAAAGTTCAAGAACTTAAACAAATAGGAGTGTCCCCTTTGTTCAAGCAAATTAATTTTTATTCTCTGGCACGATGATATTTTCTTTTTTCTCCATTTTAGGTTTTTCTATTTCTAAATAATCGGAAACTGGAGAAATATTTAGGTCATTGCCTCCATTAATTACTTCGATTTTTTTTGCTCTTTTATGGCTCTCTTCTTCGTTTTTAGTATCATCTTCTGTATTTCCAGCAACGTCTGTTTCGCCTTTTTCGGTCTTTTTATTTTCCTCTGGTTCGCCATTAACAATAGCCTCAATATCTAATTCGTCTGAAGAAAAAGTATAAGATTTATCATTTTTGTTATAGGTATACATACAGTACCTCCTTGTTTTTTTATTAAAGAATGTAAATAACAACTATTCCAATTATAAATGTAAAAATAAGTAAAGTCAAGATGTTTACAATAAGTAAAATAAATGATAAAATAGTAGCGTAGAAATAGAGGTAAGAGTATGGAAAAAGAAAAAAGAAAAGGCGTAATTGAATCTATTTTATTTGTTGCAGGCAGAGAAGTAAGAATTAATGAACTAATGTCTGCTTTAGAGGCAAGTTCAGAAGAAGTGATTGAAGCGGTAGAAAGTTTAAAATTAGACTATCAAAAAGAAGAACGAGGTTTGTGTATTATTAATGTAGAAGATGCTTATCAGTTGGGTACCAAAAAGGAAAATTATGAATATATTTATCCTATTTTTGATAAAAGAAGTAAGCCAAATTTATCGCAAGCAGCCATGGAAACACTTGCCATTATTGCGTATAATCCTCGCATTACGAGAGCAGAAATCGAAACTATTCGTGGTGTAAATTCGGATGGAACCTTGTATAAGTTATTAGATTATCATTTGATTGAGGAAGCGGGAAAGATAGATGCACCAGGAAAGCCAATGTCTTATAAAACAAGTAAAGAATTTTTGCGAATGTTTGGCATTTCTTCATTAGACGAATTGCCAGAGCTTCCACGATATAAATTGGATGAAAATAGGCAAATTGTAATAGATGAGATTATAGAAGAGCATGAGAAACAAACGGAGGCTCCAGAGCCCGAAAGGGATGGAGAGGAAGAAAAATTAGCAGAAAACTAAAAGTTAGGAGAGAATTAACATGAAATTATCGAATTTAGGATTAGGAACTATGAGAATAAATCAATTAGATGAAATGTATCCAGCGCAAGATATGTTAATGCAGTCTGGACAATTGGTACAATACGGTACTGGAATTATGGCATATGGTACGGTGCCATTATTAGTAAAAAGAAAATTAGAAGAAGTAATAAGAGAATGTTTAAATGAAGCTGGCTTGGCAGAAGTTCAACTTCCTACGATTCAACCAAAAGATATTTGGGATAAATCAGAACGTTGGGAAAAATATATAGAAGAGGGAGTTATGCTAGTAACCGAGTCGGATAAAGGAACTTTTTGCTTAGCGCCAACAGCAGAAGAAGCAATGGTGGAATTTGCAAGAGAGAAACTAAAATCCTATAAGCATATGCCTACAACGTATTATCAAATTGGAGAAAAATATAGAAATGAAATTCGAAACAGAGGATATTTACTAAGGGGAAAATCTTTTTTGATGATGGATGCCTATAGTTTTGATGTTAGTAAAGAAATGTTAGAAGTTTCTTACCAAAAAGTGAGAGATGCTTATTTAGAAATAGCAAAGAGATTAGATATTGAAATGCTTCCAGTTGTAGCAGATAACGGTTCTATGGGAGGAAAGAAAAGCGAGGAAATGATGCTACTTTCGCCTATTGGTGAAGATACCATTTTATATAATCCAAAAACAAAAATAGCGTTAAATACAGAAGTTTTAGAAAAAGAAAATTATCAAGAATATTTAAAAGAAGAATATGGAATAGAAGATATTTCTGATTTTGAAGAAAGAAGAGCTATTGAACTAGGACACATTTTCCAATTAGGAACTAGATATTCAGAGATAATGAAAGCAACTTTTACAGACAAAGATGGAACAGAAAAGCCATATTATATGGGCTGTTATGGTATTGGGGTAAGCAGAATGGTAGCAGCAATTTACGAATTATCCGTTCTAAAAAATGAAGAAGGATCCGTAGAGGGAATCTCATTACCTTATAATATAGCACCATTTAAAGTACAAATTATTGCAAAAATGGACCAAGAAGAAAAGGTAAAAGAAGCAAATGCATTATATGCAGAATTAAACAAAGCTGGTGTTCCAGCATTAATAGATGACCGTGAAAATATTAATTTTGGAGCAAGAATTCGTGATGCAAAAGTATTAGGAACTCCATATCTTGCTATTTTAGGAGGAAAGGTAGAAGATGGCAAGGTAGAACTAGAAAATACAAAAACAGGAGAAAAGGAAATTGTTACTTTGGAAGAAGTAATAAAGAAGCTAGGAAAATAGAGAAAAAATACATAGAGTTACAAAAAAACAAGAGAGCATTTTTAATGCATTGGCTCTCTTGGTTTTTTTGTATGGTTAAGTTATTTTAAATTATCTTACTTTTTTGGATTATCCATTAAATCAAACAAATTCAAATTTCCATCGATCACATCAGAATTGCTAGAGGAATGAGTAGCTTTAAAATTTTCGGATGAAAAGGTATCTTCTTCAGAGGCAGGAACTTCTTCGTCTAGTGCCTCATCTTCATAACCACGATTGATAACATCATAATTATAAACATCTCTTGGAGAACCAAGAAGTTCTTCTTCTAAGCCACTTGGCTCTTCCTCTAAAGGTTCTTCTCCAAAATCTTGTGTTAATATTTCTAAAAGGCTAGGGTACATGGTGCCTGCATGTCTTTTCCAATTATCTACTATTTGCTTTGCTTGTTCACGAGAACCAGCAAAAGTTTTTACCTCAAAGAGGCATTCGTTATTCTCCATAATTTTGCAAGTAACATTATAATAATTTTCATTAATTGGTGTATATTCTGCCACAATTGAATTTTCTTCATTGGCATTTTCTAAGGTGTATTTTAAATTGGTATCTACTTGTAATTTCAAAATGCCTGGCAAAATATCTTCTGTTAGTTCTAAGGTCCTTTTACCTTTATCAGTAATTAAGTACATGTGTTGGTCTTCTTGGTCAAAAGTAAGCACGAAGTCGCTTTTTACTAAATCCAACAAAAACTGCTGAAAATAGAAGTAGTTCATATCCAATGCGGAAAGTACTATTTTATATAAAGTATTATTGGTAATAGCTTTTTGAACTTTATTTAAAATGTATAAAATAAGGACTTTGTTTTCTGCTAGTGTTTCGCCATTTGATGTTAATTTCAAAAAAATCACCTCTCGATTAAGACTAGGCATATTATATCATACTGCACGTAAAACTGCAAACAATTTTTCAACTCACCCTTTTGTTTTATGCATATTAATGGTATAATAAAAGTGATATTAAATAAAAGACAAATACAGTAGAAATAAATTATTTTTTGATAAGTGAATATCATTAAAATAAGGGGAAGAAAATGAGAAAGAGTACATGGTACGAAATTTTAGAGGTAAGTGAAAATGCTTCGCCAGAAGTAATTGAAAAAGCATACAAAGTGCTTGTGAAAAAATATCATCCAGATTTGCAAACAGGTGATAGTAAGGCAGAAGCAGAAAAGAAAATGAAGCAAATAAACGAAGCTTACGATATATTAAGTAATAGTGAGAAAAGAAAAGAATATGATTTCGAGTTAAATCAATTGCGTGAACAAGAAGAAAGAAAAAAGCAAGAAAAGTTTTATACTAGTAATCAAAACGATAATGCGGATTTTATGGATTATGTAAAAGATAGAAGAGCCTATCATAAGCGATTGCAAAAAGAAGAAGAAAAGCAAAGAGAAAAGATGCAAGAAGACTTAAATAAAGAATATCAGAATGCCTATGAGAATTATTTGCAAAGTTTAGGTTACCGTATCAAGCGTGGGTGGACAAAAGAAAGAATAAGAGATATTTTTATTGTTCTTCTTATTATGGCAGGAATCATTGCTATTTTATGGTTTATTCCACCTAGCCATGATTGGATGGTAAATTTCTATGAAGAAAATCCAATTTTGAAAACAATTATCGATGTGATTGTTGCAATAATTACTGGTATTTTTACAGGAATTTGGAAGTTTATTACAGGACTATTTAGTTAAGATAATAAGATATACTATTTTTGGTGTAAAGGTGTAAAATTAAATTATATTTTGAGAATAGCAATGTAAATTTTTTCTTTTTATTGTAGACTTAAGGTGGGGACCGACAAGTTTACAAACTGTTAAACGCAGTTTTACAGTTTGTACGCAGTTGGGGGTCGAAAATAAAAAGAAAAAATTCACATTGCTATTCTTTATTATAAAAAATAATTTTGAAAAACTGTATTAAAATGCAAAAATAATGATATACTCTATAGGAAAAATATAAAAAGGAGAGTGTAGTTTATGGACAGAAAAGTAAGAGTTGTACAATATGGTACAGGAAAAATGGCAGTATATACAATGCGTTATGTTATTGAAAAAGGAGGAGAAATAGTAGGAGCTCTAGACATCAATCCAAATGTTATTGGAAAAGACATAGGAGACATTATCGGTGGTGAGAAAAGAGGAGTTACTGTTTCAGATGCGAAAGATGCAGAAAGCTTGCTAAAAGAATTAAAACCAGATATTGTTATTGTTACAACCATGAGTTTACTAAAAGATATTGAGGATGCTTTCTTATTATGTGCAAGATTAGGAATCAATGCAATATCTACTTGTGAAGAAGCATTTTTCCCATTTAATTCAAATCCAACCTTAACAAATGAAATAGACCGTTTAGCTAAAGAAAATGGTTGTACTATTACAGGAAGCGGATACCAAGATGTGTATTGGGGAGAATTAATTAGCAGTATTGCAGGTTCTACACAAAAAATCACCAAAATAAAAGGAAGTTCATCATATAATGTAGAAGATTATGGAATTGCTTTAGCAAGAGCACATGGAGCAGGGTTAACATTAGAAGAATTCGATGAGCAAGTAGCATCTGCAGACCGTGTACCAGAAGAGGAAAGACAAAAAGTAATTAATGCAGGAGAGTATGCACCATCGTATATGTGGAATGTAAATGGTTGGTTATGCTCGAAATTGGGATTAACACCAATTAGCCAAACACAAGAATGTGTGCCACAAACTTACAAGGAAGATATTGAATCTTCTACCTTAGGAATGACGGTAAAAGCAGGAATGGCAACAGGAATGAGCGCAGTTGTAACAACGAAGACAAAAGAGGGGATTACATTAGAAACACAATGTATTGGAAAAGTATATTCTAAAGAAGATTATGATAAAAACGAATGGACCATCGAGGGAGAGCCAAATACTACTATTGTAGTATCCAGACCAAATACTGTAGAACTAACCTGTGCTACAGTAGTAAATAGAATTCCAGACGTTATCAATGGTAAGCCAGGTTATGTTTCAACCGATAAGCTAGATGAATTAAAATATTTGGTTAAGCCAATGAATGAGTATGTAATAGAATAGGACCATTGGGGACGGGCTTGTTTGGTCCTATTTAAAAAATCAAAAAAAGATATATATTTGATTAATTAAAGATATATATCTTTTTTTTATTAAATTTATAGGACCAAACAAGCCCGTCCCCAATGGTCCTATTCTATTATTAAATATTCTTAAT
>CALXKT010000031.1 GCA_944388985.1 uncultured Clostridia bacterium | reverse complement strand
TTCAGAACAACAGACGTTACAGGTGTTATTGAATTAGCAGCTGGAACAGAAATGGTTATGCCAGGAGATAACGTAGATATGACAGTTGAACTTATTACACCAATCGCTATCGAAAAAGGACTAAGATTCGCTATCCGTGAGGGTGGAAGAACAGTTGGTTCTGGTGTAGTTTCAGAAGTTATTGAATAATAATTTTAAAGAACATATAAAAGGCAGGGGGCTTGCAAGAAATTGCAAAATCCCTGTTTTTTTCTTGACTTTTGTCCTATTTGATTATATACTATAGTCGTATTTTAGGAGGAATGGCAATGAAAATAACAAAAAAAGCACTATTTGTTTTAGCAATAGTAATCTTGATACTATGTGCCAATAGTTATAAGGTAAAAGCAGCAACAGTAGAAGTAACAACCGAAACATTAAACCTAAGAGAAGAAGCTACCACAGAATCTGATATTATTGCTTTATTATCCGAGGGAGATGAATGTGAAGTAGTAAGAGAAGATGGAGACTGGTATGAAGTAAAATATGGAGACTATACTGGTTATGTTAGCAAAGAGTACGTACGATTAATTGGTGGCGAAGAAGAGAGTAATAACACCACCACGGAGAACAATGTAGTAAATGAGACAACCAATACAACAACCGAAAGTAATGAACAAACAAACAGCGTAGAAGAAAATAATGGAACAGAGCAAGTAACTTCAGAAGAAGAAACAGAGCCTACAGCAGAACAAAACACTGTTATTACTGGTACCACCACTGCGGAGACACAGATAAAGATTACGCCTTTAATACAAAGTAGTGTTATTGCTACTTTACAAAACAACACAGAAGTAACAGTAATAAATCAAATGAATGGATGGGCCTATATTCAAACAGAAACGGTTTCTGGTTGGGTAAGACTAGATGTTTTAAAAATAGAAGAGCAGGCTAATAGCACAAACGATGACAATAACACAGACAGCGGAGATAATGCAAATAACGATGATAATACAGATAATAACAACGATAACAATTCCAATAATGATAATAGCCAAGATAATGAAAACAATGATACGACCTCCAATTTCGAAGAAAGAACCATGTATACCATCGATTTAGTGAATATAAGGGAAGAACCAAGTATGAATGCAAATGTACTTATGGTGGTTAATCCAAATACTGAATTAAAAGTAATTGGAGAAGAGGGAGATTGGTATGAAGTAGAAACAAGCGAAGGTAATGCTTATATCTCAAAAGAATTATTATCAGAAACAAGAGTATCTACCACGAATAGAGGTAATTCAAATAGAGTAAATAGAGAGGAAACTGCAGAGGTAAATACAGATAAAGAGGCGGGAGAATCCAATGATTCATCTTCGAATTCTTCTAGTAGTTCAAGCACATCAAGTTCTGCAAAAGCAAATGAAATTGTTTCTTATGCTAAGCAATTTTTAGGAGTTCCTTATGTCTACGGAGGAGCTAGTCCATCTGGTTTTGACTGTTCTGGATTTACCATGTATGTTTATGATAAATTCGGTATTGAAATGAGTCATGGAGCACAAGCACAATCCAGATTAGGTAAAAAGGTAAGTGCCGATAAATCTTCAAAAGAGAGTTTGTTAAATAACTTAGAGGTAGGCGACTTAGTCTTTTTCTTAGATTATGAAACTATGGATGAAATTGGACATTGTGGTATTTATATAGGAGATGGTAATTTTATTCACGCTTCATCTGGTTCTGGATATTGTGTTAAAATAAATAGCTTATTACCAGGTGAGTACTATAATACTAGATATTGTGCAGCAAGAAGAGTTTTGTAAAAAAATCCGGGGGCAATAGAAAGGATTCGAATTGATAAAAAGGCCTATTTGTGTTGCTTCCATTCTATATATGACAGGTATTTTAATAGGGCTATACACTTCTATCAGTATAGCCTTTTTCATATGTCTCTTTATGATAACTTGTCTTTTATTCTTTCTGTGGTTCAAAAAAACGAGCTATATTCTATTTTTGCTATTCATACTATTAGGATTTTTAGCTATTTATTATTCCGAAAAAGATTTTGCAACAACCTATCGAGAAGTGTATGATAGCGACGAGGTGTGTATAACAGGTGTTGTTCTTTCTCCACCAGAAGATAAGGAATATAAGTATCGTTATACCGTCCAAGTTAGTAAAATAAATGATGATACTAGCTATAAAGGAACGAAATTGTTTCTAGACTTTAAAAAGAACAATAACTCAAAAGGGGGCTCCTATAAGGAGACAGATATTCCTACTGCTGGTGATGAAATAGAATTTAGTGGGTGCATCGAATCTCCAAAAGAAGCTCGCAATTATAAGGGATTTGACTACAAAGCTTATTTAAAAGGAAAAGGAATCTATGGAATTGTAGAAACCACGAAAGTAAAGACTTTGTCAAAAAATAATTTAAGTGCCTTTCAGCAAATGCTTCAACGAATACAGCGAAACATAAAGCAAAACATGGAATCTATTCTTGGTAAAGAAGAGGCTGGTTTATGTATTGGCATATTGATAGGAAGTAGAGAGGGAATAACAGAAGAAACAGAAAACCATTTTCAGAAAAGTAATTTAACTCACTTACTGGCGGTATCTGGCTCTCATATTACCTATATTATTACTGCTTTTGCTACTGTATTGGGCAAAACAAGCAAAAAAATAACCCAAATAGGTACTATACTTTTTCTCATTTTTTTCATGGCATTAACAGGCTATACAGCTTCTGTTATGAGAGCTAGTATTATGGGAATACTTGTTTTAGTAGCAGGTTTGCTCCATCGAAAATCTGACACTATCAACAATTTAGGCATTTCTTCATTTCTTTTGTTTTTATTAAATCCATACACCATAACAGATTTAGGTTTTTTGCTTTCTTATGCAGGAACAATGGGAATCATCCTTTTGGGAGAACCAATTACCAATAAAGTATCTATTTTATTCCATAAATTTTTCCATATTGGACGGTAAAATAGCTAATTATTTACTAAACGCTTTATGCATAACGCTTTCAGCTAACCTTATGATAATTCCAATTATGGCTTATTCCTTTAGCACCTTTTCTCTAACGTTTTGGATTTCTAATATTCTAGCAGCACCTATTATGGAAATTGCTACTATTTTGGGATTTCTTGTTTACTTTGTTTCTATTTTATTTCTTCCCTTTGCAAAATTTTTAGGAATCTTTTTAAATGTCTTTTTATGGATTTTACTAAAAATTGCAGAATTATCTTCTTTATTGCCAGGCTCATCCATTTATATCAAAACCCCTTATTTATTGCAATGTATTGCTTATTATTGCATCTTATTTTTTTTCTTCTATTTCGAACAAATTAAACAGAAAATAGTGCAACATCCAAAGCTTTTAAAAGCATTTTACACAAAAAGGAGTTATTTATTATCTTTTTGGACCAGAAACAAGAGACGAATTCTTGCCACCTTTCTTTGTCTTTGCATTAGCCTTTCCTTTCTGTTAACAGCTTTTCCGAACAATCTTAGGCTTTATTTTGTTGATGTGGGGCAGGGAGATTGTACACTCATTCAAACACCGCAGAATAAAACGATTCTAATAGATGGGGGAGGGAGCGAGTTTGGCAGTTTTGATGTAGGGGAAAGCACTTTACTTCCTTATCTACTAGACAGAAGAATAACAACAATTGATTATATGCTAATTTCTCATTTTGATAGTGACCATATTGGTGGGCTATTTTCCATTATGCAAAATTTGAAGATAAAACATATTCTTATTACAAAACAAGGCGAAGAATCGGCAAATTTTACCAGGTTTTTAAAAATAGTAGCTGAAAAGGATATAGAAGTAATGGTTGTAAAAAAAGGAGACTATATTCCTGTGGACCAATATTCCTATTTCGAAATTCTATTTCCAGAGGACGAACTAATCCAAGAGAATGTTTTAAACAACAATTCCATGGTATCAAAATTTCATTCTTGGAACTTTACCATGCTATTTACGGGCGATATCGAGGAAAAAGCAGAAGAACGATTATGCCAATTGTATGCTTCTAATAATGGGCTAGAAGCCTTTGCTTTAAAAGTGGCACATCATGGTTCTAAAACATCTAGTACAAAAGCTTTTCTAGAATGTGTAGAACCTAAAATGGCTTTTATTGGTGTGGGAGAAGATAATCATTTTGGCCATCCGGACGACGAAGTAATAAAAAGGCTAGAAACATTGCGGTGTCAGTATTTATCGAACGGATGAAACAGGAGAAATAATGCTAACCATAAATCGCAAGGGAACAATTAAAATTAAAAATTGTATAAATTTTCTAAAAAGTTCCATACTAATAAAAGAAAACAAATGATTGACAAAATATTGAAAGATAAGGAAATTTTAGGAAAGGCATGGGAATAGGTATGGATAAAAAGTGGATTGTTTGTATCATAATTGTTGTCATACTGGGATTATTGGCAGGGATTGGTCTTGCTATTTACACAGCACGAGGAGATAATGAGACAGAAGAAATGGATATTTTAAGTGAAAAGATTTTGGCAAATAGCAATGGAATAGATAATAGTGTATCGAATGAGGTTAATACGGTCGAGACCGTTGCAACAGAGGATACAATTTCGCCAAATGCAATTATCATAGAAAAAGTGTATTATGAGGGATGCGACCATCTTATACGAAAAACGGTAGATATTCCAGAAGAATTAGTAAATGAAACAGAAGAAATGTTAGAAAAACAATACTCGGATTGGGAGATAGAGGAATTTTCACCAACACAAATTACTTTGTATAAAACTGCAAGCGGAAATTGTGGTGAGCATTATTTTGTACAAGAGCATAATGGTGTAATTGGAATATATACAACTGATGTATATGGTGTAAAAACCTTAAAAGAAGATACCGAAATATCCACACAATATCTGCCAGAAGCAGATTTACAAAATTTAAAAGCAGGTGTAGAAATTATAGGGTATACAAAGTTAGTTGAATTTTTAGAGGATTACGAGTGAGAAAAAAGGGACCATTGGGGACGGGCTTATTTAGTCCAATCTACTCCTAAAAAATAAAAGCGATATATTTTAAATATATCGCTTTTCAATCAATATTAGCGCAAAACAAGTGCGTCCCTTTTTGCTCAAAATTATTTTGTTTTCTTATTTGAATTATCAGAATCTTCTATTTTTAAATTCTCTTTTTTCAAGTAACCTTGTTGATAGAATTGTCTAAAATACATAATTAAAGAGAAAATTGTTGTTAAGATAGCTAGGTAGTAAATATAATCATCAAATCCGAAAAGTGGTGCATTTGGATTGACACTAGTGTTCCAATATTCAATAAATAAGGAAGCAACAATCGCAACATAGAATAATACGGTTGCTAATTTTCCATACCATCTGCTAGATACTACTAATTTCTTGCCATATAGGAAAGATGCTCCTGCTACCATTAAAATTTCTTTTAAAAATACAATTAGTAAAATCCAAAGTGGAATAATTCCTTTAAAAGTAAGGGAAGCAAGGACGCAAATTTGGGTAGCTTTATCTGCTAGAGGATCCACTAGCTTTCCAAAATTCGTAATAAAATTAAATTTTCTTGCAATACATCCATCTAAAATATCTGTCAAGCCCGATATGGTTAAGACAATGAATCCAGCGATATATTGTCCTGTTAGAATATAATAGACAATGGGTGGAATCAGCAAAAATCTTACAATGGTTAGTGCATTTGGTATATTTTTTAACATAATTATTGCTCCTTTTAATCAGTATAATAACAATTTTGTCTTTTTATTCAAGACCTTGAACAAAAAGGAGTGTCCCTATTGTTCAAGGAGAAAAGTTAGTTCCTTGTTTTCATTAGTATCTACAGAAACGGTATCTCCATTCGATAATTCGCCTCTTAAAATTTTGTCCGATAATTCATCTTCTAAATATCTTTGTATTGCTCTTCTTAATGGACGAGCACCATATTTGATGTCTGTTCCTTTTTCTAACAAAAGTTTTTTTGCATTTTCAGAAACTTTTAATGTAATATCTTTTTCTTGCAATGCTTTTTGAGTATCTTCTAGCATTAAGTCTACTATCTGCATTAATTCTTCCGGAGATAGTTGATTAAAGATAACAATTTCATCTACTCTGTTTAAAAATTCAGGACGGAATGTATCTTTTAGTGCATTCATAATACCATTGTTATTTACTTGACTTCCTCCAAAACCAATAGAGTTCGTATTCAAGTTCGAACCAGCATTAGAAGTCATAATGATAATGGTATTTTCAAAACTTACGGTATTTCCTTGGGCATCGGTTAATCTGCCATCATCTAATACTTGAAGTAAAATATTAAAGACATCTGGATGTGCTTTTTCTATTTCATCTAAAAGAATAATAGAATAAGGATTACGTTTTACTTTTTCGGTTAGTTGTCCTGCATCATCATAGCCAACATATCCTGGAGGGGAACCAATTAGTTTGGAAGTAGAATGACTTTCCATATATTCGGACATATCAATACGAATAATAGAATCTTCTTTACCAAACATTTCGTAAGCAAGTGCTTTTGCAAGTTCTGTTTTACCAACACCGGTAGGACCTACAAAAATGAAAGATGGTGGTCTTTTGGTGCTCTTTAATCCAGCTCTGTTTCTACGAATGGCACGAGATACGGCTTCTACTGCTTCATTTTGCCCAATAATACGCTTATGTAAGTTGGTTTCCAAGCTAAGTAATTTTTGGGTTTCGGCCTCTGTAATTTTCTTTACTGGTATTTTGGTCCAGTTTTCAATTACTTCTGCAATATCTTGTACAGTTAAATTCTTAAGCTCCATTTTTTGTGAAATCTGTTCTATTTTTTCGGTTAAAGCACATTCTTTCGTTTTTAATTCTGCTGCTTTTTGGTAATCTTCTGTCGAATCCGCTTGGGCTGCTTCCTCTTTTTCTTCTTGCACTTTCGCAAGTTCATTTTTTAGAACTTCTAGTTCATACAATTCTTTGTTGTCTAAATTAATACGAGAGCATGCTTCGTCCAAAATATCAATCGCTTTATCTGGTAAGAAGCGGTCATGAATGTATTTTTCGGACATAATAACAGCTTGTCTTATCACATCGGTTGAAATCTTTACTTTATGATAATCTTCATAATATTTTTTAATTCCCTCCAATATACCAATGGTATCAGATACGGATGGTTCTGCTACGATAACTGGTTGAAATCTTCTTTCTAGTGCTGTATCTTTTTCAATATATTTACGATATTCTTTTAAGGTAGTAGTTCCTACTAACTGAATTTCTCCATTTGCAAGAGATGGCTTTAAAATATTAGCAGCATTCATAGAATGTTCTGCATCTCCAGCACCAATAATATTATGAATTTCATCGATAACAAGAATAATATTTCCTAAGGATTTACATTCATCAATAATGGATTTCATTCTTGCCTCAAATTGTCCTCTAAATTGTGTGCCAGCAATTACGGCTGTCATATCCAATAAATAAACTTCTTTATTCAATAATTTGGCTGGTACTTTTCCGTTAGCAATACGAATAGCTAGTCCTTGTGCAATAGCCGTTTTACCAACACCAGGCTCTCCAATTAAGCAAGGATTATTTTTGGAACGACGATTTAGAATTTGGATAATTCTTTGTATTTCTTTATCTCTACCAATAACTGCATCTAGTTGATTGTTCTTTGCCTTTTGGGTAAGATTGGTTCCAAAAGTATCTAACGATTTTTTACGTTTATTGTTTTTCTTATCAACCTTTACTTTCTTTTTGCTATTCCCCGAAGATTCGTTAGAAGAAGCAGTTTCTTCATTAGAACCATTAAACATATTCGAAAAGATAGAACCTAAAGGAATCGCACCAAATTGCATTCCACCATTAGGATTATCTGGGTTATAAGAATCAGTGGCTTCCTCTTGGATGTCTGCAAAATTCATATTATCAGACATATCCTTAAACATAGATTCAAATTGCTGTGTCATATTATTTAAATCTTCCTCTGAAAGGTTTGCTTGTTTCATTAAACTGTCAATAGGATTAATTCCTCTTTTTTTGGCACAGTCATAGCAATACCCCTCTAAGGTGTTTTTTCCATCTTCTCCTTTTTTATTTACAAAAACAACTGCATTGTTCTTTTTACAGTCTGAACATAACATTTATTTTATCTCCTTTATTTGCATTTTTATACATTATATATCATACTCTAAAATTGGCTTAAAGTCAATAAAAGTTAGGTGAAATTTGTGTGAATTTAGCACAACTAAAAATTCAGTACTTGAAAAAAATTAGAACTAATGATACAGTATAGAAAATGTAAAAAGTCGAAAAAAGGGGAGTAACAATGAAAGAGAAAATAAAAGCGTTTTTTAAAGATAAATACAATATTGCATTTTTAGTAATCATAGTAATTGCCATTCTAACTAGACTTCTTTGGCTTGATAAATTTCCAGCAGGGATTCATGAAGATGAAGCAGGTATGATGTATGATGCTTATTGCATGGCGGAATATGGAACTGACCGCTATTTAAATCATAATCCGGTTTATCTTATTAATTTCGGTGGAGGACAGAGTGTATTATATGCTGCCTTAGCAAGTTTTTTCATCAGAATTTTTGGATTTTCTTTATTTGTGGTAAGACTACCATCCTTCTTATTTAGTATTCTTACCATTATTCTAGCCTTTTTACTGGCTAAAAAGTTTTTAGGAAAAAAATTTGCACTTCTTTTTGCTTTTTTAATTACCATATGTCCATGGCATATCATGCAAGCAAGGTGGGGGTTAGATTGTAATTTATTTCCTTCTTTCATTATGTTATCTTTATATGCAGTATTGTCTGCTAAAAAAGATTGGCACTATATTTTAGCAGGTATTTGTTTTGGGCTAACCCTATATACCTATGCCTTATCTTATATTTTGATACCGGTGTTTTTTGTTGCCTTAGCCGTGTATTTAATATGGGTAAAGAAAGCAACTTTAAAACAGATTGTCATTATGCTAATTCCTATTTTAATACTTGCTTTTCCTTTGCTTTGGACACAAATTATAAATTATTTAGGTAAAGGAACCATTGATTTAGGATTTATTACTATACCGCAATTATTCCAATATCGAATTGGAGAAGTAGGGTTTGAAAATGTTCTTTATAATTTAAATATAACAAATTATAACAACTTTTTCTTTTTACTATTTTCAGCCGTTAATAATCCTGGGTTTGTTTTAACAGAGTTTGGAAGTATTTATTATATTCTTGTACCATTTGCAATATGGGGAATTATTTTAGTTGCAAGGGAAAGTATAAAGAGCATCAAAAACAAAGAATTTAATTTAAAGGCTGTAATTTTCCTACAATTTTTTACTATGAGTATTTGCATTTTATTTTTTAAAAATTTACAAGTACATAAGTTAAATGCGTTATTTATTCCTTTACTATTTTTCTGTGCAGAAGCAATTAGCTGGATTTATAAGAAAAAGAAATTTTTTGCTTACATGATTATCCTTAGTGTGACGATTACTTTTGTTATTTTTGCCCAGTACTATTTTAAAAATATCAATCAAAAAGTAGGCGTGGAATATAATACGGATGCAATACCATTATTCCATTATTTAGAGGAAAATTATCCAGAAAAGGAAATCTTTTTAGAAATTGACGCTATCGCACCTTATATTTACTATTTGTTAGCTACAGAAATGTCGCCATATGAATTTATGGAGAACATGACAATGGTTCAATTTATGCGGAGGAGATGTAAGCGTTGTCCGTGTGGGAAATTATCATTTCTCTGAATTTCAATTGGATAAAGAGTATGTGTATGTATTAGAAGAAGATAATTATTTCCGTGAGGAAATTGTGCAACGTATTAAAACAGAATTAGAAAAAAATGGTTTTGAAAAGACAATTTACGAAAATTTTCTTATTTATACTTACCCAGAATAATTGAAAATTAAGGGCAAATGTTGTATACTATAAGTATATTAGTAGAGATTGTAAGAAAGAAATGGAGGATAAAATGAAAGATCCAAAAGTCTTATATATATTAATTAGCTTATTTTGTATCTTTGCCATTGTGGCAGCCATTTATGCGCAATTTATCGACGAAGATTATGGTGGGTTACCCGTAGTCGATGCTGATAGTCAAAATGTGATACAAGAAAAAAGTCAAGAGGAATTAGAAGAAACCTTTAATAGTCTTTTTATTAATACCATCAATTTAGGAGGTTTTGATACTACAGGTATTCAGAAAATTAATAATGGACAAAATATTGTTTATACAATATACGAAATGAATGAAAATACAGAAAATTATGAAATTAACATGCATATTCCAGTTATCAATATCAACAGTGAATTGGCAAATTTGCTAAACCAACGTACACAAGCCGATTTTGTAAATAAAGCAAATGATATTATTCAAGCGGAAGATACAGGAGTAAAAAGTTTATACAACATTGATTATACAGCTTATATTAATAACAATATTTTATCCTTAGTAATTCGTTCCACCTTAAAAGAGGGAAGTTCAGCACAAAGGGTAATTGTACAAACCTATAATTATAACTTAGAAACCAATACACAAGTTTCTTTGGTAGATTTAGTAACGATGAAGAGACTTAACACCGATGAGGTAAACTCGAAAATTAAAGATGTTGTTACAAAAGCAAATGAGGAAGCGGAGACATTTCAACAAATGGGATATAATGAGATTTTTATAAGAGATTTAACCAGTGATATCTATAATGTAAGTAATGCAGGAACTTATTTCTTAGGACCAAATGGAGAGCTTTACATTATTTATGCTTATGGAAATAATCAGTTTACATCGGAAATGGATATTATTTTGATTGAATAGAACAGAAAGGACTTGTAGAAATGCCAAAGAAGTTACTAATTACGGAAAAGCCATCTGTAGCAATGGAATTTGCAAAGGTTCTAAAAATAAATGGAGCAAGAAAAGATGGGTATTTGGAATCGGAAACTTGGATTATTACTTGGTGTGTAGGACATTTGGTTACTATGTCTTATCCGGAAGTGTATGACGAAAAGTTAAAGTTTTGGAGACTAGATACCTTGCCATTTCTTCCAAAAGAATATAAATACGAAGTAATTCCTAATGTACAAAAGCAATATAACATTATCAAAAGTTTACTAGAAAGAGAAGATGTTGACTCAGTTTATGTAGCAACGGACTCCGGAAGAGAGGGAGAATACATTTTCCGATTGGTGGAAATGCAAATTGGAATACATAAGCAAAACCGAAAAAGGGTATGGATTGATTCGCAAACAGAGGAGGAAATTAAACGCGGAATCGAACAAGCAAAGGACTTATCTGAGTATGATAGCTTGTCCGATTCTGCGTATTTAAGAGCAAAAGAAGATTATTTAATAGGAATCAATTTTTCTAGGTTATTATCCATTATCTATGGAAAAAGAGCAGCAAAGGAATTAGAAGAAGACAAAATATGTATTTCAGTAGGACGTGTTATGACTTGTGTGCTAGGAATGATTGTTTCTAGAGAAAGGGAAATACGAAACTTCGTAAAAGTACCGTATTATAAAATTATAGGAGGATTTGGAAAAGAAGAAGCTCCTTTAAAAGCAGAATGGAAAGTAACAGAAGATTCAAAAATGTGGGAGTCCCCAAAACTATATAATGAATATGGATTTAAAACAGAAAAAGATGCAAAAGAATTTATTCTTTCTTTGCAAGGAAAAAAGGCAGTGGTTGCAGAAGTAAAAAAGAGTAAAACGAAAGAGAATGCGCCTCTTTTGTTTAATCTGGCTGAAATTCAAAACGAATGTACCAAAAGATTTAAAATAAAACCAGACCAAACATTGGAAGTTATTCAAAATTTGTATGAAAAAAAGCTAGTAACTTATCCTAGAACCGATGCGAGGGTTCTTTCGACAGCTATAGCAAAGGTGATTTCCAAAAACTTAAATGGAATTGCTAAGGGATATCATGATGAAGAAGTACAAGGCTATTTAAAACAAATGGTAGCAGAAAAATATAAAACCGATTTAACGAAAACCAAATATGTGAATGATAGCAAAATAACAGACCATTATGCAATTATTCCAACTGGGCAAGGATATGAAAATTATGAAAAATTGCCAGACTTGCATAAGCAGGTGTATAAAGTAATTGTAAAGCGATTTCTAGCTATTTTTTATCCACCAGCAGAATATAACAAAGTATCTGTCAAAATAAAGGTAGAAAACGAAGAATTTAATGCGAGCGGAAAAGTATGTACCAAACAAGGTTATTTGGACGTTTTGAAAGAAAGAAAGGCAGTAGAAAAGAAAAAAGACGAGAAGCGGTAATATTGCTGTAGAAGTACCAAATACTGCAGATAAAAATGCAGAAAATAATAGCGAAGAATCTGACTTAGAAATTTTGAATTCGCTAAAAAAGGGACAAGAAATTGAAGTAGTAAATTACGAAATCAAAACTTCTGAAACAAACCCACCAACAAGGTACAATTCTGGTTCCATTATCTTAGCCATGGAAAACGCTGGAAAATTAATTGAAGAGGAAGAATTAAGAGAACAGATAAAAGGAGCAGGAATTGGAACGAGTGCTACTAGAGCAGAAATTATAAAAAAGTTGGAGAGAATAGGTTATATTGCGATTAATACCAAGACGCAAATTATTACACCAACGAAAAAGGGAGAAGTAATCTATGATATTGTAAATAGCTCTATGCCAGACATGCTAAATCCAAAACTAACTGCAAGCTGGGAAAAAGGACTGGATATGGTAGCTAAAAAGGAAATAGAGCCGGATGTATTCATGGGCAAACTTGAAAATTATATCAATGCCAAAGTAAACAAATTAGTAGTAAAGTGGTAAGAAAATAAGAACTTGAACAAAAGGGACTACTGCCTTTGTTCAAGTTCTTAAACATTTGGGACACTCCTGTATTCTATTGCAAACATCCAATATTCACCTTTTATGTTAAGAGAACATAAAATATAGCAAAAATAAAAACAGATATATCTATATTTTTTAGGCTTGAGAATCTTAAAAACATTGCAAGCTAAAAACTAACAAGAAAGGGTGAAAACAAAATGTCAAGTTACATAATAGAAGGTGGAAAAAGGCTTGAGGGAGAAGTAGAAGTATCTGGCTCAAAAAATGCATCTCTCCCAATACTGGCGTCTACCATATTAAATGGAGGAACCACCAAGTTATATAATGTGCCAGAAATAAGAGATACAAAAATCACACAAGAAATTTTAAAATTTTTAGGATGCACGGTCAAAAAAAACAAGAAGAAAATAGAAGTAAATTCTAAAGAAATGCACAAAAAAGAAATACCAGAACATCTAATGCATCAAATGCGTTCTACGGTAATATTAGCAGGCGCAATCCTAGGCAGATTCAAGGAAGTAACGTTTTCGTATCCAGGGGATTGCGATATTTGATTGATACATCGGACAAGTTTAAGATAAATGAGTGGATTAGGGAAGTATTATAGAAAAAAATTTGACATATTAAAAAATTGTCATATAATAATGTAAAAATAAAGTAAAAAATTAATATATGGAGGAAAATAATGATGAAAGAGATAATTAAAGATATAATAATTCCTATAGTAACATCATTCATAGGTGCATTTTTAGGAGGAATTACTTATAATTCATATAAATATAATAAAGAATTTAA
>CALXKT010000030.1 GCA_944388985.1 uncultured Clostridia bacterium | reverse complement strand
GTGCAAATGCCTCTAGGCAGTAATCCCTTATACTCTTTACAAAATCTGCAAATGTAGAGGAATCCTCTATTTTTCTTTTTAAAGGAAGGGAATTAACAAACATTCCTAGTATATTTTGTAGCCCCTCTGTATTTCTATTAATAACTGGTGTTCCTACCACAATATCTTGTTGAGAAGAATATTTGGATAGAAGAATATAATAAACTGCCAAAAATAACATATAAGGGGTTAAATTATGTTGTTTTGCCACAGAGATTAATTGCTCTGATAAGGTCTCATCTAAATCCAATAAATAATTATCTCCATGAAAACTCTGTTTTGTTGGTCTAGCTTGTTTGGTAGGTAAATCTAAAACAGGAATTTCGTCTTTAAATTGATTTACCCAAAATTCTTTACTTTGTTTATAAGTAGTTGTTTCTAACTGTTCCTTTTCCCATACAGCAAAATCTTTATAATCAATCTGTTTTTCTGGTAGCGATTTTTCATTATACAAATCGCACAATTCTTTTATAAAGATAGAAAGAGAAGCTCCATCACTAATAATATGGTGCATGTCTAATAAAAGTAAAGCACGTCCATCTTTTAGAAGGATTAATTTTACTCTAAATAAAGGTGCTTTGCTCAAATCAAATGGTTGTACAAAATTGCTAAATAAATCTTCAATAGAAGTATTTCCTTGTTTTTCTACAGGCAAAGCAAAAGGAATATGGTCTGCTATTTTTTGTACAATTTCTTCTTTTTCAAGTATAAAAGAAGTTCTAAGAGCCTCATGCCTGTTTATTAAAACTTGAATACAAGCTTCTAATTTGCTAATATCGGGTACAATATCAAAAAACAAACCACCAGCAATATTGTATAACAAAGAAGAAGAGTCAACACTTGCTACATAGTAAATTCTCTTTTGAGCAGAAGAAATAGGATAATATTCCTTATTTTCTGCTTTTGGAATAGAAGTAATGGTTACCTCTTTTGCTAGTTGAGAAGAAATATAGTCTGACAAAGATCGAATGGTTGGATGTTCGAAAATGTCCTTAACAGAGATTGGTAAGTTATATTTCGTACTCAAATAGGTTGAAAGTGAGATAGCGCTTAAGGAATCTCCACCGATATCGAAAAAGGAATTGTCAATGCTAATTTGTTTTAATGATAACAACTCTGCTATTTTTTCGATAATATTTGTATCTACTGCATTACGAGCAGGTACCATTTCTTCTTCTTCCAAAGAAGGGAGAGGAAGTGCTTTGCGGTCTAATTTTCCGCTAATCGTAAGTGGTATACTCTTTATTTGCATGATATATTTTGGTATCATATAGTCTGGCAAAAGGTTGGCAAGAAATGTTTTTACGTGATTTATATCGATTGTCTCATCAGCCACAATATAAGAACAAATTGCTTTTTGTCTATTTACCTCTGCCAAAATAGAAATACTTTGTTTAATACCATCGTACTTCAATAAATTGGTATCAATATCTTCTAATTCAATACGATAACCACGTAATTTAATTTGTTTATCCAAACGTGATAGGAAAACAATATTTCCATCTGGTAGCCATTTTACCGAATCACCAGTTTTATAAATTTTTCCCTCGCCAAAAGGATTATCTATAAATTTTTGTTCTGTTAGTTCCGCATTATTAATATAACCTCTCGCAACGCCATCGCCACCAACCCATAATTCTCCTGGGACACCAATAGGTTGCAAAGTTTGGCTCTTAGATACAACATAGGCAGTAGAATTCGAAATTGGCTTTCCAATTGGTATAATGCCATCTGCTTCCTTTCCTGTAATAGGGTAGCAAGTAGAATAAGAACCATTTTCAGTAGGACCATAGCAATTAATCATTTGGATACCTGGGCAAGCGTGCATTACTTTAGCAACATGCTTTGGAGAAATAACATCGCCTCCGGTAAGTAAATAACGTACGGTTGCAAAAATACTAGGGTCTTCATTGATTAACTGATTTAAAAGTCCTGTTGTTAAAAATAAAATGGAGACTTGTTTTTCTTTTAGGAAGTTCTTCATATAGGAAAAATCCATTAATCTTTCTTTCGAAAGAACATACAAATGGAAACCATTAAGCAAAGCACCAAAAATCTCGAAAATGCAAGCATCAAATACAATGGTTCCTGTTTGCACCATAACCTCATGGTCTTTAAAAGTTAAAAAATTTGGATTTTTTACTAATCTTACAATGTTTCTTTGTTTTACCATAACCCCTTTTGGCTTACCAGTAGAACCAGAAGTATAAATAATATAAATTAAATCTTCTGGGGTATTGGTTATTTCTAAATTTTCTTTATGCAAAGCATTGCCATAAATAAAAGAAGAATCTAAATCAATTGCAAGATAATTTACTTTTACAGTTTTAGCAATTTCACTTCTTTTATGATTGGTTAAAATCAAGACTGGATTCGAATTGCTGACAATATAAGATAAACGCTCTGCAGGAAGTTCAAAATCTAATGGCAAGAAAGTAGCTCCTGCCTTTAAAATGGCTAACATTCCAATTACCATTTCTAAGGATTTATCCATAAGCAAGCCAACAATGTCTCCTGTTTTGATTTGATAATTCGCTTTTAAAAAGTGGGCTAATTGATTTACTTTTTCATTTAATTCTTCATAAGTTAAAGATTCCTCTTCAAAGGTTAAAGCAATTTCCTTAGCATGATTCTTAACCTGTTCTTCGAAGAGCTGAACAATGGTCTTTTCACGAGGATATGGTCTTTGGGTGTTATTAAAATCAACTAAAATTTGCTTTCTTTCCGCTGGGGTAATAATTTCAATATCTTTTAAAGAAGAAACTTTCTCATCCACGATTTGTTCTATCATAAATAAAATGCGTGCATGAATGTTTTCAATCTCTTGCTCTTGATACTTAGAAATTTTATAATCATAAGCGATATTCATGTTATTATCATTTAAATCAAATAGATGAATATCGATATCATCTGCAATAGAATGATTGAAAATCCAATTACTAGTATGAGGTACTTGTTCTTGGCTTTCGGTAATTTTGGTTATTTGGTAAGAAACTACCACATTATATAAAGATGGAAGATTTGCTTCCTTTGCTCTTAAATCTTCAAGAATTGCTTCATACCCATATTTTTGATGTCTTAATAAAGATAGGGAGCTACTAGCAATTTGAGAGACAAAGTCTTCGAAGCTAAGAAGAGAATCAATTTGTATACGAAGTGGTAATACATTAATAAACATACCACAAGTATTTTTTTCTTTGTAATTGGATCGATTTAAAACAGGAGTACCAATACAAAAGTCATCTAAATTGGATACTCTGCTGAGGTAAAGGGAATAAACTGCTACAAAAAAGTTAAAAAGAGAAATTTTATTTTTGGTAGCATAATTTGAAATTTTAGTCATTAAATCAGAATCAATAGAAAATAACTTTCTATTTCCTTGAATAGAATTTGAATTATTGTTATATTGGCTTGGAATGGTTGCAACTTCTGGAACGGTTGCAAATAAAGTATTCCAATATTCTTTATCTTTTTGGGATTTTGGGCTATTCTTATACTCTTGTTCAGAAACAACGTAATCCATATAGGAATTGGTTTTAATTGGTTCGATTTGGGAGGTATCATTGTTTAGAAGTTCAGAATAATAGGCAACAATTGTATTTGCCATAAGACCAAGGCTCCAAGAGTCAGAAGCAATATGATGATTGTTGATAATAAAACCACCATGCTGATTAGGAAGTTGAAATAATTTGAATTCATATAAGTAAGAGTCTAAAATAGGTAGCGGAGTATTTGCTATTTTTTCTGCTAATTGTGTTACTTCTTCTTCAGAAGAGAGGGATAAAACCTCTATATCAATAGGGGTATACTCGTCCACATATTGTACTACTTTATTATCTTGCATTGTTATTTTTGTGTGATAAATATCATTCTCTTGAATAAATAATTGAATTGCTTTATTAAAGAGTTTAAAGTTAACCGGTTCATGAATCGTTAAAATGCCACACACATTATTTATATTGGTACCATTATAGTAACTTTCCGTATGCCAAATGGATTTTTGAGGCGTAGTTAATTCATATACTTTTTTTTCCATGTTTCAACAATCCCTTCTATAAATGTACTTTAACTGATAAAAGTATATACTTAAAATGCACAAAAATCAATAAGAATATTGAAAAATTTGACAATTTGTTATAAAATGAGTGCGAGTTCACAAATAAGTTAAAAAGAGAGGGGTAATGGAATGGGAAAGAAGAGTAAAGTGAAAAGTGAAAGTGTAAAAGTAGTAAACTACAGAGAGTTAGTAGAAAAAAGGTATGAAACTTTTGGAGAGGATATTGCTTTTAAATATAAGGAAAAAAGTGAAATAAAGGAAATTTCTTATCAGCAATTTGTACAAGATATTAAAGCAATAGCTGAAGTAATACTAGATTCGGATGTAAAAAGAGTAGCTGTTATTGGCAACAACCGTTATGAATGGTGTGTTACCTATTTAGGGGTAACAACAGCAGGAAGAGTCATTGTTCCTTTAGATAAAGCGCTAACCGATAAGGAAATTGAAAAATTACTGAAAAGAAGCGGAGCAGATGCGGTGGTTTATGAAGAAAAATATGAAAATGCAGTAGAAGAAGCAATAAAGCAAGGCTGTAAAATAAATTATAAAATTTGTATGGATCGTCTTCCAAAAGAAAATGTATTATTTTTTCAAGATTTATTAGAAAAAGGTAGGAAAATAAGAGAATCTGGAAAAACCAAATACGAAAGCGTAACCATCCAAGAAGATGAAATGTACATTATGCTATTTACTTCTGGTACCACAAATGAACCAAAAGCTGTTATGTTATCCCAAAAAAATATCTGCTCTAACATTTGTGCTATCGCAGATCATGTAAAAGTATATAGAACAGATACTTTACTTTCTTTTTTACCAATTCACCATACCTTTGAATGTTCTATCACATTCCTTTATGGAACCTATAATGGAGCAACAGTAGCTTTTTGTGAGGGATTACGTTATATAGCAGATAATCTAAAAGAATTTAAAGTTACTATATTTGTAGCAGTACCATTAGTTTTAGAGACGATGGCAAAGAAAATACAAAAAGCAATTGCGGATAGTGGTAAAAAGCCATTAATTGATAAAATGATGAAATTATCCAAAGGTTTATTAAAATGTAAAATCGATTTAAGAAAAAAATTGTTCAAACCAGTATTAAAACAATTTGATGAATACTTAAGAGTAGTTTTTTATGGAGCAGCACCAATGGACAAGGTAACCATTGAATGGTATAACGCTTTGGGAATAGATTTAATACAAGGATATGGATTAACCGAGAGTTCCCCTGTTATTACAGCAGAATCAGACCAAAGGAAAAGACCTGGTTCCATCGGAATACCATTAAATAACATTGAAGTAAAAATAGATAATCCAGACAAAGACGGAGTAGGAGAAATATTAGCAAAAGGACCAAACATCATGCTCGGATACTACGAAAATGAAGAAGCAACCAAAAAGGCTTTGCAAGATGGATGGCTACATACCGGTGATTTTGGGTATATTGATGAAGACGGTTTTGTTTATATTACAGGAAGACAAAGCGATATTATCGTTCTTCGAAATGGAAAAAATATTTATCCACAAGAAATTGAATTTTTAATTTCAAAATTACCTTATGTAGCAGAAAACATGGTATATGCACGAAACAAAACCAAAACAGATACCGTTCTATGTGCTAAAATTGTGTATAATAAAGACAATTTAGAAGCACATTTTGGAGAAAAAACACAAAAAGAATACGAAAAATTAGTATGGGCGGATGTAAAGAATATCAACAAAGATTTACCAACATTTAAGCATATTAAAGAAATTATTTTAACAGATGAGCCATTAGAAAAAACAACAACACAGAAAGTAAAACGATTTGCAGAAATGAAAAAGATGGCAACAAAATAAAAGCAAAGAGATGGGCCTTTTTCCAAATTGGGGACAGGCCTTTTTCTTCACTTTTTTCCAAAATTGGGACACACCTTTACTGCTTAATTTCAAAAATAAATAACAAAAGCTCTAAAATTAAATATAAAAAATGAGGAAAAAATAAAAAAGAAGATTAAAATTTTCTCTTTTGGGACAAAATTAAGATAGAAATTTTTAAGAAAAGAGCAAAGGAGAAAGAAAATGAAAGATTACCTAAAAGAAGATAGAAAAAAAGCGATTAAAAAAGATGCTACCTTAATCTTTATTTTGTTATTAATTACTCTATGCGTTATTTTAGCCTACATACTATATGAAAAAACACAAATTACGGAAAGTAATATAGAGAAGCAAAATGTCACCATCGAAAGAACGATGCAGACAGTCGAACAAGCACAAGAAAAAAGCCAAACAGTAACGGAGATGATAGCTAACATTAAAGATACCGTAGTAGGAATATCAAAGGTGAAAACAAGTGGAAGTGGTATTTTTTCTCAAGAAAATATCACAAGTTTGGGATTAGGAAGTGGAGTGATTGTCACAGAAGATGGTTATATTCTATCAAACGCACATGTTAGTGGAGAAAAATATAGCAAATGCTATGTTACTCTAGCCAATGGAGAAACTTATGAAGGAAATGTTGTGTGGTCAAATGCAGATATTGATATGTCCATCGTAAAAATAAATCAAAAAAATTTAACTGCTGCGGGGTTAGGAGATTCGGATGCAATTCAAGTAGGAGAGACCGTATTTGCCATTGGAAATCCTATTGGGTTTGAGTTTCAAAGAACAGTAACTTCCGGCATTATTAGTGCCTTAAACCGAACGATTAAATTAGAGGAAGAAGAGCAAGAAATCTACATGGAAGATTTGATTCAAACTGATGCTACTATTAACCCAGGCAATAGCGGAGGGCCATTAGTGAATTTAGAGGGAGAAGTCATTGGAATAAATGGAGTAAAAATAACTTCAGCAGAAGGGATAAGCTTTGCTATACCTATAAATTCTGTAAAAAATGTCATTAATAGTTTCCAAAAAGAAGGAAAATTTGAAGAACCAACCTTAGGAGTATTTGCCTTTGATAAAAATGTACTCGGTTATATTGATGAAAATTTGCAATTTAGTCAAGGAATCTATGTGGCAAGTGTTACAAAAAACTCAGCAGCAGAAGAGTCAGGGATAAAAACAGAAGATATTTTAATTAGCATTGATGGCAATAAATTAGAAAGAATGTGTGACTTAAGATGCTATATTTACTCAAAAAAACCAGGAGACATCGTTAGTATAAGATTGCAGAGAAATGGTAGAGAGCATGTGGTAGAAGCTACTCTAAAGAGAAAATAAAAATTTGACAAATAGTATAGAATTTGTTAAAATAAATGTTAGTTTTAAGAGTTTACCTAAGGAATAGTATTCTGAGCGGTAAAGGGTAGTAAAAAACTACCTACACTTATAAAGTAAGATGAAAATATGTCTTGCAAAGGAGTCTTAAATGATATTCTTTGTGAGGCTTTTTTTATAATAAAAGGAGGCTGTTAATAAATGTTAAAACTAGTAAAATTAAAAGAAAAGTATAAAAAACAATTATTTGATATGATGGAGGAATGGGAAAAGTCGAGAGAGGAGATTGTTCCATATTCTATCAGAAAAACAGACTATCATGATTTTAAACTATATTTAAAAAATTTAGAAGTAAAGGAAGAAACAGAAAAGTTAGTTCCGGATTCTACTTATTTTGCTTTAGACACAGAAAGAAATATATTTGTAGGTGCGGTAAATATAAGACACTATTTAAATAAACAGTTGCTATTAAACGGTGGACATATAGGTGATGGAGTACGCCCATCAGAGAGAAGAAAAGGGTATGCAACCCAAATGATAAGATTAGCTTTAGAAGAATGTAGAAAATTTGGAATAAAAAAAGTACTGATGGTATGTAACAAGGATAATATCGGTTCAGCTAAAAGTATTATTAATAATGGAGGAGTACTCGAAAATGAAATACCATCAGAAGATGGAAAAATAGATCAAAGATACTGGAT
The DNA here is from genome assembly GCA_944388985.1 of uncultured Clostridia bacterium. GTDB lineage: Bacteria > Bacillota > Clostridia > TANB77 > CAG-508 > CALXVA01. The sequence goes on along the minus strand of CALXKT010000030.1, from coordinate 5,731 downwards.
AAATTTAGAAGAGAAATAAAGGAGGAAATATTGAGATAATGCTTTATTTTTAGCATGTCCTGTGGTAGAATGAGAGCAAAATACAAAAAAGGGTGCTAAAATGATAGAAAACGTAGAAGAATATTTGAATACTTATTTTAAGGGAACGAAAAAACCATCTTTAGATGCAATGCAATATTTTATGAAAGAATATCATTATTTTGAGAAAAATATGAAATTTATTCATATTGCCGGGACAAATGGCAAGGGTAGTTGTACAGAAATGATAACGAATATTCTGGTGAAAGAGGGATATAAGGTAGGAAAATTCTTATCTCCGCATTTAATAGAATTTAAGGAAAGAATTAGTATTAATAATTGCAATATCTCGGAGGAAGCATTAAGAAATCTAATAGAGGAGCTAGAGCCTAAAATAGAAAGCTACCAGGCAACTAACAATGTTAAAGTAACTTTATTTGAACTAGAAACCATAGCAGCATTATTATACTTTTATCGAAACAAAGTAGATTTTGTAGTTCTGGAAACAGGGCTTGGAGGAAGTTTTGACTGCACGAATGTCATAACAAAACCACTTATTTCTATTATCACCTCTATCGGAAATGATCATGTTCAATTATTGGGAAATACGCTAGAAGAGATTGCAATGCAAAAAGCAGGCATTATAAAAGAAAATTCTAATACTGTAATTTTTGAAAACAGTCCAGAAGTCAATAAGGTATTTATTAAAACATGTAAAGAAAAAAATAATACCCTATCGATTGTAAGGAATAAGGAAATAAAAAAGGTAGAATATGATGAGAACTACCAGTATTTCGATTATAAAAATTTAAAAAGGATAGCTGTGAATTTAAAAGGAGTTTGCCAAATTCATAACAGTGCCGTTTGCATTGAAAGTATGGATGTTTTAAACAAGCTAGGATATAAAGTGAAAGAGCAAAGCATCCGAGAAGGACTTTCGACAGTAGTGCATAGAGGAAGGATGGAAGAAATCCATAAATCTCCACTAATTATATATGACGGTGGTCATAATGAACAAGCAATAAGAAACCTAAAAATGACAATTGACAGATATTATAAAAATCGAAATAGAATCTATGTCGTATCTATTCTGAGAAGAAAAGATTATTCTAAAATCCTAGAATTGTTGATGGAAGAAGAACAGGCAACTTTTCTTTTAACAACAGGTAATAGTAAAGAGAGGTATGTTACGGGAGAAGAACTGTATGAAGTAGCAAAAAAATACAAGAAAGAAGGGCAAAAGATAGAAGTAAGAACTTTAGAAAATGCGATAGAACAAGTATTAGAGAATGCTCCACAAGATGCGGTAACTTTTGTTGTTGGTAGTTTGTACATCTATGGGGATGTTGTTAAGTTAATAAAAAATAGTACAAAAGATTAGAAAAAGAAAATTTATGAAACGAAAAAATATTGAAGCAAAATAAAATATTATTGAAAAACAATAAAAAAGTATTGACAATTAATAAAATAGGATGTAAAATAGAAGCAACTTGAAAATGAAAGGAAGGATTATTTTATGAAAACGGCTGTAGTAGGAAGCTTCTTAATCGCTATCTTACATTCTATTTTATTTTATGGGCAAAAACTAGGAATATCCGTATTTCTCTTTTGCTTAGCATTAGGATTTTTTATCCTATACGTTTTGAAAAAGAATAATAAAGTAAAAAATAAGAAAGCACTTTTCTTAAGTATACCAATTCTTTTAATTGCAGCAACGTATTTTATCTTTAATAACTCGGTTTTTTATATAACCAATGTAATTGTTTTAATCATTTTATTTGTTTTAATGATAACACTATCTGTTTTTGAAAAAACTACCATAGATTTTGTTTTAAACAGAGCATTATATTTGGTTTTAGGACCAATTGAATTTTTAGAAGAAGCGGTAGGTAGCATTGTTGAAACCATATCCAGTTTGTTTAAGAAAAGAGAAATAGAAAAAGAAAATAATGAAAAAATAAGAAAAATAGTAATAGGTGTTTTAATTACAATGCCAATACTTATTGTAGTACTAGTATTACTATCGAGTGCGGATAGTATTTTCTCAAATGAATTAAAAGAAGTACTTAGAAATGTCTTTCAGTTGAATATTTTTGATGGTGAAACATATGTAAATTTATTCTTCAGAATAATTCTTATTTTACTAATTGCAGTATATTTAATTGCGCTTTTATATAATATTTTAGAAGATAACTTTTGTGAAAAAGATACGGAAGAGAAAGCAAAGTGGACAATTGATACAACAATTGGAAATACTATCCTTACCATTTTAAACTTAGTATACTTAGTATTTTGCTATATTCAAATATCCGTATTATTCATGAAAACAGGAAATATGGGAGAATTTGATTATGCAAGTTATGCTAGACAAGGATTCTTTCAATTAATGGCAGTTTCTGTCATTAACCTTGTAATTATACTAATTACGAGCAAAAGAAATGAAATTAAGAAAAAGATGACCTATACTAAAATAATGAACTTGTGTTTAGCTGGCTTTACTTTGATTATTTTGGTATCCTCATTCTATCGAATGTATTTATATGAGCAAGAATATGGATATACTTTCTTACGTTTAATGGTGTATTTTGCCTTAATCACGGAAGCAATATTAATAATACCAACAGTTATGTATATTTTAGATTTTAAAATTAACTTGACAAAAACATATTTTGTCGTGATAATAATAATGTATATTGTAGTAAATTATGCTAATATTGATTATATTATTGCAAAAAGAAATATCGACCGATATCTGGAAGATACTACGGCAACGTACGAAATCGATATGGATTATTTAGGAACCCTTGGAGTAGATGCAGTATGGCAGATAAAAAGGCTAGAAAATGCGGAAGAGGAAGAAATAAGGGAACAAGTAGGACTTTATATGAATCGTATTAGGATAGAAATAGAAAACATTACTTGGCAGGATTTAAATTTAATGAGAGTGATAGCAAAGGCTACTATTGCGGGAATTTAAGATTATTGTTTAAAAGCCAATCTATCCCATAGAAACCTATATTTTCTCTTTGAAGACTTGGAGCAGTAAGATTATAAGTATCGAGGGAAATATATATGCAAAAGATACGGAAACATTTGTGATATATAAGTTTTAGTCCATAAAAATAAGAAAGAGAGGTAAAAATGAAAGTAACAGGAAAAAAGAGTTTATCTAATTTTATAGAAATATGTTTAAAAATAGTATTTATTATAGGAATTATTATTTATCTTACATTACCATTTTTATTAAATCAATATATCAAATACTTTAACCCTGTCTTAAATTACACGGCAGCACTCGTTATGCTATATACGTCTGGCATTCCAGCACTTGTGATTGTATGGGAATTTATTAAGATGTTTGGAACCTTAAAAAAGGATAAGCCTTTTATATTGGAAAATGTAAAATGCCTAAGAGTAGTTTCTCTATGCTCGCTTATTATTTCAATTATTTACATAATAGGAATGTTCTTTATTGTGTCTGTATTCGAAATAATAGCCATCGCTATCTTTATTATTGCATGGCTTGGAACGTATGTATTAGCAGAGCTTTTAGAAAAAGCAATCGAATATAAAGAAGAAAATGATTTAACTATATAAGGAGGGATGAAGATGGCAATAATCGTAAATTTAGATGTTATGATGGCAAAAAGAAAAATTTCCTCTTCTGAACTCGCAGAAAAAATAGGAATTACTAATGCCAATTTATCTATTTTAAAAACAGGAAAAGGAAAAGCAATACGATTCTCTACACTAGAAGCTATTTGCCAAGTATTAGACTGCCAACCAGGCGACATACTTGAATATAGAAGATAGGTGTTTAAAAAACTAATTATGGGCAATACTATAATTAGTTTTTTAATTTTTATAGGAGAGTGATTTAAAATGAAGTCCTATTGGATAAAAAGTGTAGAAGAAAATGATAGGGTAAAATTTGATGCACTAGAGGAAAATTGCAAAACCGATATATGTATTATTGGAGGAGGGCTTACTGGATTAACAACAGCATATAATTTAAGCAAATACAAAATAAGAACTGTGTTGATTGAGAAAGATGAAATTGGTAGACAAGCAAGCGGGAATAGTACGGCTAAAATAACCAGTCAGCACGGCTTGATTTACAAATACTTAACAGATTCAAAAGGGAAAGAGTTTGCAAGAAAATATTATGAAGCCAATGAAAGAGCTATCAATAAGATAGAAGAGATAATTCAAAAAGAAAACATAGATTGTGGCTTTGAGCATGTTCCGGCATATATATTTACACAAAGTATACAAGAGGTAGAAAAAATAAAAGACGAAGTAGATGCTGTAAATGCATTTGGAGGAAAAGCAAAATTGATAGAAGCCAAGGACATTGCGATTAATAAACTGAATAGTGTAGATTATGTGGATAACAGCAATGAGAAATTAAAAATAAGTGGGGATAATATCGAAAAAGAAAACTTAAATTTAGAAAAAGATGTTGTAAAAGAAAGGATGAAGCAGATACTTCCAATAAAAGCATTGATAGGAATGGAATTTGAAAATCAAGCACAATTTAACCCATATAAATATGCAAATGCCCTTGCTAAAATATGTAGCAATTCTGGCGTAAAACTATATGAGCACTCTAAGGCGGTGGATGTAGATACAGAAGATGGAGACGAATATTATGTGATAACCTTAGAAAATGGATGTAAAATAAAAGCAAAATATTTAATTATTGCTACCAAATACCCAATTGTAAATATACCAGGATTTTATTTTATGAAAATGTATCAATCGACAAGTTATGCGGTAGCAATGCAAACAAAACAAAGACTTTTTGAGGGAATGTATATTAATTCCGAAGAACCTACTATTTCATTAAGAACGGCTAAAATTGGAGACGAATATCTATTAATTGTTGTAGGATCTGACCATAAAACAGGGGCTCCTATCGATTTAAGCAATTCTTATCGCTATTTAGAAGAAATTGCAAAAAGTCTTTGCCCAGAAGGAAGCATAAAATATCATTGGAACACAGAAGATTGTATTACGCTAGATAAAATTCCGTATATCGGAAAATTTTCTGGATTATGGGAAAATGCTTATGTGGCAACAGGATTCAACAAATGGGGAATTACTACTTCACATATTGCTGCAGAAATTATTACAGATCAAATTTTAGGCCAAGAAAATGAGTATGAGGAAATCTTCAAAGCAACCAGAGTAGAACCAGTAAAAAACAGAAAAGAAGTAGGAAACATGGTAAAAGAGAGTATCAATTCTTTAATCGTTAGAAAATTGGAAGTACCACAAGAAGAGGCTAACCAAATACAAGCTGGTGAGGGAAAGATTGTAGAGGTAAATGGACAAAAAATAGGTATTTACAAAGATGAAAAAGGAGAAGTCTATAAAGTAAATCCAATCTGTAAGCATTTAGGATGTGAACTTGCTTGGAATAATTTAGAAAAAACTTGGGACTGCCCATGCCATGGATCGAGGTATGACTATAAAGGAAATTTGATTTATGGGCCAAGCGTGAAAAATTTGGATTAAACAACTTGAACAAAAGGGACACTCTTAAAAGTTCAAAGACTTGAACTTTTGGGACAGTCCTTATTTTTTAGCTTTGTTTATCATAACAATTAAAAATATTTACAAATTAATATCTATGGTCAATTGAAAAAGTAAAATATATTTAGAAAAAGTAAATTCTAATTACCGGTTAAATGCCATTTAAAAGGATTTA
>CALXKT010000029.1 GCA_944388985.1 uncultured Clostridia bacterium | reverse complement strand
GAGGAATTAACCATTTTAAATGCAATACCTACGGTGGAAGGAACTATCAAAATTGCTATTGAAGAAAGAGAAGAAACCATTCATGAAAGCAATGTACTAATTTGCGGTTTTGGCAGAATTGGAAAAATTTTGTGTGATAGATTCCAAAAACTAGGAGCAAATGTTTATTGTGCGGCACGAAAAGATGCTGACTTTGCATGGATACGAGAAAATCGATATATTCCGGTATCTTATACAGAAGTGCCAGACTATGGAAGAAAATTCGACATCATTATAAACACGGTTCCTCACATTGTAATTAGCCCAAAAGAATTAACGGCTTTTTCAAAAGAAGTGCTTATTATTGATTTGGCATCTTATCCAGGAGGAATTGATAACGAGTATGCAAAAACAGTGGGGATAAAAGTAATAACAGCGTTAGGCATTCCTGGAAAAGAAATGCCAAAAACGGCAGGAAAGTATATGAAAAAAGTAATTGATAAATTTTTAGAAAAATAAAACAAAAAACAATTGACAAAAAAATAAAAAACGCATATAACTATGCAATGTAGAAAATTAAGATAAAGAAAGGAAGAAAAAAATGACAGTTTTACAAGCATTAATTTTAGGAATTATACAAGGATTAACGGAGCTTTTACCAATTTCGAGTTCGGGGCATTTGGAAATAATACCTTGGCTTTTAAATTGGACTAGTGATCCGAATTTTAATGCGGCATTTGAGGGATTTGATGTTGCTCTACACTTCGGAACATTACTTGCAATAGCACTCTTCTTCTTCAAAGATTGGATTAAACTTATTGTGGGAGGCTATAAACAAGTTGTAAAAAAAGAAAAATCAACAGAAGGAAGAATGTTCTGGTATTTAGTAATTGCTACCATACCAGGAGGAATTATAGGCTTATTATTAGACACATTTGCAGGAGATGTATTAAAGAAACCAGTTATCATTGCAATTGCTTTAATTGTAATGGGTATTATTTTATATATTGTAGATAAAAAGTGTAAAACAACAACCGATTATGAACACATGACATTTAAACAAACCTTTCTAATTGGTTTATCACAATGCTTAGCATTTATTCCAGGTGTTTCTAGGTCTGGAATAACCATGACAGCAGGAAGAGCAATGGGAGTTGCAAGAGAGTCAGCTGCAAGATATTCCTTTATGCTATCTGCTCCAATTGTTTTGGCAGCAACCATTTTTAAAATAAAAGATTTTGTATTTAGTCTACCATTTTTTGTTGGTGTGCTTGCAAGTTTTATTGTAGGTATCATTGTAATAAAATGGCTATTAAACTATTTACAAAAAGGTAGTTTTAAAATTTTTGCAATCTACCGTGTAATTTTTGGAATCATCATTTTAATCTTTGCATTTGCAAGAATGTAATTGTGCAAAAATACTGGCATTCTAAACAAAAAAGTCAAATATTGGAAATATTACAAAAATATTACAAAAATATTACATTTATATTAAATATTTTAATAGATATTGACTTTTTTGAAAAAAAAGATAAAATATAATAAGTATTGCAGAGAAAAACAAAAAACGGAAAAAAATACAAGTATTATTTATTTTATTTTTGTAAAATATAATAGAGGAAAAAAACACGAAGGAGAATAAAATGTCAAGCTGTTTAGGATTATTTATCGAAACCAATCTAATTAAATATGCAAAAGTGACTAAAGAACGTGAGACTTTGAAAATTGAATCTTTCGGAATAAAATTTTATGAAAGATTAGGCGATGCCATCAGTCAAGTCGTTTCAGAGACATTTAGTTATAATATACCAATCAGTATAAAACTATCCGAAGAAATGTATAACTATTTCTATATGTTTAGTTTGCTAAATAAAAATGACCTAAAAAAAGCTATTGCGACAGAGTTCGAGTCTTATTGCTATGACAAAAAATTAAACAAAAATGCCTATGAAACTAGATATGCTCTTTCGAATGACTTAGATGTCAAAGATAAAATAAAAGTAATACATGTATCGACCAATAAATCATCCATTGCAAAATTGAATCAAACAATGGCAGAATACAAAGTATCTACTATTACACCAATGGGAACAGCAATTGCGAATATTCTTTCCGTAAAACCAAAAGAAAATGTCATTATAGTAAATATTGAAGAAAAAACAACAGTAACAACTATTGTAAATCAAAAAATATACAATGTAGATAAATATGATGAGGGTGCAGAAGAAATATTTGGCAAAATTGTTAGCAAAGAAAATTCTTATTCCAAAGCTTATGAGATTTGCAAAAATGCAACCATTTATACAATGGAAGGAAAAGAATTGCAAGATGAAGAAAACGAATATTTAGATTACATTATGCCTACACTATATAAAATCGTTACCAAACTACAAGAATATGTTACAAATCAAACAATTACTTTTGATAGAATTTATATTACTGGAACGATGTCATGTATTAACAATATTGATTTGTATTTCCAAGAATTTTTCCAAACAGAAAAATGCGAATTACTAAAACCATTTTTCGTAACGGAAAACATAAAAATCAATATCAAAGACTACATTGAAGTAAACTCAGCAATAGCGCTTGCAATGCAAGGACTTGGATATGGAATTAAAACCATGAACTTTAAGAAACCAACCCTTGTCGACCAATTACCAGATTGGCTAAAACTAGATATGAGTCTAGGCAAAAAAGAAAATAAAAAAGAGGGGAAAAAGTTCAATTTCAGTTTTGATTTAAGAGGAAAGCTAGATGCAACTGAAAAATGGCTACTAAGAAGCGCAGCAGGAATTTTAATGCTTACTATTATTTATTCTGGATTTTCAGTTTATCTTGATAATCGCATTACAGAAAAAATAGGAGAAGCGCAAGAAGTTAGCGATTATACAGATGCTCAGATTGCAGTAGTTACAAGCGATATTAACCAAGTAAGAGACAAGACCAATCAATACCAAGAGATGAGAAACAACTTAGAAAATATTAATGACAGATTAGAAGAAAATCTAAGTTTCAAAGGAGCTATTCCAAACTTATTAATGGGAATTATGTCTGTTATTCCACAACAAGTACAAATAACGGAAATAGAAAATACTCCTGATAATGATAGCAGAAAAATTGTAATTCGAGCACAATCTCTATATTATGACGATCTTGGATATTTTAAAGCAAAACTAAAAGAAGAGGGAATACTAAAAAATGTAGTATCCACTCAAGGTGAAAAAGAAGGAGATTTTGTTAAGATTGTAATAGAGGGGGATTTGCCATGAGAAAAATTTTGATTTCCATTTTAATCATTTTGTTAATTGTATTGGCATACTTCGCTATCTTTGAAGGAATTTCCTTAGGGAACTTTAGAATATTAGGAACAGGAGACATCATTCGATTAAATGATGAATTAACACTAAAAATTGAAGAGGCTAACACAAAAATAAAAAGAGATTTACAAAATGAAAAACAAGAATTGTCAGCAAGTGTAGAACAATTAGCAACAGCAAAGGAAGCCTACTATCAATTAGCAAATGTAAGTACAGAAAGCGAAATAAGTGAAGCTAGCACAGAAGAAATTTATGATATTGAATATTTATTCTTACGCTTAGGAAGACATGCAAGACAAGAAGGCGTAATCATGAGAATGGATATTTATTCTGCTAATACAGCAGATCCAAATGCGAAAGATATTGCTTTTACCATTACAGGAAAATATGTTGGAATTATGGATTTTATTTCCGCTATTGAAGATGATAGTGAATTAGCATTCCGTATCGAAAATTTCAATTTGTTACCAGATGGAGAAAACCTACAAGCAACATTTAGTGTTACTGGTATTCGCATTCGCTTAGAAAATACAACACAGACAGTAAATGGTACAACAACAGATACTAATACAGGTGCAGACCAAAATACCACAGGTACAACTGCAACCGAGAATACGAACACCGTTAGCTAGAAGAAAAGGAGGTAAATATGATAAAATCAGTAATTAAAGAAATATTTATTATATTACTCTTAAGTATTGCTATTTTATTAATTTTAGGGATATTGTTTTATGAATATATTCCAATTAATAGAATTATTCCCGAAAGAGAAGCTTATGTAACACCAAATGAAGTAAAAGAAGAAATAGACGAAACGATTACAGAAACAGAAAAAGTAGAAGTTACGTATGAAGTAACAGATTCTGACTTAAATATTTATCAACAAAGTGGAAGCTATATTGAAGGAAAAGCAAATCCTTTTTCACTAGAAGATACAACACCAGCAAATCCAACAGACAATAACAATACAGGTAATAATGATAACAATAATAATTCCAATAATGGAGGAAGCAATAATCAAAATATAAATGAAAACTCAACAGGAACATTCTTTGAGGATGAAGGAATTAAATAGAAATATTTAATTCGGCAATAACTTGGGTTATATTTATTTTAATAAATATATACAAAAAATTTTATTAAGGAGGAATTTTTTATGTTAAGAAATCAAAAAGGTATTACTTTAGTTGCTTTAGTTATTACAATTGTTGTATTAATTATATTAGCTACAGTAACTATAACATTCACTTTCCAAGGTGGATTAGTAGACCGTGCTGAAGATGCTAGAGATTACTATGCAAATGATACAGCATATACAGATGCTTCTCTTACAAATGTAGTACACTACATCAACGAAGTATTAACAGATTCAGTATCAGCTACAAACTAGTAGTGAAAAGTTAAAAAAAGTTTTAAACGGTTTAAAATTTCTTTAAACTATGGACAAAGAGGTTATACTAGATATAATTTAAAATATATAAGTTATATTTTAAGTATAACCTCTATTTTAAAAAACAAAGGAGCAAAAATGGACTATCTATTATATCTTTTAATTTTTTGCATTGGTACACTATTTGGTAGTTTTTTTACATTGGCAGTTTATCGAATTCCACTAAGACAAGATATTACCCATACACGTTCCTATTGCCCAAATTGCAACCATAAATTAGGGTTTTGGGATATGATTCCTATCCTAAGCTATCTTTTTTTAGGAGGAAAATGTAGATATTGCAAACAAAAAATAAGAATTCGCTATTTACTATTAGAAGTTTTTTCGGGTACGGTTTTTGTCCTATTTGCTTTATCGATAAAACTTAGCCTATATTCATGGAATCAATCTACTATTCTTTATTTTATCATAGGACTATTATACATTGCTACCATGTTCATTATTGCAGGTATTGATAAAGAAAAAATAAGAATTGAAAAGCCAGTACTATTATTTGGCTTTATTTGTGTTACTTTTTATATGATTTATCTATATATAGTAGAAAAAAATCCTAGTATGTATAGATATGTTATATATTTAGCAATTGTTTGCTTTTTAATTTTATTTAATACTTTTTACTTACGAAAAAAAGGAAAAGATAGTTATCCAATAGATGTTTTAATACTTTCCTTACTTATGGTTTTATTTACGTATGAAGCAGTTTATATTTATACAGTATTATTAACTTTAATTGCTGTTTGTGTACAACTACTTCTACATAAAATAACAACCAAAAAGAAAGAGGCGGTAAAAAAGACAAACATACCAAACAGCAAAATACCAGTAGGATTTTATCTTTGCACCGCAAATATCATTATGCTTTTAGTAACGAATTTTGTGATTTTTTACGGTAACTAACCAGAAATAAAAAATTTTAACAGAGCACAACGCAAGAGAGGAAGGCTAGAAAATGAAAAAAATAGAAGTTAACCAAAAATTAAAAAAAACATCCATCCTTAAGAGTGAAAAAGGCTTTACCATGCAAGATTTAATTGCTGCCTTATTCATTATTATGCTATTTGTTGGAATTATTTCTAGTCTTATGTATTCTGTATACAAAACAAATGTTAGAGCAGACCTTACAGCACAAATGGCTACGTATGCAGTACAAATTTTAGAAGATATTGACAGAATACCTTATGAAGATGTAAGTTCTGAACTTGCGAGCACTTATTATGATAAATTCTCCATTCCAGGGGGAATGCAAATCACATTAGATGTATCAAATTATGGGGAAGAAGTAAATGCAAAAGATGTGATGAAAGTGGTAAAACTAAACATGTCCTATACTATAGCAAATGAGACTGAACAATTTTCGGTAACACGATTAAAAATTAAAGAAAACTAAGAGAAAGGAGCAAGACAGTATGCCAAGTAAAGCAAAAAGCCAAGATGGTATTACACTAGCAACACTAACGGTATATATCTTTATCTTTACACTTATTATTGGAGTAATAACAACCATTAGCAACTCTTTTTACGCAAACATTGGCGATGTAGTGGATGCTCCAAAATATATATCCGAATTTAATAAATTTACAATGTTCTTTGCAGTAGATATCAAAAACTACAATACGGCAGAAGTAACGGAAACAACCATACAATTTAGTGATACAGTAAAATATGAATTTAAAGACAATAGTATTTACCGAAATGATGTTAGAATTGCAAAAGACATACTAAGTTGTAATTTTGCATTAAATACAGAACGTGTTAATACAACGAATAAAAATATTTGCACTGTCAATATGCAAATAGGAAAAGATGCAGAAGATTCTATTACAAAAAATGTAGATTTTACCTTAAAATATTGGTAAAATACTATCATAATATACAAAAAACAGGAAAGACTAAAGAATAGGATACAAAGGAAAGGAGAATAGAAATGGATACAAAAAGAAGACAACCTCTAGGAATAGAGTTAGTAAAAAGAGGTATTGTTACAGAAGAAGATGTAGAAAGAGCATTAGATTATCAAAAGGCAGAGCCTAAAAAGAAAATTGGAGATATTTTAAACATTTTAAGAGCGGCAGACCCAGAAGTTTTAATACAAGCAATGGGAGAAATATTAGATGAAAAGGCCATTTTATTAAAAGAAAGTGACCTAAAAGTAAATATGTTAGACTATCTTTCTTTAGATATTGCAAAACAATATAAAGCAATACCTTTTGAAGAAGCAAATGGTAGAATTAAAGTATGTTTTGCAGACACATCCAATCGAAGAGCCGTAGAGACGGTAAGATTATTGCTTTTAAATAAAGGCTTAATCATGGAAAAATACATTACTTTTGAAACAAATATTGATTTAATATTAAACTCTTTTGAAAATACATCTGGAGATATTCAAGTAGGAGCAGATGCTTCTAGCTTTATTGATAGTGTTATTAAAAGAGCAATGGATAAAAGAGCGAGTGATATTCATTTTGAACCAATGCAAGATGGACTAAGAGTTCGCTATAGAATTGATGGATGGTTAATTAATGCAGCAAATGTTACCAAAGAAAAACAAGCACAAATTGTAGGAAGATTAAAAGCAATTTCTAACATGCACCAAGAAAAGCAAGAATCACAAGATGGAAGAATCATCATGTATCCAGATTACAATATTCGTGTTTCTTCTCAGAGAAATATTTATGGGGAAAAGTTTGTATTAAGATTATTAAAGAAAAACGAAGATGTAAAATCAATTTTTGATTTAGGCTTTACTGGAACAGAAAAATTATTAAAGGATGCGTTTAACAAGAAAAATAGTATTACAGTAATTGCGGCACCAACAGGAGAAGGTAAAACAACTACACTATACAGTATTATAGATTTTCTTAACAAACCAGAAGTAAATATTACTACCATTGAAGATCCAGTAGAAATTAGGATTGCTGGTTTGAATCAAATAGAAGTAGATCCAAAAACAACTTTTGCAGATTCTTTAAGAACAGTATTAAGACAAGATCCAGATATTATTCTTGTGGGTGAGATTAGAGACCAAGAAACAGCAGAAATTGCAATGCAAGCGGGACAAACAGGACACTATGTATTATCTACAATTCATACGATGGATGCTATTGAAGTTATTACTAGACTTCGTAAAATGGGAGTTTCCAATTATGATATTTCTAGTACACTTGCTACTTCCGTATCTCAAAGACTAGTAAGAAGATTATGTCCACATTGTGCAAAAGAAAGAGAATTTACACAAGAGGAAAAAGAGATTATTAAAAGTATTGGTGAAAAATATAATGTATCGTTTGATATGGAAGGAAAGAAAACTTTTGATGCAGTAGGATGTAGCAAATGTAACAATACGGGATATTATGGAAGAATTGGTATTTTTGAAATTGTAATGTTTAATGATGCAATTCGTTCTTTAATTGTAAATAATGAACCATCTATAACCATTCGTGAAGTGGCATTAGAAAATGGCTATAAACCACTAGTAATTGACGGTATTCAAAAAGTATTAGATGGAACGACAAATTTACAAGAGATAAATAACAAACTAGCGTTATATTAAAGAGGAGGTAACCAATGATAGATATAGATCAAATTTTAGATACAGCTAAGAAAAAAGATGCTTCCGATGTTCACTTAATTTGTGGCTTAAAACCAATGTTAAGAATTCGAAGAGACTTAATAGAATATGATTGCCCAAGACCTTTAACAGAGGATGATATGTACGAAATTTATGACTACTTTGTAAGAGGAAACGTGGACAAAGATAGGGTATTTAAAGAGACCAAAAAACTAGATTCTTCTTTTGAATTTGAAGATATCCGTTTAAGGGTAAATATTTCACTTGCAAATGAAATACCAATACTAACCATGCGTTTAATAAAAAATGAACTACCAAAATATGAAGATTTAGGAGTACCTGATATTGTAAGAAGAATGACTTATCAACCACAAGGTTTAATTTTGGTAACAGGAAAAACAAATTCGGGTAAAACAACTACCTTAAATGCATTAATAAATGAAATAAACGAAAATCAAAATAAAAAAATATTAACCTTGGAAAACCCAGTAGAGTACAAGCATACCAGTAAGAAATCTGTTATTGTACAAAAGGAAATCGGAGCTGGACGAGACTGCTTAAGCTATAGTGATGGTGTTAAAAACTCATTAAGAGAGGACTGCGATATTCTAGTAATAGGAGAGATTCGTGATAGAGAAACCATGGAAGCTGCTATTGAAACAGCAGAAGCAGGTCATTTAGTTATTGGTACGCTTCACACGAAATCTTGTGCTGAGACAATCGATAGAATGGTAAACTTCTATGAAATACGTGATCAACAAACTGTAAAATATCTAATTTCTTCTTTATTAAAATTAGTTATTTCGCAAAGATTACTACCTTCTAAGTCTGGAGACTTAGTATTAGTGCCAGAAGTAATGGTTGTTGACAATATTGTTTCAGGTATCATTCGTAAAGAGAAGATTAGTGTATCGGAAATTGAAGATGCTATCCAAAGTAACCTAGAAAAAGGAAGTATTGGATTAATCAATTCTATTGCAGAACTATTTGTAAATGATGTCATTACCCTAGAACAAGCAAAAGCACAAATTGAAGAAAAGAATATCGAAACGTTAAATAGAACCATTATGCAATTAAAAATTAAAAAAGATAAAGAAAACAGAGTAACACAGTAAGAAGAGAATTACTAGAAAGGAGGAAAAATGCCAGAATATGTTTATAAAGCGGTAACTGCAAAGGGACAAATTGTACGAAATCGTGTAGAAGATGTCAACAGGCAGACTTTAATAAAAAAATTAAAAAATAACGATTTGCTACCAATCAGCGTTATGCAAGTAGGTTACCAAAGCAAAAAGAAAACAAAAACCAACCGTAGAAATATGTTAGATATTGATGACATTATGAAACAAGCAGATTCGGCGAATATCTTGCAAGGACGAGCTTTAGCAAAGCCATCGATAAAAGAAAGAGTAAATTTGGCTTTAGCAAGAGAGGAAAAAATTACAACAAGAGATGTTATAATCTTTACTCAAAATTTCTACTTGCTCAAAAAAGCAAATTTTAATAATATTCATGCACTTAGTACCATTATTGATAGTACCGAAAATCTATCCTTAAGAGGGGTTCTACAAGATATATTAGCAGGAGTAGAGTCGGGAGAATACATGTATACAACAATGGAATATTATTCTAATATTTTCCCATACATCTATACCAATATGATTCGTGTTGGAGAACTTTCTGGTTCGCTTACAAAATCGCTAGAACAAGCGGTAAAATACTTGGAAGATGCAGATAATACAACAAGTAGATTACGAAAGATTGTTATACCAAATGTATTGCAATTATTAGCAATTATTGCAATCCTTATCTTTGGTGTAGCATACATTCTTCCATTAATACAAGAAACCTTTGCTCAAGTAGGAACAACACAAACACTACCAGGACCTACTTTATGGTTCCTTGATGTCACGAATCGATTCATGCAAATATGGTACATTCCTGTTATTATCATTGCAGTTATTGTAGTAGCAATTATCATGTATATTCAAACACCAAAAGGGAGATATAATTTTGATTACTTTAAATATAAAATGCCAATCTTCGGAAAATTACTTTATGCTATTGACTTCTCAAGATTTATAAGAGCAATGCTTTTAAACCTTGAAAACGGAATGAGAATTCAAGATGCCTTGGAAGTTAGTAAGTCAGTTGTCAAAAATTACGTACTACTTTCCATTGTAGAAACATCAATTAACAATATTTTAATCGGTTCTTCTTGGATTGAACCATTTGAGAACTCGGGACTTTCATCCTCAATGCAAACCGAGATGTTAAAGATAGGTATGCAGACAGACTTAGTTGAAATGATGCGAAAATTAGTAGAATATATGGAAATAGATATTGATAACTTAATGCAAAAAATTATGGCGGTATTACCACAAGTGGTATATTCCATCGTAGGTGTATTCTTAATATTCCTAGTAATTGTTATTATCGTACCATGTATTCAGCTATATATGGGTACTTGGATTTTCGACGCAGTGGATTTACCAGAATAAAAATAAAACAAGGAGACAGACTTTTCTGTCTCCTTTTCCAAATTGGGGACAGGCGTTTTTCTTCACTTTTTTCCAATTTTGGGACAGGCCTATTTGCCTCCTTTAGTCTACTTTAGGGACAGGCGTTTTTGTCTCCTTTAGTCCACTTTAGGAATAGGCTTTTTTTCTACATTAGTTCACTTTAGTGACAGGATTTCTCTCTAATTTTTTTAAGAGATAGATTTTTTTCCATACTGTAGTTAGAATTCACGACTTATTATATATGCTTAGTTAGCCCATCTTTTTTTATTTTCGTTTTCGACCCCCAACTGCGAACAGTCTGTAGTAAAAATTACAAGGTTTCTGTCCGGATTCTGCTTGAAGAAAAAACAAGTTTTTTCTTCAAGAGTAATTTTTCCACAGACTGTAACTTGTCGGTCCCCACCTTAAGTCTCCAACGAAAAGAAAAAAAGATGAGCTAACTAAGCAACAAAAATATTTATTTTTGACTGTGAATTGTAACTTCCTGTAACCAATTAAATAACAATTTTAAAAAAGTGGTATTAATTAAATGGAAAAAATGATATAATTTAGAAAAAATGAATTTAACTAAGGAAAGGAATGTAAGGAAAATGAAAATTGGAATCGATTTAGGTGGAAGCCATATAGGAATAGGCTTGCTAAATAATGATAACGAATTACTCGAAAAAGTAGAGAAAAATAGAAAAGAATCGTTTGAATCAGAAGCAGAAATTTTACAATTAATAGAAAGCTACATTGATAAGTTTGTAAGCGAGAATTCTATTGAATTAATAGGAATTGCCACACCAGGAAATGTAAAAGAAAACAAAATGCAAAATTTATTTAATTTAGGAATTTCTAAGCTAGATTTTACTCCATTGATAGCAAAATATCCCGATATTCGCTTCCTTATTCAAAATGACTCAAAAGCGGCCGCAAAAGCAGAACTAAGATATGGTGCTTTACGCGAGGATAAAGACTCAGTATTTTTGTGTTTGGGAACTGGCATTGGCTCTGCAGTGTTCATAAATAGAAGATTGCTACAAGCGAATAAAAATACTGGCTTTGAATTAGGTCACATGATTATTGAAAAAGACGGAAAATTATGTCATTGCGGAAAAAGAGGATGCTTTGAAACCTATTGTTCCATTAAGAGGTGGAAAGAGAAAACAAAGGAAGAATTACAATTACCAGAAGTTTCATCAGAAAGATTAGTAGAAATAGTAAAAGAGCAAAAAGAAAATCCTATTGTGCAAAAAAGTGTAGAGGAG
This sequence comes from uncultured Clostridia bacterium, assembly GCA_944388985.1. Taxonomy (GTDB): domain Bacteria; phylum Bacillota; class Clostridia; order TANB77; family CAG-508; genus CALXVA01. The sequence continues at coordinate 1,668 of CALXKT010000029.1, read as the reverse complement.
TATATCGAATATTTCCTTGTAGGACTATCTAATATCATAGATATTTTCGAGCCGGAATCTATTTGTTTAGGAGGTAGCTTTGTTTACTTCAAAGACATTTTTTATGATGAGCTTGTAAAGAAATTAGAAAGTACGAGATGTGTTTTTAATAAGGATAGTGTTCCAAAAATTGTGTTAGCAGAGCTAAAAAATGATGCAGGAATAATTGGGGCAGTACTTGAGTAAATACTCACATTCCTAAAAGTTTTTTCAAACAAAAGGAGACAAAAAGGCCTGTCCCTAAATTGGAAAAAAGTGAAGAAAAAGGCCTGTCCCTAAATTACACCAAATTTGACAAAAGAAGAAAAATGTAGTATAATAATTTACAGTTGTTACCAAAGTATGGTAAAGAAGAGATTTATATATTATAAAAAGAGAATTAATATTGTAAATTATGTACGGATTATAAAATTGTTTTAAATAATAAGTGTATTAATATGCTCGGTGCGGAAAAGAGAGCATGTTATATAACTTATGCTTATAGAGCGGAGAGATTTATTTTGTAGGAAAGGTAGTTTATAATGTTAAACTACCTTTAAAATTTAGGTGTTAGACAATAATTTTTATTTTTAAAAATAAGTATAGTGAATTTCTATACTAGAAATAATAAATGTATTTTATTACAAAGCATTTCGTTTAGGAAAGAAACTCTCCAATAATTGTTTAAATAATGTGTAACTGTGACATAATGTAAAAAAGAAAAAACGATTTTTAATATATAAATTAAAAAATTTGAAAAGGAGAGATTATATTAATGGAAAAAAAGGAAACAAGGGAAGAAGGAGTTTTAAAAACGAGACATAAAAGAGTTTCGAACAGAACGAGCAAAAAAGAAAATTTACAAGAAAAAGCAGAAAACTTGGAAATAAAAGAAACGAGAGAAAGAAAGGGAAAAAGAGAAAGAGGCGAAAATAAAGAAAGTAGAGAGCAAAGAGAAAGTAGAAGAAATACAAGAAGGGAAGCTCCAAAGAAAATTAATTTTAGTGAGACAAATGGAGAAAAAGACAATTTAGGAAACAATTTTATAGAAGTAGCCAAAAGAAGAGAAACCAAATTTGAATTTAAGAAAGAAAATTTAAAAATTATTCCACTTGGTGGATTAGATGAAATTGGAAAGAATATTACTGTATTTGAATATGGAAATGAAATCGTATTAGTAGACTGTGGATTAGAATTCCCAGAAGATGATATGCTAGGAGTAGATTTAGTAATACCAGATGTTACGTATTTGGAAAAAAATAAAGAAAAAATTAAGGGTCTTGTTATTACTCACGGTCATGAGGACCATATTGGTGCTATTCCATATATCTTAAAGCAAATTAATATGCCAATCTATGCAACAAGGCTAACTGTTGGACTAATAAAGAATAAATTAGAGGAGCATAAATTACTTTCCTCTACAAAGCTAATTACGGTAGAACAAGGACAAACTATTAATTTTGGAAGCATGAAAGTTGAATTTATAAGAAGTAGTCATAGTATACCAGACTCAGTGATGCTTGCAATTCATACACCAGTAGGAGTGGTACTTCATACAGGTGACTTCAAAGTGGATTTTACACCAATTGATGATAAAATAATGGACTTAGGAAGAATAGCAGAACTTGGAAACAAGGGTATTCTAGCTTT
>CALXKT010000028.1 GCA_944388985.1 uncultured Clostridia bacterium | reverse complement strand
CAATGTTTTATCTGGTTCAAATAATATTTTAGGAATTGAATATCTAAAAGCAATGAAAAAAACGAAAAGCACTATTACACCAATAGGAATAAAAAGAGAAAAAGTGCTTTATCATGATAAATATATTGTGGATGAATTTGCTAGTGCTACTGCTATACGAAAAATGTTAATGACAAAAGAACTAAACGATATTCGTAAGGTGATGCCAAGAAATTCTTATCTATTATTAGGGGAAGAGTTGAAAAAAGGACACTATGTCATAGACCTTTCGCGATTTGAAAAAGAAATTATCTATCAATTAAGAAAAATGACAGTAGAAGAGATTGCAAAACTACCAGATGTTACAGAGGGACTAGAAAATTCTATTAAAAATGCAGCAGATTCTTGCAACACCATAGAAGAATTAATTAATATGGTAAAAACAAAACGATTTACACAAACGAGAATCCAAAGAATTCTACTTTATGCTTTATTAGAAATTGATAAAAAACAGATGGAGACTTCACGTAAAATTACGCCTTACGTTCGCGTGTTGGGATTTAATAATAAGGGAAAAGAACTAATATCGGAAATGATGCATTTGAATCCAAAATTAAATGTGGTAACATCTGTGAAAAAATATATCGATACAGTAGCTAACAAAAATTTAAGGGAAATGTTAGAAAAAGACATTCTAGCAACGAATATTTATACATTAGGATATTATTCAGATTCGTATGCTAATTTAGATTATACCAATAAAATAGAAATATTATAGCACCATTCTACAAGAGGAGAAAGAATATGATTTTAGGAATAACTGGTAGCTCCGGTGCGGGCAAAAGTACCATATGTGAAATTCTAGAAAGTGAATATACAGTAAAAATTATTAATGCAGACAAAATTGCCAAAAAACTTTCACAAAAAGGGACGAGTTATATGCGAGATATTATTACTAAATTCGGCTCCGATATTGTGGATGAAGAGGGTAATTTAAAAAGAAAAAAATTAGCACAAATTATTTATTCAGATGCAGAAAAACGAAAGGAACTAAATAATTGTACTTTTAAATATATCAAAAAAGAAATTGAAAACCAAATACAGCTAACACAGCGAAAAGAAGCAAATACTACAATTATGATTGATGCTCCTTTATTGTTTGAGTGTAAGTTGGATAAATTGTGTGATAAAGTAATGGGGGTTATTTCAAAACGAGAACTACAAATAGAGCGAATTGTAGCGAGAGATGACATCGATTACGAAACAGCAGAAAAAAGATTGAATGCGCAAGAAAGCAATGATTTTTACCTTAGAAGATGTGATGTTATTATTGAAAACAATAATAACATTGGAGCGATGGAGAAAGAAATCAAAAAAATAGCAGAAGAATGTGGAATGGTAAAGAAATATTGACAACTACGAACTAATGTTTTATAATAAGCATGGTGATAGTATGGAGAAAAGGCAGAGACAAATTTTGCATATCGATGTGAACAATGCTTTTTTGAGTTGGACAGCCATGGACCGCTTAGCGCAAGGAGAAAAAGTAGATATACGTGAAATAGAAGCGGTAATTGGAGGAGACGAATCGAAAAGGTCTGGTATTGTGTTGGCAAAAAGTATGAAAGCAAAGAAAAAGGGAGTTTATACAGGAGAGACACTCTACCAAGCACGCTTAAAATGTCCAAATTTACAAGTGTTTAAAGGAGATTATAAAAGTTATCGAAAACATTCCAATGATTTATATATGCTTTTAAAGCAATATACGGATAAGATAGAGCGATTTAGTATTGATGAATGCTTTTTAGATATGACCGATTATTTAGGTGGTGACACATTATTAAATAAAGCTTATGAAATAAGCAGAAGAGTAAAGCAAGAACTAGGTTTTACGGTTAATGTGGGAGTTGCTTATAATAAATTACTAGCCAAAATGGCTTCTGATTTTATGAAACCAGATAAGGTACATACTTTATTCGAAGAGGAAATACCAACTAAAATGTGGACGCTTCCTGTTTCAGAATTGTTTATGCTTGGAAAGAAAACATTACCCAAATTATATAATATGAAAATTAAAACCATTGGAGATTTGGCAAAACAAGATAAAATGTACATGATAAAGAAATTTGGAAAACATGGCCTTATGATGTGGGAATACTCCAATGGAATTGACAATTCCGAAGTGAATTATTTGGAAGAAAAGCCAAAAGGAGTAGGAAATTCTGTAACACTTCCACAAGATTTATGTGAAAAAGAAAAAATAGAAGAAGTACTATTAACTTTGGCAGAGCAAGTAGCATATCGCTTACGAAGATATAAAATGTATGCCAATGTTGTAAATGTACAGCTTAGAACGAAAGATTTTAAAGATTTTTCCCATCAACGAAAATTACCCAATGCTACCTCCAATACAAAAGATATCTACGCTTTGGCAAAACAGTTATTAGAAGAGATGTACCAAAAGGGAACGTTTATCCGTTTAGTGGGGCTAAGAGTCGACAATTTAGTGGAGAAAGACGAAGTACAACTTTCTTTATTCCATAATGTTTCAGATGAAAAACAAGAAAAACTAGAAGAGGTAGTGGATAAATTAAAAGAAAAATATGGCTATTCGTCCATTACAAGAGCAGGAAAGCTTCATTCTGAAGAGGTGATTAAGTTAAAAGATGTGTGAGGTTACAAGAATGGCTTTTAGTTGTAATAAATTTATTTGCAAAAAAAGTATTTACAAAAACTATTTTTATGTTATAATTTGAAATAATAGCTTAAGAAAAAAATGGATAACACAAAAGCCAAAGGAGGAAGTAAAATGGAAGAGAAAAACTTACAAGGAAAAGCAAGTGAAACAACAGTATCAGCAGGAAAAGTTGGAAAAAGTGTAACTGTTTCCAAGAAAGAAAAGGTAAATGTAGTAAAAAACGAGGAAGTTAAGGAACAACCTATTTTTCGAAAAGTGGTTACAAGACAAGAAGATGGAAAGAAAAAGAAGAAAAAGGAAGAAACAGTTTTTACACAATTAGTAAAAGCATTACTAATTGTAGTAATTCTATTAATTATTATGTATCTCATCTTTTTTATTAGAAATACCATTATTTTCAATGATATTGTAGCTAAAATGGAGAGATTTACAGATTTTAATAATTATTCTTATGAAAGTATCAGCAGGGTCAATGGTAGTAATGATGTTACTACGATTAAGTGTAGCAAAAAAGATAGTGTTACATTAGCAGAGTTTATGAAAAACGAAGAAAGTCTTATCATTTTCTGGACAGACACACAAAATCAAGAAAAAGTAGTACTTTATCCAGAATCGAATAGGGCAGAAATAAGTAATAATACAGATGGCGTTGTGGTGGCTATGCCTCTTATGAGTGAGTTAGAGCAAGGAACAGTTAGAGCTTTCTTAAGTTTAGGAACTTTAATTTATTCCGAAACATATAATGGCAGAGACTGTTATGTAATAGAATTAGATAAAGAGCAAAAAGTTTGGGTGGATAAAGAAACAGGATTAGTTCTAAGAAGAGAATATACAAATAATTATATAGAATACATCAATATTCAATTAAATAATAATGGAGAGATTTCTAAACCAGATTTAACTGGATATGTGGTAACACAATAAAATAAGAAGAGGAAAGGATGCTTGAAAGAGAGCATCTTTTTTCTTTTACTGAAATCCAGCTAGGATTGTAAGAAAAAAGATAACAAAACTAGTCTCATATAACAGAATTAATGAAAAATTAAGAAAATATAAATGATTTTTTGGAAAATACGTGGTATACTAGTAATGATTAATTGAAATAGAAGTATAGCAATTTATAGAATCCTTAGGACAATAAATGCTAATAGAATTACAAAAAGAAAGAAGTTATAGAAAATGAGTAAAAGAACAAAGGCGTTTAAATATATTTTGATGATTGTGGTAATTGCATTATTAATTGGATTGGTAGTCTATTTGTTTCCTGTAATGCGAAATTTAAGCACACCAGAAGGACAATTGGAATTCAAAAACCATGTAGCAAACCTTGGAGCACTCGGCTATTTGGCTTTATTTGGTTTACAATTTGCACAGATTTTTTTAATTGTACTTCCAGGGGAACCAATAGAAATTTTAGCAGGAATGTGTTATGGTGGAATAGGAGGACTTATTTTTATTACCATTTCGGTATTTATTATTACAAGCATAGTATTCTTTGCTGTTAGAAAATTTGGAAGAAAATTTGTTTATAGCTTCTGTAGCAAAGAAAGAATAGACAAAATCGAACATAGTAAATTATTCCAAAATCCACAAAAAATAGAATGGATAATGCTTATCTTATTTTTAATTCCAGGAACACCAAAAGATTTATTAGTGTATATAGCTGGATTACTTCCGCTAAAACCACTTCGCTTTATCTTAATTTCCACTTTTGCAAGACTTCCATCTGTTATTTCCTCTACCTTTGCAGGAAGTAACTTAGTAGCAGGAAATTGGACTTTCAGCATCATAATCTATTTGGTAACCTTTTTGCTTGTAGGTATTGCTATTTTTGTTATCAATAAACTAGATAAAGATAAAACCGCAGAACAAGCCATGAAAGAAATGAGTGGAAAATAGGGACAGGCGTTTTTCTCCACTTTTTTCCAATTTGGGGACAGGCGTTTTTCTCTACTTTTTTCCAATTTAACGCCTGTCCCTAAATTACACTTTTTGAATAAAAAATAAAATTTAGGTCATACTGTAAATATAAATTAAAAAGAAAGAGGGATTTATATGATAGTAGAAGACCTAAATTTATTTTTAGCTAATTTAAATGTGTTTTATCGAAAATTACAAAATTATCATTGGAATATCAAAGGGGAAGATTTTTTTAATGTGCATGCAAAGTTGGAAGAGTTTTATGACGATATTAATGAGCAGGTGGATGAAATTGCAGAACATATTTTAATTATTGATGGACAACCTTTAGGAACCATGAATGATTATTTAGAAATAGCACAAATTAAAGAAGCGCAAAATGAAAAGAAAGATTCAAGAAGTATATTTGAAACTATTTTAAAAGATTATTGTATTTTAGTAGAAAATGCTACTAAAGTAAAAGAGGATGCGGATAATGAGAAAAAGTATGCTACATCTGCTTTGATGGATGAATATTTATTAGATTATGGAAAAAAGGTTTGGATGATACGACAAGTATTAATGAAATAAAAAATAATAAAAAATGCTCTTAGCAAGGCTGAGAGCATTTTTTGTAGTGACTAAAGCCATATACAAGGAAAAGTGCTAGCAGGAAGCAGAGTCCTTTTTGCCCAAAAATTAAGAAAATTTTAATAAGAATTAAAAAGATACTTAATAATTTATTGTTATAGTAAACTTACAGAAATGAAAGATTAAATTCGCTAAAATCGATTAGAAAAAACGAAGAATTATTTTAAAATTATCTTACATCATAATATGTAGAAATTTCGGCAATAATAAAAAGAGCAGACAAAAAAAGGGGGAATAAATATGGAGAAGAAAAGTTTTTTTAATGAAAGTATTAAAGTTTTTACCATTTTTATGATTGGTAGCATTATTGGTTACATCGTGGAAATGATAGTGGCACTAGTGCAAAACGGACATTTTGTATCTAGGCAAGGATTATTATATGGACCTTTTACGCCAGTATATGGCATAGGAATTTTAGTGTATTATGTATTTTTCTCCTATATGAAAAATAGAAATAAAGGAATTGTATTTATCTCTTCTATGGTATTAGGAGGAGTTACTGAATATTTGTGCTCGTACATTCAAGAGAAAGTGTTTGGAACTGTTTCGTGGGATTATTCCGAATGGCTATTTAATATCAATGGTAGAACAACTTTAATACATTGTAGTTATTGGGGAGTTGCAGGATTGCTATATGTTTCTTATATCGAACCACTTTTGCCAAAGATAGAGGAGTTTGTAAAAAGTCATCGAGTAAAAATAATGGCAACAAGTGTAGCGATATTTATGGTGTTTAATATAACCATTTCTTCTATGGCAGCAATTAGGCAAAAGGAAAGATTAGAAAAGATACCTGCAGAAAATAGTATGGATGTTTTTTTAGACAATATGTATCCAGACGAATATATGGATACTGTGTTCGCGAATAAGAAGTATGTGGAATAAGAAAAATGATTTTGGGTATAAAATTGGAGGAAGCCAAAAAAATGCTTCCTTTTTTGTGTTTTTGACAAAACTTTGCATTACTATGCTTGACAAATGCTAAAAATACCATTACAATAATATGTTGTTAGATACCGAACAATATGCAGGAGGCGGTGACCATGGAGAAGCAGGATATTGGTAGATATATCCATATTTTATCAAGGCAAGTAAGACGAAAAATTGATGAGGCAGTTGCAAGTTATAATGTTACTGCAGTACAGTGCAGTATGATAGGATTTATTTTCGAAAGCAATAAAAAAGGAAGTGTTTATGCAAAAGACATTGAAAGTAAATTTAACATGAGAAGAGCAACAGTGGCAGAAATTTTAAGTTTGATGGAGAAGAATGGTTTAATCGAAAGAAAAGCAAAAAGTGAAGATGCTAGATTAAAAGAAATTACATTAACGAATAAATCATTAGAAATAAAGAGTAATATAGAAAGAGCAATGCGAAAAGTAGAAAAAGATTTGAAAAAAGGATTAACAGAAGAGGAATTACAACAGTTTTTTACAACATTAGAGAAAATGTCGAAAAATTTAGAAGATTAAGTTTTGAATTAACTATAATTAAAAAAGGCCTGTCCCAAAATTGGAAAAAAGTGGAGAAAAACGCCTGTCCCTAAATTGGAAAGGAGAAGAAAAAATGATAAAAAAATTAGCAAGTTATGTTAAAGATTATAAAAAAGATGCAATTCTAACACCGATTTTTGTCATTTTAGAAGTTGTGATGGAAATTGTTATTCCATATTTAATGGCAAGAATTATCGATGTAGGAATTCAAAATAGTGACGTTAAGTACATCCTAGAAATAGGAGTATTTTTAATTGTGTCTGCTATTCTTTCGTTAGCGTTTGGTATGCTATCGGGAAGATTTGCGGCAAAAGCATCTTCTGGTTATGCAAAAAATTTAAGAAAGGCAATGTTTGATAAAATTCAAACCTATGCTTTTGAAAATATTGATAAATTTTCTACTTCCAGCTTAATTACAAGGCTTACAACAGATGTTACCAATGTGCAAAATGCTTTTCAAATGATTATTCGTATTTTAGTAAGAGGACCTATTATGATGCTATTTGCCTTGTTTATGTGCTTTACCATTAGTCCGAAACTTGCATGCATTTTTTTAGTGGCAATACCTATTTTAGGCTTCCTTTTAATCTTTATTGCTAAAAAAGCGCACCCTAATTTCGAAACCGTATTTAAAAAGTACGATAGTTTAAATAGAGTGGTACAAGAGGATTTAAGTGGCATTAGAGTAGTAAAAGCTTATGCAAAAGAGGAACACGAAAAGGAAAAATTCAAAAAGGTTAATGATGAAGTGTATCACTTCTTTAAAAAAGCAGAAAAGATAGTAGCTTTTAACAGCCCTGTAATGCAAATTACTATTTATACCTGCATTTTATTAATTTCATGGTTTGGTTCACAGCTTATTGTTGGTGGAGAGATGCAAACAGGTCAGCTTTCTAGCATTATTACCTATGCATGGCAAATTCTAATGAGCCTAATGATGCTATCGATGGTGTTTGTTATGATTATTATTTCACAATCTTCAGCAGAAAGAATTATTGAGGTATTAGAAGAAGATCCTGCAATAAAAAACAAAGAGAGAACTGTAAAAGAGGTAAAAGATGGCTCTATTGTTTTTGATAACGTAAGTTTCTGCTACAGTGATGAAAAGGATAGAAGCAAATTTGCTTTGCGTAATATTAACTTAGAAATAAAAGCAGGAGAGACAATTGGAATTATTGGAGGAACGGGTAGTTCTAAATCTACTTTAGTGCAATTAATTCCAAGATTGTATGAAGCAACCAAAGGTAGAGTTCTAGTGGGAGGAGTAGACGTAAGAAATTACGACTTAGAAACATTAAGAGATAGTGTTTCCATGGTTCTACAGAAGAATGTGCTATTCTCTGGAACAATTAGTGAAAACTTAAGATGGGGAAATAAGGAAGCGACAGACGAAGAATTAGAAAGAGTTTGCAAATTAGCGCAAGCAGACGAATTTATTCAGCAATTCCCTGCAAAATATGAAACCGTGCTAGACCAAGGTGGTACAAATGTATCTGGAGGCCAAAAACAAAGAATTTGTATTGCAAGAGCACTTTTGAAAAAGCCAAAAATATTGATACTAGATGATTCAACAAGTGCGGTAGATACCAAAACAGATGCCTTAATACGAAAAGCCTTTCGAGAGGAAATTCCAGATACCACGAAAATTATTATTGCACAACGTATTACTTCTATTGAAGATGCAGATAAGATAGTGGTTCTAGATAACGGAAGAATTAATGGAGTTGGCACTTCAGAAGAATTACTAAAAACAAATCAAATTTATAGAGAAGTATATGAATCGCAAATGAAAGGAGAGGAAGAAAATGGGGAAGAAAGTTAAGAAATCAAAGACGGTATTTAGACTTTTAAAATATGTATTTACCACTTATAAACTACAATTTTTTATTGTATTTGTAGCGATTGTTTTAAGTGCGCTTGCTGGTGTAATGGGAATACAATTTATCCAACGCTTAATTGATAACTACATTGTTCCTCTAATTGGACAGCAAAATCCAGACTTCAGCTCTTTACTGCAAGCAATAGTCGGCATGGCCGGTGTTTATTTGGTGGGAATTATTGCTACCTATGTATACAACCGATTAATGATTAATATATCACAAGGTATTTTAAATAAAATTCGTACGGAAATGTTTAATCACATGCAAACATTACCAATTGGCTATTTTGATAGCCACCCACATGGCGAAACCATGAGTACCTACACAAATGATGTTGATGCTTTAAGACAATGCTTAAGCCAAAGCATTCCACAAGTATTTTCTGCAGTTATTACGATGGTTACTGTATTAGTTTCGATGTTTACCACAAATATTTACCTAACATTAGTAGTGGTAGCAATGGTAATTATAATGACTTTTGTGGCAAAATACTTAGGAGGAAATAGTTCTCGTTTTTTCGTACAGCAACAGCAAGATTTGGGAAAAGTGAATGGTTATATCGAAGAAATGATGGAAGGTCAAAAAGTAGTTAAAGTATTCTGCCATGAGGAAGAAAATAGAAAAAGATTTGATGAGCTAAATGAAGAATTGTGCGATAGTGCAACAAAAGCAAATACTTATGCAAATATTTTAATGCCTTGTATTTTAAATATTGGCAATTTGGGTTATGTTCTTGTAGCTGTAATAGGAGGAATTTTATCAGTAAATGGATTTTTAAGTATTGGTAGTATTGCTGCTTTCTTGCAGTATGTTAGGTCTTTTACGAACCCTCTAGGCCAAGTTTCGCAACAAATGAATTTTATTGCCATGGCATTAGCGGGAGCGGAAAGAATCTTCAAATTAATTGACGAACCATCGGAAGTAGATGATGGTTATGTTACTTTAGTAAATGCCAAAATGGAAAATGGTAAAATAGTAGAAACAGAGGAGAGAACCGGACTTTGGGCATGGAAACATCCTCATCAAGATGGAAGAATTACCTATGCGCGTTTACGTGGACGTGTAACATTTGAAAATGTAGTATTTGGCTATACAGATAAGAAAATTGTTTTACATGATATTTCTTTAGAAGCAAAAGAGGGACAAAAAGTATCTTTCGTTGGAGCAACAGGTGCTGGAAAAACAACAATTACGAATTTAATTAACCGTTTCTATGATATTCAGGATGGAAAAATACGTTATGACGGAATTAATATTCAAAAAATAAAGAAAAACGATTTAAGAAGGTCATTAGGAATGGTATTGCAAGATACAAGCCTATTTACCGGAACGATAAGAGATAATATTCGTTATTCAAGACAAACAGCGACCGATGAAGAAGTAGTGGCAGCAGCAAAGTTAGCAAACGCAGACCAATTCATACAGCATCTACCACAAGGGTATGATACTGTAATTACCGGAAATGGAGAAGGACTATCCCAAGGGCAAAGACAGCTTCTATCCATTGCAAGAGCAGCTTTAGACAATGCACCTGTGTTAATATTAGATGAGGCAACCTCAAGCATAGATACACGTACTGAAAAAATAGTGCAAGACGGAATGGATAAATTGATGAAAGGAAGAACGGTATTTGTTATTGCCCATCGACTTTCTACTATCCGAAATTCGGATTTAATTATGGTACTAGACCATGGTAGAATTATTGAAAGAGGAAACCATAACGAATTAATTGCTAAGAAAGGCATGTATTATGGATTATATACCGGAGCAATTGAAATAGATTAGAACACTGAGCAATTGGGGACACACTCTAATTGCTCAGTTTTGGAAAAAATATCCAAATTTGTAAAAAATTAACACACAAATATTACAAACAAATGTTTACATTTCTCGGCTGAAGGCGTATAATAAAACTAGAGGTGAGAAAATGCAAAACATCTTTTTATGTATTGATTTAAAAACCTTTTATGCTTCCGTGGAATGTGTGGAAAGAAACTTAGACCCTTTTGCCACCAATTTGGTAGTGGCAGACCCAGCAAGAGGCAAAGGAACCATTTGTTTAGCGGTAAGTCCTAGAATGAAGATGCTAGGAGTAAAAAACAGATGCCGTGTTTTTGAAATTCCGCCGAATATAAAATATATTATGGCTCCTCCTTGCATGAAAAAATATATGGAATATTCCGCTAATATTTATGCTATTTATCTAAAATATTTTTCCAAGGAAGATATCCATGTGTATTCCATTGATGAGGCCTTTATGGATGCGACAAAATACTTGAAATTATATAAAGTAAGCGCTGTAGAACTTGCTAAAAATATCATGCAAGATATTTTTAGAACTTATGGAATAACAGCTACTGCGGGAATTGGAACAAACCTATATTTAGCAAAAATTGCCTTGGATATTACGGCAAAGCATAGTGCTACCAACGTAGGTTTTTTAGATGAAGCAAAGTACCAAAAAGAATTGTGGCATCATAAGCCACTTACCGATTTTTGGCAAATTGGGCACGGAATAGAAAGAAGATTAAATAAATTAAGAATACAAGATATGTACGAAGTAGCACACGCAGAGCAAAAGAAGCTATACAAAGAGTTTGGAGTAAATGCTGAGTACTTAATAGACCATGCTTGGGGCAGAGAAAGTTGCACAATCGCGGATATTAAGAAATACAAACCACAGGCGAGATGTATTACGAATAGCCAAGTGCTATTCGAGGATTATTCTTTTGAAAAAGCAAGATTGGTTTTAAAAGAAATGGTAGAGTTAGGCAGCTTAAGATTAATAGAAGAGCATTTGACGACCAACACGGTAAAGCTATATATTGGTTATTCCAAGGATGGTATACCAGCAACTGGTGGGACAGAGAGAACTTGTAATAACACAAATGTATACTCTGAACTAGTGAGCGCATTTTTAAGGCTCTATGACAAAACCACTAATAGAAATGCTGGCATACGAAGAATAGGCATTAGTTTTGATAATGTGCAAGAGGACGAATATGTGCAGTTAAATTTGTTTCAAGACCAAGAGAAAGTAGAGAAAGAACGAAAACTAGAATTGGTAATGAACAAGATGAAAAACGAGATGGGCAAAAACAAGATTTTGAGAGGAATCAATTTAGAGCAAGGAGCAACAGCAGTTATGAGGAATACGTTGATAGGTGGTCACAAAGGAGAGTGAAATAATGAGTAGAGCAAGTAGGGCAAAGCAATTTCTTCCTTTTGATGCTTTAGCTGGATTTCAAGAGCTTTTGAGAGAAAAGGAAATAGAGCAGGAGGAAAGAAAAGATCTTACAGAAGAAAGCTTTGAAGAGTTAGAATGCCAATTAAATCGATTGGAAAAAGGAAGCAAAGCGAAAATTAGATATTATAAAAATAAAAAATATCGTGAAATAGAAGGAACAGTTACCACAATTGATTATACGAAGAAAAAGATACAAATAGAAGGAGAGGAAAATATTAGTGTAGCAGATATTATAAAAATTGAGGTGACGTAAGAAAGTGAGAAAACTTGTTTTTTTCCTCCGTCCCCAAAAACAAGTTTCTCCTCAAAAGTCCTTTCTTACATATTATATTGCAATAATCTTATTCTTACCAGCATGTACCTTCTCAGTTCCGGCTTCGATAGCAGTTTGATAATACCAGCATTTAAAATCAATTACTTTTTCAATTTTTTGCAATTCTTCTATTTGCTTTTGCACAGCAGCTTTTCTGTCTAAAAAGAGAGCATATCTTTCCTGCAAAGAGTCATCTCCATCTGCACATAAATCAATAAATTTTCGAATATCTTTAATTGGCATCCCCGTAGCTTTTAAACATTCAATAATTCTTAGACGTTCTAAATCTTCATCACAAAAGGAACGAATGCCATTTTTATCTCTTTTTATATTAGGGAGCAATCCCTCCTTTTCATAATATCTTAATGTAGATGCTGTAATTCCTGTTTTTTCGGCAGCTTCTCCAATTGAATATTCCATAAAAACCATTCCTTATATAATATATTTAGGTTTTTTAACAAAGGATATGCCTATAAACCTATTCTTTTAAAACATAGAAATGAAAGTTTTCCATTCAAACTATTTAATCTTTATTTTCTAAATGTAACTTAAAGTAACTTTAACCTACATTAGTATTATAGTTTAGAATAGCAAAGATTGTCAAGAAAAATATTACAACAATTTAATTGTTCGAAGGAATGAAAAGAGAGGCATAATATTTTCATCCCTATGCAAATTATTACAAGAATGTTACAAAAATATTAAAAGTGTGTTACATTTGTGCAAAAAGTATTGAAAAAGAGACAATGGAATGATAGAATAAAAGCATGCCAGCTGTATGGAAAATAAAAGTAACAAACTAAATTTGGATAAGCAGTGGTAGAAAGGAGAAAAAATATGAGAAACAAAATCAACAGAAGCCTTGAGGCTGTAAGAGAGAGAGAGAGAGAGAGAGTTACAATTTAGTAAAATAAGGTGTGAAGGAGATACTGGAATAACATTAGTGGCACTTGTAATTACAATAGTGGTACTAATAATATTGGGAACAGTAACCTTAAACTTTACCATAGGAGAAAATGGATTAATAACAAAAACATTTGAGGCAAAATATTTAACAGAATTATCTTCATATATGGAAGAGTTAGAAACATTTAAAATGTCAAAATCATTAGATGATGAAGAGTTTGATGCAAGTAGTATAACCGCAGGAGAAAATAGTTTAGTATATAACACACAAGGGGAAGCAAGTGGAACAATATATGATGTACTAACGACCTTAAGAGGCTCAAGCTTTGCAGGAAAAATGGAGATAATAAGAGGAGAGTTATTGCTAAATAGTACAGACATGACAGAAGTAAGAATAGCACAAAGTTTAGGAATAAGAGTAAATCCATATTTAATAGTAGATGGAGTGTTATTATCAGCAAATACCAACTTAGCGTTAATGGATGATTCTGGAACACTAACAATACCAGAAACAGTAACAGCGATAGGAGAAGGAGCATTTGCAGACTTAAGTGGGCTAAAAACAATAATAATACCAGGGACAGTAAAAGAGATAAGAACAAATGCATTTAGAAATAATGCAGACTTAGAAAAGGTGATTTTACAAGAAGGAGTAGAGGCAATAGGGGAAAAAGCTTTTCAAAATTGCAGTAAATTAACTAATATCGAGTTACCAGAAAGTTTAACAGAAATAGGAAGTTTTGCTTTTTCATGGTGCTCTAGTTTACAAGAAGTAACAGTACCTTTAAAGATAGAAAAAATAAATAGTAATACTTTTTACATATGCACTAGTTTGACAAAAGTAGAATTGCCAGAGAACTTAAAAGAAATAGGTGGTGCTGCATTTTCTAATTGTAGTAACCTAGAATATATCTATATACCAAGTAATGTTAGTAGCATAGAAAGTAGTGTGTTCACTAGCTGTACTAATCTAAGTAACATAGAAATAGCAAGTGATAACGAATATTATAAATATGATAATGGAATGCTAATGACAACAGATGGAAGTGAAGTCGTATTTATATCAGATGCTGTTCTAAAAAGTATAAATACATTTAATATACCAGAAGGATTAACTGGCTTTAGTATTAGTTTATCAAGATATACTAATATAACGACAATAGTAATACCAAATAGCTTAGAAAGAATAGGTGATGCTGATATATTTCCAAGAACAATAAACAAAGTACTATTAGCGGAAGGAAATGAATTTTTTACAGTAGAAAATGAATGCTTATATAATAAAGAAAAAACAATATTAAGGATGTGCTTCACAAAAAATGCAGAGGCAAAATTAGCTGATACAGTAACAACTATATATCGCCGAGCATTTAAACAAGCTGTTAATATTGAGAGTATAACATTTCCAGATTCAGTGACTTCTATACAACCATATGCATATGCAACAGGAAATAAAAAATTAAAAACTGTTAATATAGGAGCAAATGTAACTAGCTTAAATACAAATTTTTATGGAGGAAATTATACACCCACAGTGACAATAGATGAAAATAAT
Source organism: uncultured Clostridia bacterium (assembly GCA_944388985.1). Taxonomy (GTDB): domain Bacteria; phylum Bacillota; class Clostridia; order TANB77; family CAG-508; genus CALXVA01. Next base: position 883 of record CALXKT010000028.1, on the reverse strand, counting down.
CCGAATTATTCAATAGAAGATAATGTTATATACAACAAAGAAAAAACAGAATTAATAATGATGTTATACCAAATAAATGGACCATATACTGTAAGAGACAGCGTAACGAAGATTGGAGATAGTGTATTTGCTAATCAAAATACTATGACAAGTATAACATTACCAGAAGGACTAAGAGAAATAGGCAGTTCATTTGCTACTTGTAATGGATTGACAACGATATATATACCAAACAGTGTGGAAACGATAGGTAGCGATGCATTTGCAGATGCAACTAACTTAACACAAATCCAAATCGACAAAGAGGCAGGAAGTATAGTGGGTTCACCATGGAGAGCAATAAGAGGAGACAGAATAGTAGAATGGTTAAGGGACTAGAGTACTTTAAGTAGTAATTACCTTTATCTAGGAAAGTCAAATAATACTAATATTCAATATATAGCAAACAACTAGTTTTAGTATCTTTTTAGGCTGAATGTCAATAAGTTGGGGTGGGAAACTTTAAAAGTTTTCTGTCTCAGCTTTTTTATTGTATAGGAAGTAACCCTCCTTATGAACAAAAAGGCTACTCATTTTAGTTCAAGAAAAGGAATGGACCTTTTGTTCAAGAAAAGAGGCAGGCAAAAACTTGTTTTTTTCCTCCGCCCCTAAAAACAGGTTGCAAAAAATTAAGAAAATTTTACTTCCATTTTTCCAGTATATATGGTAAGATAAAAGCAACTTAAAATTTGCAAAGAAAAAAGCAAAGTAGAAAATTAAAAAACAAAAAGAAAGGGGATAACAATGGGATTAAAGCTAGAAAATGTATCGAAAGCATTTGTAGGAAAACAAGCAGTAGATAACATTTCTTTTTCGGTAGAAAAACCAGGTGTATTTGGTTTGC
>CALXKT010000027.1 GCA_944388985.1 uncultured Clostridia bacterium | reverse complement strand
TTTACAGTTGTAGAACCTACATCTAATCCTACATGTAACAAATTACTCATTTAAATTCATCCTTTCGATATGCATTATAAGTTGTCTACCTTAATATATGCATAAGTCTAATAATACATTCTTTATTGTATACGGAAATGGGTATTTTGTCAAATGGAAAATATGTGAAAAATGGGATTTTTTGCTAGAAAAAGTGGGCTAAAGTGGAATAAAAAAATATTTCTGAAAATGTCGAATTTTGTCGACAAATAATGTATAAGTAAACATTGATTTAATATTAAAAACAATGGTATAATATTCATGCGCCTCTTTCCATTATGAGGAGGTCAAAAAATACAATGGAGGAGCTACTAAAATTATTAGAACTTTATTTGATTTACTTAATTGTAAAGAAAATGAAGGACTAATGAAAAGACTAGGTATACGCAGTACCTAGTCTTTTTTATTTCCATAATGGAAGAACTACTATTGCTTAAGCTATAGATATTATAGCTCATTTTTTATTATATGTCAAACGTTTTTTTCTATTCTAATTTTTGACATTTAATATAAAATATAATTCTATTTACTATAAAAATTGGGACAAAAAAGTTCTAAAAAAAACTTGTCTCTCATAACAATAGAATAAAAAAAGAGAGGAGAATGTATATGAACAAAAAAATAATAATTGGAATTGTTATACTTGTAATTTTAATAGGAGTAGGGGTTTGGTACTTTTTGTTTTATAACAAAAACACGGAAGTAGTAACTAATGAAATTGTTCCAGAAGAAGAAATTTCAGAAGAACAGATGAGGCAAACCATCGTATCTTTATATTTCTTTAATGAAACAACACAAAGCTTAGCACCAGAAGGAAGATTAATTGATGTAAAAGAACTTTTAGATAATCCATATATGAAACTAATGGAATTATTAATACAAGGGCCACAAAATGAAAGCTTAGTAGCTACGATACCAGAGGGAACAAAAGTAAATAAAGCAGAAGTAAAAGGAGATATTTTATACCTAGATTTATCCAAAGAATTTATTGATAACCATAGTGGTGGAGAAGAGCAAGAAAGCAGAACAATTTATTCTATTGTTAATACCATGACAAATCTTACTGAAGTAGATGCAGTAAAAATATTAATTGATGGGGAAGAAAATAAAGCTTTTAATGATAACTTAATTAAATTTGATGATCCATTTGTTGTAATAGAAGAAAATAGCATAGAAAACAGCAATACGGTGGAATAAATCCGATAGTAGAAGAAATTATCATCTCAATATTTTATACAACCCTACTGTATTACACACTTTTTTCAAATTACAAAGAAAATGCTCGACTTCGAATAAGGAGTTGATAGCATTTTCTTTTTTACATTTAAAATCAAACTTTTTCTTTTTACAATATTTTTTATCTAAATTATTATTTTCCATTAATACCAAATCCTTTCTCATAAGATGTAAATAGAAGCTTGTTACAAGCAAAATAAAATTAAAAATAATTTATAATAGTATATGTAAAAATTAGCTAAAAGTGAAAATTTAGAAAAAATTGTTATATTTAAATAAAAAATAATGAACAATGAGATTGACAAATTTTTTATTAAATATGCATTAAAATTCTAAAGCAACAAAATCTTGCTTTATAACTCAAATTAAGCTATAATAAGAAAAGGTTAAAACGCATTACTAAAGGAAACATAGGCCGTGTTGAAAATAAAAGTTAGAAAAATAAAGTAGGAAATTTTATGGAATTAAAAGAAAAAGAAAGAATAGACGATTTAGAATATAAAAATTTAAAAATAATCCAAAATAAAGATGGCTTTTGTTTTGGAGTAGATAGTGTGCTTCTTTCCGATTTCGCGAAAGAAATAAAAAATGGCTCTAAAGGAGTGGATTTAGGCACAGGAACCGGCATAATTAGTATTCTTCTTACCGCAAAAACAAAACTTGCAAAAATTATAGGTGTGGAAATACAAAAAGAAGTTGCAGAAATGGCAGAAAGAAGTATAGAATTAAATAACATGCAAGATAGAATTAAAATAATAAATTGCAATATTAAGGAAATTTTTGCACCAAATAGTGGAAAAAGTTTTAGCCAATTAACGTTAGAAAAAGACAGCATAATTCACCAAATCTTGCCAAGAGAGGCATTTGATTTTGTAGTAACGAATCCTCCTTATAAAAAGCTAGAAACAGGAAAAGTCAATGAAAACCAGATGAAATATATTTCAAGACATGAAGTAACAGCGAATTTAGAAGACTTTATAAAAGCTACCAAATATTTATTAAAAGATAATGGAGCATTCTATATGGTACATCGACCGGAACGTTTGGTGGATATTGTAGAGCTAATGAGAAAATATAAAATAGAGCCAAAAAAAATAAGGTTTGTACATTCCAATATAAACAAAGCACCAAACCTAGTTTTGATAAAAGGAGTAAAAAATGCTAATGCATTTTTAAAAATAGAAAAACCGCTTATTATTTATCAAGAAAACGGGGAATATACAGAAGAAATTTACAAAATATATGATAGAAAAGATAAAGGAGACAAAAAGGCCTGTCCCTAAAATCTCCTTGGAAGGAGCTATACGATGTTAGGAAAACTATATTTAGTTGCAACACCAATTGGAAATTTAGAAGATATTACATTTCGTGCAATTAAAGTGCTAAAAGAGGTGGATTTAATTGCTGCCGAAGATACAAGGCATACTTTAAAGTTATTGAATTATTATGAAATTAGTAAACCACTAATTAGCTATCATAGACATAATGAAGAGGTAAAGTCGGATATCTTAATACAAAAATTATTGGAAGGACAAAATATTGCTATCGTGACAGACGCTGGTACACCAGGTATTTCTGATCCGGGAGAGGAAATAGTAAAAGAGGCAATAAATAAAGAAATTGAAATAATACCAGTTCCAGGGGCATGTGCTTTTGTGAATGCTTTAATTGCTTCTGGATTAAACACCAAAGAATTTGCTTTTTATGGTTTTTTGCCTCTCAATAAAAAGAACCGAAACCATGTGTTAGAAAGAATTCGTAAAGAAGATAAAACCATTATTTTATATGAAGCGCCACATAAATTATTAAAAACATTAGAAGATGTTTTAGAAAAAGTAGGGGATGTGTCCTGTGTACTAGCAAAGGAACTTACCAAAATACATGAGGAATTTATACGAGAAAAAGTTAGCAATGTATTAAATGATTTAAAAGCAAAAGAAACTATAAAAGGAGAATATATTCTTTTGCTGGATTTGGAGAAAAATACAATCAAAGAAAAAGAAACAGAACAAGAAAGAAGCATCGAAGAACAGTATGCTTATTATGAAGCTCAAGGCATGGGGAAAAAAGAAATAATAAAACAAATTGCAAAAGAGAGAAAGGTACCAAAAAACGAAATCTATCAATTATTTGTAAAGGAAAAGTAATATTAAAAAATCCAAGTATCTACAATAATAGCAATAATTAAAGAATAAAGCACATTAGATAAATAAATAACTAAGAAAAAACTTTTAAGTAGAAAATCTGCTTAAAAGTTTTTTTCTTAGTTATTTGAACTATTCTTTGCTATTTGTTCCGAGCACTTATCGCATACAAGTTTTCCTTTATATTCCGATAAGTTTTTATTGTTTCCACAAAAGATGCAAGTTTGTTCATACTTCTTTAGTACAATGTTGGAACCATCTACATATATTTCAATTGGATCTTTTTCTGCGATACCAAATTTGTTTCTTATCTCAATTGGAATAACAACTCTGCCAAGTTCATCAACTCTTCTAACAATTCCTGTTGATTTCATAAAACCCTCCCCCAAAATACAAAATTCGACAAAAAATCTATATCTATCATAGCATAAATAAAAGGAAAACGCAACAAAAACAGTACACAAAGTTCGAAAATCGTTCGACAAAATATCTTATATCGCATTAGGAATAAAAGATTTCCTTTAGAATAAGATTAAAAAGGTGATAGTAATGCTAAATATATTATGGCCCATTTTCATTCTTTTATCCTTTATCTATGCTCTCATTTCTGGAAAAATAAATGAAGTGAACAATGGGATTTTTAGTTCCGTACAGGATGCAGTAGAACTTTCCATTACCTTTTTGGGAACCATTTGCTTATGGAATGGATTAATGGAAATAGTAAAAAGAACAACTTTAATAGAAAAACTAACAAAAGTCCTAAGGCCATTGGTTCATTTTTTATTTCCCGAATTAAAGAAAAATGAAACCGCAAAACAAGAAATTTCGATGAATATGATTGCTAATATTTTAGGATTAGGAAACGCAGCAACGCCACTGGGATTAAAGGCAATGAAAACGATGCAAAAAGAAAATCCTAAGAAAGATACGCTTTCTAATTCGATGATGATGTTTATTGTACTCAATACAGCTTCCATACAATTGATACCCACAAACGTAATTGCAATTCGAAGCTCCCTAAATTCACAAAATCCAACCTCTATCATTATTCCTGTTTGGATTGCTACCATTATTGCGGCTATTGTAGGAGTGTTTTGTACAAAACTAATCATTAAAAAAGTAAAATAAACAAAAGGAGGGAGACAATTTGGCTCAAGTTATTAACTATTTTTCAAGTGCTGCAATTCCAGTAATAATTATTTTGATTATTGCATATGGACTAAAAGAAAAAACAAAAGTATTTGACAATTTTTTGAATGGAGCAACAGAAGGAATTGAAATCGTTTTTAAAATGTTTCCTACTTTAATTGGAATTTTTTTAGCAGTGGGGGCATTAAGAAGCTCTGGACTTATTGATTTAATTGTAAATCTAATCACACCACTTACGAATTTATTAGAAATACCAAGTCAAATTATGCCACTTGCCTTATTAAGACCTATTTCTGGAAGTGCTTCTATGGCAGTAGCTGTGGATATTATGCAAAATTATGGAGTAGACACTTTGACAGGAATGATAACATCTACCATTATGGGATCCACAGAAACAACTTTTTACACAATTGCAATCTATACAAGTGTGGTGGGAATAAAAAAAACAAGAGGAATTTTAGCTGCTGCACTAGCTGCAGATGTAGCGGGAATGGTGGCTTCTACCATTATTTGTCGAATTTTGTCGATGAGTTTTTCTTGACATTTCCAAAAAAAGGTAGTATCATATAAACATAAATTTAAAACTAAAGGAATCAAAATGTTTTTTAAAATCTTACTATTTATTTTAATCTTTTTTATTACTAAAAAAATAGTAATAAAAATTATTTCTATAAAATTAATCAAAAAAATAAAACAAAATTTAATGAATTTTTAGTTTGAAATCTAATAGCTAAAATAAAATAATTATAAAATTTATTTTGAAATTAGAAAAAGAAAAATAAATTTGTTTTTAATCTTGTAGAGGAAATGCTTTTTTAATTATTTCGCCCCCGAAAAGAAAAATTTAAGAAAGTAAATAATTAAAAATTTAAACACTCCTTGAAAAAGAATTTGTAATATTTTTTCATCAAACTTCTCTCAAAAATATTAATTCTTGTTGATTTTTAATCGAGGCATAGACTCCCTCTTTATGAGAACCTAAAAATTTCCTCTACAATTTATATATAAAAATAAAAAAGTCATAATAAACTATTAACGATGATATGTTTCGTTATTGGCGATTTTAAAACCTCTAAATAGTTGTTCTAAAAGAAAAACACGTATTAGCTGATGTGGAAACGTCATTTTCGAAAAGCAAATGAGTTCATTAGAATGACTAAGCACTTCGTGAGATAAGCCGAGAGAGCCACCAATAACAAAAGTAATAGAACTATTAAAAGAAGAAATATTTTCTATTTTTGCAGAAAATTCTTCCGAAGTAAATTGCTTTCCTTTCAAATCAAGACAAAGAACGTAAGAATTTTTTAGCTGAGAGAGAATTTTAGTCCCCTCTATATTTTTTATATTCTCAGCCATCTTCGAACTAACATTTTCGGGTATTGGCTCATCGGCAATTTCCGTTATTTGTAATTTACAATATTTTGAAAGTCTTTTCGAATATTCCGCAATAGCATCTTTTAAATAATTTTCTTTAATTTTACCAACACAAACAATATTAATATGTAACATCTAAACCTCCATTTAGTCCACTTTAGGGACAGGCCTTTTTGTCTCCTTTAACATAAATTAAGTATATTTTCATATCAGAAAAAACTAGCCTATCAAGCTAGAAAAAAATTAAACAACTTCTACTAGCTCACTAGGTTCAAAGCGATTTGCAATATTAATTTTTATTTTGCTACAGTCTAATTTATTTTCTATTAGTGTATCTACCACAGTTTTATAAGCAAGTTCTGGAAAATTGTTTTCCCTGCTTAAATGACCAAGCATCACATTTTGCAGACCACTATTCATTAAAAAGGAAATTGTTTTTCCAGCATCTTCATTTGGTAGATGGCCGTTTGGACCAGCAATTCTTTGCTTTAGAAGATAAGGATAGGGAGAGCATTTTAATATTTCTGGGTCATAATTTGCTTCTAATAGTAGAAAGCTACTATCTTCTAGCTTATGAGCAATATTGGATGTCATATGACCAATATCGGTAGCAATACTTATTTTTCTATTTTGATAAAAAATATTAAACCCACAAGGATTTGCAGCATCATGAGGAATTTTAAAAGGATGAATTTTAAAATCTCCAATTTCGAAGTTCTCCTCAATCGTAAAATTCTTAATATTTTTCTCTGCAATTTTATTTTCTTGTTCTGGCATGGCATCCCATGTTTTGGCATTTGCATATACAGGAATATCATATTTTTTCGATAAAGTGCCAAGTCCTTTAATGTGGTCGGAATGTTCATGTGTTACTAAAATGGCATCAATCTCATTTGGTTCTACTTTGAGCGAAGTAAGTGCTGTCGCGATTTTCTTAGCACTTTCTCCAGCGTCAATTAATATTTTCGTATTATCTGCTTCTACGAATAAGCAGTTTCCAGAACTTCCGCTATATAAACTACAAAAATGAAACATAATTTACTCCTATGTGTATTAAAAAAATTATTCTTTTACTCTTTCGATATGAGCTCCTAAACTTCTAAATTTTTCTTCTATTTTTTCATATCCTCTATCGATATGATTAATGTTATATAATTCAGTGGTACCTTTGGCAACAATACCAGCAATAAGAAGTGCAGCGCCGGCTCTTAGGTCACTTGCATAAACAGGAGCACCGGAAAGTTCTTTTACGCCCTCTATTACAGCGGTTTTTCCTTGCGCAGTAATGTGTGCTCCCATGTTATTCAATTCATTAGTATACTGAAAACGAGACTCCCATATACTTTCGTTAATAATACTTGTCCCATCTGCAATGGATAAAACAACTCCCATTTGAGGTTGCATATCGGTTGGAAAACCTGGGTAAGGAAGTGTTTTAATATTGGCTTTCGTTGGTCTTTTATTCATCCAAACACGAATGGTATCTCCTAAATCCTCTACATTTCCACCAATTTCAATTATTTTTGCAGTAATACAATCTAAGTGTTCCGAAATACAATTTTTAATTAAAATATCTCCCCTTGTGGCAATTGCAGCGAGCATAAAGGTTCCTGCTTCGATTTGGTCTGGAACAACAGAATACATACCTTCATGTTTTAATTCTTTTACACCATTTATTTTAATAACATCGGTTCCGGCTCCACGAATATCAGCACCCATCGTGTTTAAAAAGTTTGCAACATCAACTATGTGTGGCTCTTTTGCAGCATTATCAATGGTAGTAGTACCTTCTGCAAGAACACTAGCAAGCATAACATTAATAGTAGCTCCTACTGAAACTACGTCCATGTAGATGGAAGTACCTACTAATTTTTTTGCTTTTGCAGAAATTTTTCCTTGTCCCACATCCACTTTTGCTCCTAGAAGTTCAAAACCTTTAATATGCTGGTCAATTGGTCTAGCACCTAAATTACATCCACCAGGAAGACCCACTTCAATTTGTCCTCTTCTGCCAAGCATAGCTCCAATTAAATAATACGAAGCTCTAAATTTGCTTGTTTTATCTAAAGGTGCTTCCTTTCCATCAATTTCTCTAGTATCAATCGTTATTTCATTTGGTGTTACCCAAGTTATTTTGGCTCCTAAATCTTGCAAAATATCACATGTAATTTTCACATCACTAATATTTGGTAAATTATTAATCGTATAAATACCATTTAACAATAAGGTAGCAGGAAGAATGGCTACTGCTGCATTTTTTGCTCCACTTATGGTAACTTCTCCTTTTAATCTGGTTCCTCCATTAATTATTAACTTTTCCAATTCATTACCCCCAAAATTTATATCAATTTAGTTACTTATTTATATTCCATAAAAAATAGAGTTTAATCTATTCAAACTCTATCTATTATTTATAGCATACTTTTGCTCAAAATACAATAGTAATTAAGAATTCTTAGCAAAAGTAATATTTTTGAAAAACTCAATCAAACTAAATTTAAACTTGATACCGGCATCATCCGTATCGCTAATCAAATTATATTCTTCTTCATTTAAATTATCTTGCATCATTTCTTTGGATTCGTCTGGAACAACTCCAGAAGTTACATCGACAAAGCAAAGAGGAGGAAACATGACACACCACCAATTTTGCCCTTTGGCTTCTCCAATTTCAATTCTTAAAGCGTCGTAATCTCCTGCGGGTAAAGAAATATCTCCATATTCTTTAGTAGGAAATGCAAAATTACCTATTTTTACGGAAACAGTATAGGAGTATCCGTTTTCTTTTATCACCTCTTCTGCTATTTTCTGAAAATCCGCTTGATGTTTTTGTGCTAGAATGATAACTTCTTCTTTGGAAGAACAATCTTCGGAAAGCGTATTCATATATTCTAATACACGATCACGTACTTTATATTTTAAATTCTGATCCTCTACTGAATCGCTATTGGCAATAACATGTAAACGAAATACACTGTCTGCAATATCTTCGGATACAGCATTTACATACGAAAGTGCAGAAAGAAAAACAAATAAAGAAAACAAAATAAGCACGACAAAAAATCGCTTAATAAAACCAAAATTAATAAAATTTAATATTTTTTTCATTTGAAACCTCCTAAAGAAAAATTTTGCTTGTACTAAAATTATTGACTATTTTAAAAATTTTATACTCTTTTTCCAAATTTTTTTAAAAAATTTTAGTGTCGAAATAAAGGAGACGATTTCGCTTGACTTACGGAAATACAAATGGTAAAATTTACCATATCAAAACAAAGGAGGCTTTTAATATGGAAATATTAAATAAAAACATTGAAAAATTGTGTAGCTTTTATGTAAGTGATTGGCACTTAGTTACAATGTTACTTCCATATATTAATAAACAAATTAACGAAAAAGCCAATATTATAACAATATTAGAAAAAGAAATTGAGGAAAATGTTAAAACACTAACGAAAAAATTGAATTTAAAAAAGGAAGAAGAAATTTTAAATTTAAACTGGGGAAAAACCAATGGAATGAAATATGAAGAAATAAAAGAGAAAATGCAAGAGATAAGAGGGCAAGATACGGTAAATATTATTTTTATTAATGGAAGTAAAGGATATATCGATGGAACCAATTGTAATATAGAAAAGTATTTAGAGGAAAATGTAGATAAATATAAAAATGTCAAGATTAAGATAATTGATTGTTATGAGGTAGGAGATTTTAATTTCAATATGATTGCAATATTACACCAGCATGACAAAATATTAAATACATCTGGGGAAAAGGAAATAGGGGATGTGTTTGAGGGTTATGCATAAAAGAAAAATCTAAAGCTATTATTCTGTTACAACTAATAAATGTAGAAAAAACATAATAACACTTGATTTTTTTATTAAAATAATATAAAATATTTCTGTCCTATCATTTTTTGTATAGGATAAATTTATTAGTAAAGTATTTTAGGAGGAAAAAATGAGTGTAAGAAAAGCCGTAATACCAGTAGCCGGATTCGCAACGAGATTTTTACCAGCCTGCAAAAGCTTACCTAAATGTATGCTTACTATATTAGATAAACCAATTATTCAGTATCTAGTAGATGAAGCGGTAGCATCTGGCATAGAAGAAATATTATTAGTTGTAGGAAGAAAGAAAGAAATCGTTCAAGATTATTTTTCCGAAGATAAAGAATTGGAAGATTTCTTAACAGAAAGAGGTAAAGCAAGCTTTATTCCGCTAGTTCAAAATTTATCTGGTAAAGCTAAAATACACTTTATCGAAGAAGAAGGAGGAGCAAAAGGGTTAGGCCATGCAATCTATATGGCAAAAGATTTTGTGGGAAATGAACCTTTTGCTATTATGTATGGAGACGTTATTATGCAAGGAGAAAAGCCTTGTCTAAAAGAAATTATTGAACAACATGAAAAATTAGGAGCTTCTGTGATTGGTGTAGAGAAAGTAGCTTGGAAAGATGTTCCTAAATATGGTAATGTTTCTGGAGAAGCAATTGATGAAAGATTATACAAAGTAGAAAAAATGCAAGAAAAACCAAAAGTAGAAGAAACAAAATCAAATCTAGCAATATCAGATAGACATGTATTAATGCCAGATTTATTTGATTTTCTTGCAAATACAAAACCGGGAAAAGGTGGAGAAATACAAGTAACGGATGCGTATAATAGCATGGTAAACACAAAAGAAGGTGTTTATGCGTACGATTACAAAGCAACAAGATTTGACTCTGGAGACAAATTAGGCTTTGTAAAAGCTTCTATCGATGAAACTTTAAGAAGACCAGAATTAAGAGAAGATTTAATTAGCTTTATTAAAAGCTTAGATATATAGAAAGATAACTTGGACAAAAGGGGCACTCCTATTTGTCCATTTTTTTCTGAATTCCTATAGTTTTTTACAGCGACATATGATATACTTACCCTAACCAAAAAACAAAAAAAGAAAGGAAAAGGTGCTTATGAAAGAGTATGAGATGAAATACGAAGAATGGCTTAATAACCCAATTATTGATGAAGAAAGCAAAAAAGAATTGTTATCCATTAAAGACAATGAAGAAGAAAAAGAAGACAGGTTTTATAAAGATTTAGAGTTTGGAACAGCAGGGCTTCGTGGCATTATTGGAATAGGAACTAACCGTATGAATAAATACACGGTAACAAAAGCAACACAAGGGTTAGCTAACTATATTATAAAACAGGGTGGACAAGAAAGAGGAGTTGCTATTGCATATGATTGCAGAATAATGTCAAAAGAATTTAGCGAAGAAACAGCACTTTGCTTAAATGCTAATGGAATTAAAACTTATCGTTTTGAAGACTTAAGACCTACTCCGGAATTATCTTTTGCAGTGAGAGAGTTAGGATGTATTGCAGGAATCGTAATAACGGCTAGCCATAATCCACCAGAATACAATGGCTATAAAGTGTATTGGGAAGACGGTGCACAAATTGTGGAACCAACAGATAAAGAAATTATTACGGAAGTAAATAATGTAACGGATTTTGCTACTATAAAAACCATGGAAAAAGAAGAGGCTGTGGAAAAAGGTTTGTACCATACCATTGAAAATGAAATCGATGACCGTTATATCGAAGAATTGAAGAAATTGGTAGTAAATGAAGAAGCAATAAAAGAAATGCAAAAGGACATTAAAATTGTGTATACTCCATTACATGGAACGGGAAATATGCCTGTGCAAAGAATTTTAAAAGAAATTGGTTTTGAAAATGTGTATATTGTAAAAGAGCAAGAAAAGCCAGATGGCCATTTCCCAACGGTAAGTTATCCAAACCCAGAAGATCCGAAAGCATTTGTACTTGCTTTAGATCTAGCAAAAAAAGTAGATGCTGATATTATCTTAGCAAACGACCCAGATGCAGACCGTTTAGGAATTTATGTAAAAGATACCAAAACAGGAGAGTATATCCAATTTAATGGGAATATGACAGGTAACCTAGTAGCGGAATATATTTTATCGCAGAAAAAAGCGACGGGAACTTTACCAGAAAATGGAGCTATAATTAAAACCATTGTATCTTCCAATATGACAGATGCGATTGCAAAAGAATATGGAGTGAAATTATTTAGCACCTTAACAGGATTTAAAAACATTGCCAAGGTTATAAGAAGATTTGAGCAAGAGAACTCTTACCATTGCTTATTCTCTTATGAAGAAAGCTATGGTTGCATTATTGGAACACATGCAAGAGACAAGGACGGAATCGTTGCTGTTATGACAGTATGCGAAGCGGTAGCTTACTACAAAAAGCAAGGATTAACATTATGGGACCAAATGAATAAAATGTACGAAAAATATGGTTATTATAAAGAAAAGCAAATGTCCATCACTTTAAAGGGAATAGAGGGAGCAGAAGAAATTAAGAAGATGATGGAAAACATGAGAAAACATCCAGCAGAAGAAATAGCAGGACTAAAAGTAATTTCATTTGGCGATTATCAAAAACAAGAAATAGTAGACAGAAATGGAAATAAAACAGAAACAGGGCTTCCAAAATCAAATGTGCTTTACTTTGCATTGGAAAAAAATGCTTGGGTTTGTGTACGACCATCGGGAACAGAGCCCAAAATAAAGTTCTATATGGGAGTGTGCGAACCAACCAATGAGGAAGCAGATGCAGAATTAGAAAAATTAGAAAAAGAAGTAAAAGCAATGGCAGAAGAGGCAAAAAAATAAATTAAAATGTTATCCACATTATTCACGAATTAAAAAGGAAATAGTGTGGATAACTTTTTCAATAATTTATTTTACGTCTTTCCAACCATTGATATTGGCACGTTTAATGGCACCCATTAAATTAGCTCTTACGTTGGGAATTTCAAGTGATAACTGATACAATTTTTCCTTCATATCTTCCCTTTTCGAAATACCATCCATTGGGCAATTTTTAGGCATTACTTCGATACCTTGTCTTTTAATAAATTTTCGAATTTCTTTTTCTGGTGCATAAATTAGTGGTCGTATTAAAGTAACTTTAGAACGGTCCATATAGCTTATAGGAGCAAAGGTATTTAAGTTTCCAGCATATAACATATTTAAAAAGAAAGTTTCTAGCACGTCATCCTCATTATGACCTAAAGCGAGTTTATTACAACCATGCTCGGTAGCAGTAGAATTTAAAATTCCTCTACGTAAATTGGCACATAAAGAACAAGGATTTTTCTCTTTTCGAACATCAAATACGATTTCTTTAATATGGCTTTCTGCTTCTACATAAGGAACACCAATTTTCTGGCATGTTTCTTCTAAAAAGGAAGAATTAAAAAATTCAAAACCAGGATTGATACTAATTGCCATTAAATCAAAATGTTTAGGATAAAACCTTTGCAAAGCTTTTAACCCCATTAAAAGTGTAATGGAGTCTTTTCCACCGGAAAGAGCAACTGCTATTTTATCTCCCTCTTCTATCATATTATAATGTTCTATAGCTTTTCTTAAATATCCTAATATTTTTTGCATGACTAACCCCTTATTTTTATATTAAATGCTTTAATAATTTGATTCACAGGCGTATCTTAAAATAAGCATACAACATGAACAACAATATTATAACATTTATGTCAAGCAGCGAATTTCAAAAATCGCTTGATTAATTGTATAAAATGAGGTACAATAAAAAAGCAAAAAATATGTTTCAGTAGCTCAGTAGGATAGAGCGTCCCCCTCCTAAGGGGAAGGTCGCAGGTTCGATTCCTGTCTGGAACACCACTTTCAAGGTTCGATAGTAAGGTTAGGCGAAATTTAGGCGAATTTGTTAGCAAAATAATTAACTAAACAATTCGTCTATTTTCTACTAAATCAAATGAGAATGCTTTGATTTATGGTAGTAATTAAATCTTTTTATGAAAACACTTGACTTTTTTTAAAATTATTGATATAAAGTGAATAGTAAATTGACTTTTTAATAGAAATCTAGTATAATTTAGTTAATAAAATACATAATATAGTTAATAATCCCCCTGTCAATTCGAAGCTTTACGTTTAGTGCGTAAAAGGTTTATGTAGATGAGATGGGGGATTATTGTTGCCATTTCCTTTTAGTTAACTTAATATAATATTGCGAATCATTAGGAACAAATCGCCAATGTCTATAAGGAATTGTCCATGTGTTCCATTCATGTAAGCCAGTAGAAATTCCTATATTAAAATGCGGATGTATATGTTTAATTTGTTTTAAGATATGCTTATATAATTTTTCTTTGGCAATAGTTTTTTTGCCTCTTTTATTACTATTAGGCAATTTTTCTTTATTTAAATCATTTAGTCTAAAATTGATAGATCCTAATATTATATCCATACATTGTAATATCACATGTTCATGAGAAATAACTTCTGTAATATTTTCTTTCTCTATTTTAATGTTATTCTCTTTAAACATATTTAGCTTATTTAAATCATAAACAAAATCTTTGAATGTATGGTTACGACTAGGAGTATTAGGCAGTTTATCAAAATAAAATCTTAAAGAAATTTCTTTATCTTTATTGAGATTACTATTTTCAAAACCAAAAGCCCATTTTACAAATTGATAATGTAATAAATAATACTCATTATCAATCTGGTTATCTGTTAAATTTTTTTCCACAAAACAAACAGGCTTAAACATAATGCGAATTTTTATATCGCCATTTTTTATATAATCAAAGAATAAATCTATTATATTAATGTACTTATCTAAATAACTTTCGGTGACTTTAGACCATTTTATTTCACCGAATAAATTTAATTCTTGTTTCTTAAGATTTAAAATTTTATTTAGATTATCAACAACTTTACTATTAACTATTGCTCCACCATAAAAATTCCCAAAAAATTTTCCTTTTTTAGCAGATTCATCACAATATATAATGTATTCTTCTCTCACGCTAGTTACTCCTTTTAAATCGCTTTACGGCGCTAAGGTTTACATACTTTACAAGGTTCTCTTCCCTCGGCAAGTGCTTCTTGCAAAGTTATTTTATGCCCCTTACCCTTTAAAGTTCCGCAAGATTGCCTGTGATACTTTGTACCAGTATTTCCAACCCAGACTGTTTCGGATGTTTCATCTTTACTTGTCGTAGATGTCTTTTTAGTAGAGGTTGTTGTACTTGAATTGCTCTTATTTTGGTTTGCTTTACTTGAACTGCTAGAGGACTTAGAATTAGTAGAAGATTTCGTCGATGTTGTAGTATTCGTTTCTTCTTTTGAAGTTGTTTTAGTTGTTTCTAAATTTTTTGTTTTAGTCTCATTCGCTTTTTCTACTTTTTCATTTTGAATAATAGTGTTTTCCTTAATATTACTCTGAGAATTTAAGGAATTAATGGATGCTGATGTGAAATTTGTAACATTAGTAATGTTTGTTGTTGTAGCAGTTTCTTTTTCACTAGAATGATTTGAAGAAATACCTATGATAATAACTATTACTATAACAACTATTATATAAAAAATTGAATTTTTAGATTTTTTCATATAGTTTCTCCCTTTTTTCTTTTAATTCGCTCTACTTTAATAGAAAGATTTATTTTATTTGCTTCTCTATATAAGTAATTATACTACCAATTTTTACATTTGTAAGCAATGAAAGATGACATAAAAACAAAATGCGGAATAAAATAGCATATATAAAAGATTTAGAAATGTTTATTGCAAGAATAATAATAGAAGATTTAGTTATCAATAATAATCTAAAAATAAGGGTCAATTGAAAAAGTAAAATATATTTAGAAAAAGTAACTTCTAATTACCGATTAAATGCTATCTAAATGGGTTTAA
>CALXKT010000026.1 GCA_944388985.1 uncultured Clostridia bacterium | reverse complement strand
AAGGGAAGGAATGGGATTAGAAAAATGAGAAAAGCAAAGCAAGAAAAGAACCAAAGAACTTTAGCACAACACAAAAAAGAAGAAAAGCAAGAATTCTTGTTAAAACGAGGATTTTTAGCAAATGTAGATGGAAAGGGGGAAAAATAAGATGAGAACAAATCAACGAGGTATTACATTAGTGGCGCTCGTGATAACCATAATAATCATTATCATATTAGCTACTGTGACTATAAATATGGCATTTGGGGATAATGGATTAATAAAGCAAGCAGAACTAGCAAGAGATATGGCTGCTAATAGTACTAAGCATGAAACAGAGAGTATGGCAAACTTAACAGCGTATTTAAATGAAGTAATGAATGAAGATGCAGAGATAGAGCCACCAGGACCAACATTGCCAGATGGTTGGGATGGAAGCAAAGTTACGCCAGAGGAGTCGGACGATGGAGTAACTGTTCCAGTGCCAATTGGATATGTTGCATCAGATGCAACAGGGGAACATAGTGTAAATGATGGATTTGTTATTTACGAGGGAAATGATGAAGTAAATGACGAAAATGTTGCAGAAGCCAAAACAAGCAGAAACCAATTTGTGTGGATTCCAGTAGACAATATTAATCAAATTGCAAATGTTGCACAAAATGGTGGAACAGATGGCAATGGTAGAACCAATTACCAAGGAAAGCTATATGATTTTAGTTCTTCTGGTGCAACTGAAAAGACGAGTTATGGACAAGGAACAACAAGTTATCGAGAGCCAGATGTGGTAATAGGAAGTGGAAGCCAATATGATAATGCCCAACAATATGTAAATAACATATTAGGATTAGCAAACAGTGATGCATTCAAAACTCAATTGCAAGAAGAATTTAATGATATGATAGAAAGTGTGGATACTTATGGAGGATTTTATATCGGAAGATATGAAACAGGAAATTTGGCATCTAATACAACCACAGAACCAGTAGTAGTAAAAGGAAACGAGAGTATATCAAGTGTAAATTGGTATTATATGTATGAGAATAGTAAAAAAATAGCGGCAAATAGTAATGTGGTAAGTACTATGATATGGGGATGTTTGTGGGACAGAACATTAATATGGTTAGAAGAAACAGGAGAAAAAACATATGCAGAAATAACGAATTCAACGACATGGGGAAATTATAGAAATAACACAGAAGATGGAGCAGGGAGTAAGCAACCTACGGGATTTAGTGAAGCATGGAAAGCGAATAATATCTATGACCTGGCTGGAAATGTTTTTGATAGAACGATTGAGGCAAACAGCACCGTCAGTCGTGTTTATCGAGGCGGTAGCTACCACAATTCCGGTTCTAGCGGTCCAGCTTCTAACCGCAGCAACTACGATCCGTCCTCTCCCAACAGCAACGGTGGTTCTCGTCCAGCATTATATGTAGCACTGGACACTGAGTAGAAATATGCAGAGAATAAACATAAGAAGCTTGTCAAGGTAACTGTGTAATTTTATAAAAATAGTAAATAGAAATGGTGATATCAAAGAAAGAGAGATATTGCCATTTTCTAACTATTCAATTCCCTTTTGTTACTGTTCTAAAACCAGCATTTAAACTTTCTATAGCATTGTTTTTATCATGTGGAGTAACTAGAAAAATTTCCTTTTGGCATAAGAAAAGAGTTAGGAGCCTTAAAATGCACCTAACTCTTTTACTACTTCTCCTGCGATTAAAAGTCCAGCAACAGATGGAACAAAGCTAATACTTGCAGGAGAAGTAGATGTTGTTTTAGAATCTTTTGTTGATTGGAAAGGGGATTCTATATCGGCAACTGTTGCTTTTATTGGTTCTTCCTTGGAATAAAGAACCTTAAGGTGAGGAATACCTAATTTCTTTAGTTCTTTTCTAATTACTTTAGCAAGAGGGCATACCGATGTTTTTGTGATATCTGTTATTTCAAACTTGCTAGCATCTAGCTTATTTCCCGTTCCCATACACGAAATAAGAGGAATGGAATGAGCATAACAATATTTAATAATAGCTAGTTTGGAAGAAACGGTATCAATAGCATCAATTACATAATCAATAGGATAGGGTATAATTTCATCAATATTATCTGCATTTACAAACTCCTGTATAGTAGTAATATTTAAAGAAGGGTTTATTTTCAAAGCCCTTTCTTTTTCGGCTTCTACTTTAGGTTTACCAATGGTAGTAGTATCTGCAATGAGCTGTCTATTGATGTTCGTAATATCTACCACATCTTTATCCACGATTGTCAAATTTCCAATTCCGGCCCTTACTAATCCCTCTACAACATAAGAGCCGACTCCACCTAAACCAAACACAATCACATTAGCCTTTTGAAGTCTTTCCATTTTTTCTTTTCCAATTAGCATTTCCGTTCGATTAAGCCAATTATTTGTATTATTATCCATTTTATTTCCACCTTTTACATTAAACTTATACAAATATTATATCACACCTTGGACAGAAGGGACACTCCTATTTGTCCAAATTTTTGGATTTTTGGGACACTCTGTTACAAGATTGTTTATTTAGTCCAAGCAGCAGCCCGTTCTGAAAAATATGAGAATATGGAATTGAATGTTGATTTTTTTTTGTTTTATGATAAAATACATGGAAGAAAAGTTTTATTCCAATATGCATAATTCTGGCACAGAATGCACATGAGTCAGAGCTTTTGTTAAATTGAAAAATATAGTTGAAGGAGAAGATACTAATGATTTCATATATAAAAGGAAGTTTAGAAAATAAAAATGTAGATAGCGTCGTAATAGAGGTTGGAGGAATAGGTTACAAAATTTTCATGTCAGCTAATTCAATGAACCAATTAGGAGAAGTAGGAACAGCAGTAAAAGTATATACATATATGCGTGTACGAGAAGACGATGTTAGCCTATATGGTTTTTGTACTAATGAAGAATTAAAAATGTTTGAACAGCTTCTTGGCGTAAGCGGTGTAGGAGCAAAATCAGCATTATCTATTTTATCTCATATTTCGCCATCTAGTTTTGCACTAGCTATTATATCGGGAGATGTTTCAACTTTAAAAAGTTTGCCTGGAATTGGAGCAAAATCAGCACAACGAATGATATTAGAATTAAAAGATAAAATGAAAACACAAGATGCGATAGAAGCAGAATTTGTACCAGTGAAAAATATTGTTAAAAATGATAAAACAAAAGATGCTATGGAAGCTTTGCAGGTATTGGGCTATGCAAGAAGAGATATCGAAACTGCATTTGCTAATATGGATACCAGTGAACTTTCTGTAGAGGATATGATAAAACAAGGACTAAAATATTTGGGAATGTGACCTTGAACAAAAGGGACACTCTTAAACGTTCACGAACTTGAACAAAAGGCAGTAGTCCCTTTTGTTCAAGGGAAAGAAAGGAGAAAGAGATGGATTTAAATCAACCGTTGGCATATCGAATGAGACCAAAGACATTAGAAGAGTACGTAGGACAAGAGCATATTTTAGGAAAAGATAAAATCTTATATCGAACCATAAAAGCAGATAGATTATCTAGCATTATTCTATGGGGACCTCCGGGATGCGGTAAAACTTCGCTTGCAAGGGTAATTAGCAATACAACAAAATACAAGTTTACAAGAATTAATGCGGTTACTGCAGGCATTGGAGATATCAAAAAAGCAATTGAAGAGGCACAAAATTTATTACTAAACCCCAGTGGAAAATGTATTTTGTTTATTGACGAGATACACCGTTTTAATAAGTTACAACAAGACGCACTGCTTCCTTATGTGGAAAATGGAACGGTAATACTAATAGGAGCTACAACAGAGAACCCTTATTTCGAGGTAAATAAGGCTCTTATTTCTAGGTCTATGGTGTGCAAATTAGAACCACTAACAGAGAACGATATTTACAAAGTGCTAAAAAGGTCTTTGGTAGCAGAAGAGGGCTTAGGGAGTTATAATATCAAGATAGAAGATGAAACACTTCATAAAATAGCTGAGGTTTCTAATGGAGATGTTAGAACTGCACTAAATGGATTAGAAGTAGCAGTACTTACTACTAACATGGATAGTGACCGGATGTATTCATATTACCAATGAAATCGCAGCAGATTGTATTCAAAGGAGAAAGGCTGTATTTGATAAAAGTGGGGATAGCCATTACGATAATATTAGTGCCTTTATTAAATCGATGCGAGGAAGCGACCCAGATGCAACTGTTTTTTATTTGGCAAGGGCTCTTGACGGAGGAGAAGATCCTATGTTTATTGCAAGGAGAATTGTTATTTGCGCCTCCGAAGATGTAGGACTAGCTGACCCAAACGCATTGGTAGTAGCAACATCTGCAATGCAAGCAGTAAACATGGTGGGGATGCCAGAAGCGAGAATTATTTTGTCCGAAGCGGCTTGTTATGTAGCACTCGCTAAAAAATCAAACGCATCCTATATGGCAATTAATAAAGCATTAGAAGATGTATCTACAAAAGATACAGGAGAAATACCAATGCATATTCGAAACGCACCAGCCGAGGGAATGAGCCAGTTTGGCTACCATGAGGGGTACAAATACCCACATGATTACCCAGGCCATTGGGTAGAACAACAATACCTACCAGACAAAATGGTGGGCACGAAATATTTGATAGATGACGATTCTTGAACAAAAGGGACACTCCTAAATGTTTAAGAACTTGAACAAAAAGGAGTGTCCCTTCTGTTCAAGTTCTTGCTTTTTCAAAATAAACTATTCTTCTTCAATTGTTACACTATTTCCGTTGCTTGCAACAGTGCCATTTTCTGTGCTGTCACCAGCATCAATGATTTGGCTTTTACGTGTTCTACGTTTATCATTTTTGAACATTTCTGCAGCTGCGCCTAAGCTAGAAAGTGCACTAGTAGCTTCAAATGGAATAAATACTTTGTTTGCATCTCCATTGGCAACTTCTTTTAATGCTTCTAAAGATTTTAGTTGTACTAATTTCTCGTCTGGTTTTGCTTGCATAATAGCATCATATACCATATGTACTTCTTGTGCTTTTGCTTCTGCTACTTTCTTAATTGCTTCAGCTTCACCGGCTGCTCTACGAATACGTGCTTCTCTATCTGCTTCTGCCTCTAAGATAGCAGCTTCTTTTTTACCTTCTGCAAGAGTAATAGCAGATTGTCTTTCACCTTCTGCTTGAAGAATTAAAGCTCTTTTATTACGTTCTGCATTCATTTGTTTTTCCATAGCGTCACGAATGTCTGCAGGTGGGGTAATATCTTTAATTTCAACTCTGTCTATTTTGCATCCCCATTGGTCGGTTGCTTCGTCTAGCAATACTCTTAATTTGTCATTAATTGCATCACGTGAACTAAAGGTAGAGTCTAAATCCATTTTACCAACAATATCACGAATAGTTGTAATTGCTAAATATTCAATACCTTTTTTCAAGCTTTGAATTTCGTACACTGCTTTTGCTGGGTCAGTTACTTTGTAGAATACAACCGTGTCTATTGTGATAGTAACGTTATCCTTTGTAATAACACCTTGTGGTGGAATGTCCATTGTTTGTTGCTTTAAGCTGACTACGCTACGAACGTGGTCGAAAAATGGAACGATTATTGTAAGACCAGCATCTGCTATTTTATAAAATTTACCAAGTCTTTCAATAATGTATACCTCTGATTGTTTTACAATTCTGATTGTTTTAAATGCAATAATTAGTATAATAACTAACAATACGATTAAAAACCACATAAAATATCCTCCTAATATTTAAATAATAAAATTAAAATCAAACTTTTTTAACAACAGCCTTAACGCCGTCAATTTCAGCAATTTCTACTTCTGTATCTTTTGGAATTTCTTCATCGTTAACCGATTTGGCAGACCAAACATCACCATCGATTTTTACTTGTCCTTCTCCTTCGATATTGTTAATTGCTTTTACAACAATTGCTTTTTTACCAATAATGGAATAGGCATTTGTTTTTACTTCTTTTGGTACTTTAACAAATTTGTTAACAAGTGGTCTTGTAAAGATTAAAAGAAGAGTAGATGTAACGACAAATACAATAACTTGTATTAAAACACTATCTGTGATAAAACTTGTAACCATAGCAAGTAAAGCACCAATGCCAAGCCAAAATACTAGAAAACCAATGGTTGCCATTTCGATGATAAAAAATACTCCAGCGGCTATTAACCAAAATATCCACATAAAACTTTTCTTCCTTATTTTCAAATTTAGGCTTTTAAGGGTAGTGCCTATGAACCTTTTTGAATGTTGCGTATTTTTATGTAAAACACTAACAATATCATTATACTATAAAAAAAGAAAAAAGAAAATAGAAAAATGCAAAATTATGTAAAAAATATAGCTCAATATTACAATAATATTACAGAAATATTAAAAATATGATTAAAATTCTACCACACCATCTCAATTTTCTATAGCAAAATATTACAAAATGTGATATAGTATGGAAAAAAGGAGGTACCATGATAGATTTAAAACAAGACGTGCAGTATATCAAAGGGGTTGGACCAAACAATGTGGTACTGTTGCAAAAATTGGGCATCCAAACCTTAGGGGATTTAATTACCTTTTTTCCAAGAAATTACGAAGATAGAGGGAAACCAAAAAAAATAAATGAACTAGTAGATGGCGAGGAAGCATTAATTGATGTTATTTGTGCAAGCAATATGAATGAAACGAGATTTGCTAGAAACAAAGTAATGCTAAAAATGTTAGTGCGAGATGATACAGGAGATTGTGTGCTTACATGGTTTAACCAGACCTATTTGAAAAATAAATTTAAGGTGGGAGAAAGATATAGGTTCTATGGAAAAGTGAGCATCAAATATGGCAGAATAGAAATGACTAGGCCGGTTTTTGATAAAGATGGACTAAACAAAAATACAGGAAAAATTATTCCCATTTATCCGCTTACTTATCAGTTATCGCAGAACAAGTTAAGAAATATTATTGAAAATGGGCTAAAGCTCGTATTTGGAAAGTTAGATGAAACACTTCCAGAATATCTTTTAGAAACCTATCATTTGGATGATATTAATACAGCAACTAAGCAAATTCATTTTCCATCCAATTTTGAAGAATATAGCAAGGCACGAAAAAGATTTGTGTTTGAAGAGCTACTTACGGTGCAATTGGCGCTTTCTAGCTTAAAATCTAGATATGACAAAGAAACGGATGGAATTGTGTTTAGCAAAGAAGTAAAAATGTCGGATGTTATTAATTCTCTTCCATTTAAGCTAACAAAGGCGCAACTTCG
This sequence comes from uncultured Clostridia bacterium, assembly GCA_944388985.1. Classification (GTDB taxonomy): domain Bacteria; phylum Bacillota; class Clostridia; order TANB77; family CAG-508; genus CALXVA01. Next base: position 8,902 of record CALXKT010000026.1, on the reverse strand, counting down.
TGTGTTAGAAGAAATTGATGGAGACATGGAAAGCAATAAACCAATGAACCGATTACTCCAAGGAGATGTCGGCTCTGGAAAAACAATTGTATCGATTATTGCTGCGTATAAAGCTGCAAAATGTGGCTATCAATCTGCAATTATGGCTCCTACTGCCATTTTAGCAGAACAACATATGCAGGAATTTTGTAGAGTATTAGAGCCTTTTGGAGTAAAATGCGAGCTATTGCTAGGCGGAATGCGAGCAAAAAAACGTAAAGAAGTGCTGGAACAACTAAAAAATGGAGAAATTGATGTTTTGATAGGAACGCATGCGTTATTGGTGGAAGATGTTGAATTTAAAAACTTAGGATTGGTTGTGACGGATGAGCAGCATCGTTTTGGTGTAAGGCAGAGAGCTAACATTGTGGCAAAAGGAAGCAATCCAGATGTATTAGTTATGACGGCAACACCGATTCCAAGAACATTGGCCCTTATTCTTTATGGGGATTTGGATATTTCTATCATTGATGAGCTTCCACCAAATAGAAAGAAAATAGAAACTTATCCGGTTACCAAAAACTATGAAAGAAGAGTGGAAGAGTTTATTCGTTCGAATGTAGTAAAAGGAAGACAAGCGTATGTAGTGTGTCCTTTGGTGGAAGAAAGCGAGGAGTTTGACAATTTTATTTCGGCAACGGAATTGGCAGAAAAGTACCAAAATGCTGTTTTTCCAGAGTTTAAGGTGGCTTGTTTACACGGCAAAATGAAGCAAAAAGAAAAAGATGAAATTATGCAAAAGTTTAAAGAGGGAGAAATTCAAATACTCGTTTCTACTACGGTAATTGAGGTAGGAGTAAATGTGCCAAATGCGAATATTATGGTGGTACAAAACGCAGAACATTTTGGGTTAGCACAGCTTCACCAATTGCGTGGCAGAGTAGGAAGAGGAGAGTATCAATCCTATTGTATATTAATTTACGAGGGAAATTCCAAAACAACGAGAGAAAGAATGAAAATAATGAAAGAGACAGACAATGGATTTATTGTAGCAGAGAAAGACTTGGAACTACGTGGGTCTGGCGAATTTTTTGGAACAAGACAACATGGCTTGCCAGAATTTAAAATAGCTAACCTTTTTGAAGATGTTGCAATTTTGAAAGAGGTGCAGGCATTGACTGCGAAAATAGAAGAAGAGGATCCAAAACTAGAAAAAGAGGAAAATAGAAAATTGCGTAAATTGGTAGAAGAAAAATTCGAAGACAGAATTAGCATTTAACGTGAGGCAAAGTTTGGAAGCTTGGGAGCTTGAACAGGAGGGACACTCCTAAACGTTTAAGATCTTGAACAAAAAGGAGTGTCCCTTCTGTTCAAGGGGGGCGAAAAAGGAGGAAGATAATGAGCAGAAAGATTTGGAAAGCAGGAACATTTATTTATCCACTTCCAGCGGTAATGGTGTCGTGTGGAACGATGGAAAAATCGAATATTATGACGGTAGCATGGACAGGGATTCTTAATACCAATCCCGCTATGTGCTATATTTCGGTAAGACCGGAGCGTTATTCATATAACTTAATTAAAGAGCAAGGAGAGTTTGTTATTAATCTTACGAATGAAAAATTAGCATATGCAACAGATTGGTGTGGTGTTAAAACTGGCGCGAAGGTAGATAAATTTAAAGAAATGCATCTTACTAAAGAAAAGGCACAGTTTGTTAAGTGCCCTGTTATAAAAGAAAGTCCAGTAGCCATTGAATGTAGGGTAAAGGAAATACGAGAGCTAGGAAGCCATCATGTATTTGTGGCAGAAGTGTTATCAATTGATGCAGATGAGCAATATATTGATGAAAAAGGAGCTTTTGATATTTCAAAATGTCATTTAATTGCATATTCCAATGGGCATTATTATAGTCTAGGAAGAAAAATAGGCAGATTTGGATTTTCAGTGCAAAAGAAGAAGAAAAAATAGTGGGAAAAAGGGGACCGCCCCTTTTTTTCTTGACAATAAGGCAAAAAGGTAGTAAAGTTATGGCATGAAACGAATACACATCTTGCTTTTAATTAAAAGGAGGAAAAACAATGGCTAGACTACAGGTTATGGAAAACTTCAAAGGTAGAATTGGGTACCACATTTTTGTGGACCGGTACCAGAGAAGCGGAAAGGAGCTACCTTATGTAGAAGGAAGAAAAGTTAAGGTATGGAATGATGCAATGCCAGACTGGTGGCCAGACCAGGACGGTGAGTACCGAAACAGATATTTCTATGGAGGGGATTTGCAAGGCATTACAGAAAAGCTAGACTATATTGCAGAACTTGGCGTAGATCTTTTGTTTTTAAGTCCTATCTCGCAAACAATGGACAACCACCATTATGATGTGGGAGACCAAACTGTTTTGGACCCCTACATTGGAACTTGGGAGGATTTTTCGAATTTATGTGTGGAAGCACATAAGCGAAACATGGTAGTGATTGTTGATTTGGTTTACAATCATATGGGTTCTTATAGCGAATTCTTCCAAAAGGCTTTGCAAGGAGTAGAACCGTATAAAAGCTGGTTTGAATGGGACGAGAGAGGAAATCCTGTCTATTGGTTTGGGTTCAAAACAATGTCACAAACCAATAAACAGAATGCTGGTTTTCAAGATTTTGCCAAGAAAGAAACAGAAAAGTATATCAAACACGGTGCAGACGGAGTTCGCTATGACCTTGGCGAAATTTTTCCAAGTGAATTTTTAAAAAGTCAACAGAGTGTGCTTCAAGAGGAAAACAAAGAAATTTTGACTGTCAGCGAAATGTGGGATTTTGCTATTCATCGCGAAAATCCGCAAATCTATGATGGGCAAGTAAATAGCCTTATGAACTATCCGCAAGCAGATGTTATTCTGCGTTGGGTACGGTACGGAAATTACCTGCATTTTAATGCGTGCATGAATTTCCTAGCAAAATATCCAGTAGAAGTCCATGATGTACTTTGGAACCATTTGGACACACACGATACTCCGCGAGCGATTACCATGCTGGCTGGAGAGGGAATGTTGCAAGAACCCTTTGCAGGTAGGATATGGGATATTGAAGGGCCGTGGCGTACCAACCGCGGATTCGATACCTATGGATTTCGAAAGTGGGAAGCAGAGCATGACAATGTATTGCATGGAAATGCAATGGCAATGTTGAAAATTGCAGCTTTTATCCAATATCTAATGAAAGGAATTCCGATTCTTTTCTATGGGACAGAAGTTGGAGTAGCGGGTTACAAGGACCCTTTCAACCGCAAAACATATCCGTGGCAACAGGAAAACAAAGACTTAAGACAATTTTACATTGGTCTTGGAACAATGCGAAAAAAGAATATGGATATTTTGGCAGGGGGAGACCAATTTACGTATGCTGATGGCAAAATTCTTGAAATTACAAGAAGAAGCAATCAAGGCATTATCACAGCGTATATTAATCGAACTTCTGAGCAACAGAAAATCTATGCACCGTATGTAAATACGGTGGGCGCAAAGCAAATTTTCCAAATCAATGGAGGAAATGAGCATTTTCTTCCGCCATACGGAGCGGTAGCATTTCGTTTTTAAGATAGGAAGTGGTTACAGAATATTTGCAAAATGACTATTTCCTAAATAGAAAACTTAAGCAGAAACTCTAGCATAAAAAACAGGAAAAAGGCGAGGTCTAATAGGCTTCGCCTTTTATATAAAAGAAAAAATTAGACTACTGAGAACAAAAAAGAGAAGAAAATCTACTCTCGTCTTTTTAACAAAAATTGAAGCAAAAGTATTGACATTTACATAAAAAAACACTATGATATATATGAAATTTTTGTAGAATTTTGTAGAATAGGAGAGAACATAGATGTATACGAAAATGCTAACCTCGAAAATGGGTGGAGAATTAGTAAGCTTCAAGTTAGATGGGGAAGAAAGAATCCACCAAGGACTAGATTGTGTAGACGAAAATGGAAAAGTATATTGGAAAAGGCATTGGCCTGTACTATTTCCAGTAGTAGGTAAGCTAAAGAAAAATCAAACCATTATTAATGGTAGAATATATGAAATGCCACAACATGGATTTGCTAGAGATTTTGAATTCGAACCAATTACGAAGCTTGATAATTTTCATTCCTATGTTTTAAAGAGTAATAAAATTACAAAAAATAGATATCCTTACGATTTTGAACTTTATACTACTTATCGTATGGATGAAAATAAAGTTACAACCATTTATAAAGTAATTAATACAGGAGACGGCACACTTCCTTTTGGAATAGGTGGACATCCTGCGTTTAAAATAGATCAAGAGGAACTAAAAAGAGGAAATTACTATTTAGAATTTGAAGAAGACGAAGATAAAATCCATTTTTTATATCTGGTAGATGGATTAGTTGGAACCGAATACGCAAGAAATATTATGCTAGATAAAAGAAGAATTGCCATAGGACCAGATACTTTTAATAATGATGCCTTAATTATGAAAGGAATTACTTCTCACAAAATAAGCTTGATGAATAAAGCAACCGGAAAAAAACTACTTACTGTGGATTTTACAGGGTTCCCTTATTTGGGTGTATGGTCAAAGCCAAATGCTCCATTTTTGTGTATTGAGCCATGGTACTCTACAGCAGATACCATAAAAAGTACAGGAGTATTTATTCAAAAGCAAGATATTATTTCATTAAAACCAAGAGAAACTTTTGAATGCAAGTATACGGTAGAATTCTTTTAAGGTGGGTCCTTTTCCAACCAAGTTTGTGAATTAAGAAAGGAAAGAAGAGCGAAAGATGGAAACAATCGTGAATTTTATAGGACTAATTTTAGCATTAGTAGGTGTTATTATGGTATACGATGCTCGCATTCTGACCAAAAAGTTTTTTGGATTCGGAGACCAAAACCAAGCAGCATGGGGGCTAAAAATATTAGGATTTATTATTGCAATTATTGGAGCACTGATTATTTATTTTTGATTAGCAAATCTAGGAAAACGAGCTTGAACAAAAGGGACTACTGCCTTTTGTTCAAGCTTGTGAACGTTTAGGAGTGTCCCTTTTGTTCAAAGTTATTAAAAAACAAATTTAAAAATGCTTGTCCAAAAGTACTTTTTATGGTATAGTATTACAAGAAAAAACAAAAAAGAAAAATAGGAGAGAATAAATGTCCAGAAGAGCCAAAAGAGAAGAAAAAGTAAAAAGTAAAATAATTCAAAAAATAATCATTGTAGCCATTTTTTTAGGCTTGGTGTTTTGGGTTATAAGCATTGCACCTAACTATGTAAATGAAGACATTACCGATACAGCAAATTTGATTATCAATAATAGTAATGTAACAGCAAATTTGAAAAAAGAGGTTATTGTTGAGAATGGAGTAGTATATATTGCGCAAGAAGATATCGAAAATTTCTTTGACCCTTATGTTTATTATGATGAGCAATATAACTTAATTGTTACAACCTCGGATAACAAAATAGCAAGTATGAAAGTTGGCGAGAAAACATTAGTCAATAACGGATCAGAAGTTGCAACATCTGGAACCATTTTAGAAAGAAATGATACGTTGTATCTACCTTTTTCAAATTTTAAAGATATTTATAATGTAGAAATTAGTTATATAGAATCTACCAATACAGTTACAGTGGATTCCAGAGATAGAAAATATGTACTTGCAGATAGCACGAAAGATAATAGTGTGAAAGCATATCCAACTGTTTTTTCTAGAACAGTGGATGAAGTAACCGCAGGCGAGACTTTTACAGTTGTACAGAATGAGGAAAATAAAAATAATACAGTAGATGGTTGGACAGAAATTAGAACAGATGCTGGAAAGTTAGGTTATGTGAAAGAAAATACAGTTGTTAATGAATACGTGGTAAGAGAGGCAATGGCAGAAAGCAAGCAAATTGAAGGAACTGTTAGCATGGTATGGGATTATTTTTCCGAATATGTATATCCACCAGACAGAAGCGGAAGCACCATAACGGGAGTAAATGTAGTAAGTCCAACATTTTTTACTTTAGTAGATGAAGGTAAGGGACAAATTAATGAAAATGCGGGAGAAGAAGGAAAAAGGTACATTGCATGGGCACATGAAAATGGTTATAAAGTATGGCCAAGCATTTCGAATAATTCCTATATTGAGACTACAGCAGAAATAATGAGAGATTACAATTTGCGCCATACGCTTATTGAAAATATTGTTTCCTTAGTGTTAGAGTATGATTTAGATGGTATTAATATTGACTTTGAATATATGCATGATGAGGATAAAGATTTATTTTCAAGGTTTATTATTGAGCTAAAACCTCGTTTACAAGAAATAGGAGCAGTGCTATCTGTAGATGTAACGGCACCAGATGGAAGCGAAGAATGGTCTTTATGTTATGATCGTTATACGATTGGACAAGTAGCAGATTATATTGTATTTATGGCTTATGACCAAAACGGTAGTACATCTGCTATAGAGGGAACAACAGCAGGATGTGACTGGGTAGAAGCAAATGTGCAGAAGTTTTTGGGACAAGAGGGTGTAGAGGCTGATAAATTAATTTTAGGTATTCCTTTTTATACAAGAGTATGGGATGAAGAAAATGGAGAAAAAGAGTCTTTTTCAGTAGATATGAAAGATTTAGAAGATTTAATTCCAGATAGTGCATCACGCACATGGGATGACAATTTAAAACAATATTATGTAGAATTTACGCAAAATGGTGTTACTACTAAAATATGGATGGAAGAAGAAAAATCCATTCGTGCAAAACTAGATTTAATTGATGAATATCAATTAGCCGGAGCAGCATATTGGGAAAAAGACAGAGAGCCAGATTCAATATGGAATGTAATTGCAGAAGAATTGGGAATTTAGAATAAGTAATAAATTGCAACCTGCCAACATATATTTTAAGACAAGGCAGGTGATTTTATGGGAACAGTAGCCTATATTAAAGAAGAAAAAGTAGTTAGGAAAATTTTTCCTAGTATAGAAATTAAAATACTGGACAATAATTCCATTATAACTATTCACGATGCACAGAAAAAAGGTATAAAAAAGAAATTAGTAAAATATATAATAAAACACGAAATAGAAATCCTGGTATTTTCAAAAGAACTAGATGGAGAGTTTAAAGAAGAGATAATAGAAAGCTTGTTATTACAAGGAAAGGGAAATATACAGCTAGCAACAGGCAAAAAATTAATGGAATATATGGAAATGGATTTACTGGAATATATTTTAAAACAGCAAGGAACCAATAAAAAACAAGAAGAAATTTATATTCTCTTTCGTAAAGACGAGAAAATTAATCTGGATTTTTTGCAAAGTTTTATCGAAAGCTTTCGAATGACTAATATTGTTACTAACGACATTAAGCATATGAAGCTTTTTCAAGAACAGTTACTTGAAAAAGAAAATGTGTTGATTTCGGTTTCAAACAACAAAAGAAAAGCATTAAAAAGAGCAAAATATATATTGAATGTGAACTTGACAAAACAAGAGCTGAATAAATATCAAATAAATCGAAATGCAATTGTAATCAATATAAGGGAAAATGTAAAACAAGATGACCCTAATTTTGATGGAATAAACATTAATTATTTTGCTATTTCTTGCCCGGACGAGTATATGGAAAAGTTTGAGCAGATTGGGAGCAATTTTGATTTAGCACAGTTGTATGAAAGTGTTTTGTTACAAGATAATGTTACTAAAAGGAAGCAAGAGGATGTATACGAGAGAATAAAGCAAGATGAGGTAAAAATAACGCACCTAATTGGCAATAATGGAGAAATTTTCACAGAAGAGTTACAGAAAATTCAAAAAAGAAATCTTGACAAAATGCGAAAATTAGTTTAATATATAACTTGTTGTTTAAAAGTGCATTTTCGGATGCATTTTTTCGCGATTTACGTACAGAAAAGGAGGGAGACAAAATGGATTCTGAAAAAGAAGTATTATTAACGCAAGAAGGATATGACAACTTAGAAAAAGAATTAGAATATTTAACAACTGAAAAAAGAGCAGAAATTGCAGAAAGAATTAAAGTAGCTTTGGGCTTTGGCGATTTATCTGAAAATTCTGAATATGATGAAGCAAAAAATGCACAAGCTGCGAACGAGACGAAAATTGCAGAATTAGAAAATAAGTTAAGATATGCTAAGATTATAGATGAGTCTGAAATAGATACCAAAACAGTCCAAGTAGGAAATACCGTAAAGGTATTAGATATCGAATTTAATGAGGAAGAATCTTATACCATTGTAGGCTCTACAGAAGTGGATTTGGCACAAAACAAAATTTCAAACGAATCTCCAATTGGTGCTGCTCTTATGGGAGCCAAAAAAGGTCAAGTAGTAGAAGCACAAGCACCAGCAGGCGTAATAAAATATAAAATTATTTCCATTACAAAATAGGAATATAAGGAAATGATACGATGAAAAATTTGCTAATACAAAAATTAGAGACAGCAGAAAAATTTAAAGAATTAGTAGCAGAAATAGAACGAAAAGAAACCCCGATAAATATATCGGGGCTATCGTTCGTGGGAAAATCCCACCTTATTGCATCTCTTGCAGATACAATAAAAAAGCCAATTTGCCTTGTTACCTATAACGAATTGCAAGCAAGACAATTGGTTAAAGATTTAAGTTATTTTACAGACCAAGTAGTTTATTTTGGCAAAAGGGAAATTGCTTCTTATGATTACATTTCTGAAAGCAAAGATTTGCCTTTTGCGAGAATTGAAGTGCTAAATAAAATAGTAGGTAAAGAAGCGAAAATAGTAGTAACGACTATGGAAGCAGTAATGCAGCCAATGCTACCAAAAGAGGTATTGTATAAGAGTGTATTAAGTTTTGAAGTCGGAAATCTTTTTGCTTGCACAGGATTTGTAGGAAAGAAGAATTTAAATAATCTAAAGCAATTGCTTCTTTTGTTAG
>CALXKT010000025.1 GCA_944388985.1 uncultured Clostridia bacterium | reverse complement strand
TTTCCAGCTACTGCATCCATAATTTCAGCTGCTAATTTTTGAGACATTGTTTTTTCATGTCTATTTCTTGCATAGATTACTAACCATCTTAGTCCTAATGTTTGTCTTCTTTCTGGTCTAATTTCAATAGGAACTTGGTAAGTTGCTCCACCAATTCTTCTAGCTTTTACTTCTAGAACTGGCATTACATTTTCAAGAGCTGCTTCAAATACTTCTAATGGATCTTTTTGTTCTTTTTCCTTTATGATATTGAAAGCATCATATACAATTGATTGTGCAACTGTTTTTTTACCATCTAACATAACATTGTTAATTAATTTTGTAACAACTTTGCTATTGTAAATTGGATCTGGTAAAACATCTCTTTTTGCAATAAATCCTCTTCTTGGCACTATTCTTCACTCCTTTTCTCGATATTTTTAATATCTTTGGTATTTAAAGAAATACCTAAGTTACTCTGAAAAGATTTTCTCTTTTCCGCATAGTGCTTTATAATCTATTCTAAATTTAAGTACCTTAAATTAGTAATTTCCTATAAGCACCATTACCTAAAATTGCCTGTTTTCTATATAAGGCTCTGTAAAATAAAGCAAAAGTGGTATATTGCTAGGAAAGCAAATAAATTTTTTGAGACTATACGTTTGTATGTCGAGAAAAAATTTATGCAGCTTGACAACGCAAGATGCCGCTTTTCATTTATTTTACTATTTTTTAGGTTTTTTAGCTCCATACTTAGATCTACCTTGCATTCTGTCTTTAACTCCGGCAGTATCTAATGTACCTCTAATAATGTGGTATCTAACACCTGGAAGGTCTTTTACTCTTCCTCCTCTTATTAGAACAACACTGTGCTCTTGTAAGTTGTGTCCAATACCTGGGATATAAGAAGTTACTTCATATCCATTAGAAAGTCTAACTCTGGCAACTTTTCTTAAAGCAGAGTTTGGCTTCTTTGGTGTTACTGTTTTTACAACGGTACAAACACCTCTTTTTTGTGGAGATCTTTTATTGGTTACCCTTTTGTTTCTTGAATTATAACCATGTTGTAAAGCTGGTGCTGTAGACTTTGTTGTAGAACTTTTTCTTCCTTTTCTTACTAATTGATTAATTGTTGGCACTTAAATTTCACCTCTTTTCTTGTTTTTATTTTACTAAAAAGGATTTTTTTAATCCTTTTAATATTTTACTGTATTCATTTTCTTTTTCATACAGTAAAATACCGCTAGTATAAGCATTTTATACTAACGGTAATAATTTTATCACGTTTTTACTGGTAAGTCAAGGAAAATATGGATTTTTTATGTTTATTTTCATAGCTATCTCTTATTACTCGTCTCCTGGTTCTCTGCCAGCTTTTGATGTATTTTCTTTTTGTTGCACCTCTGGTTTTGCTGTAGCTTTCTCACTTTTCAAATCCACTGGATTTACCTTAACCCTATTTCTTATATCATTATTTTGCTCACCTTGTGTCATTTTTCCATATTGTTGTATTATTTTATTTTTCTCTTCTAATGAAAAACTTTTTCCCTGTGCTTGCTCTTGTTGCTCAATAAATTGAATGATGTTAAAGCCAGATTCCTTTCCTAAATCTTCTAAAGTTTGTAACATTGCTTGTTCTTCTGTTAAATATTCTTGCTTTAAAGCAGCTGGCTCTAATTTTTTCTGTGTAAATCTTTCAAAGAATTGTTTTATTCTGCTCTTTGGTTTTATATAATCTGCTATTCCATACTTTTGATTATTTCTAGCAAGCCTTCTAAGCATTAATCTTTCTCTCCAAGATAAATCTGTTGCTTCTCTTAAATTTTCTAAGTTATAAGTTATTTGAATATCATTCTCCAATTTATCTTTTCCGTCTTTCATATCCCTTACAAAATCAATATATTGTCCATAAAGATTTGTGTTCTCAACAATATCACTTCTTGATAATATATCGGCTATATCAATATCTACACTACTAAAATAAGCTGGATCTATTACTCTTTTCATATTTTCTTTTTCTTGTTCGCTCATCTTGTGTGGTACTATATCTGCTACCTCAAATTGCCCCTCTTTATCATTTTCATCTAAATACGAAATAACATAAACCACTTTTCCATTTTCAACTTTGCATTCTACTGCAGTTAATAACTGGTCTAATTTAGGTTTTCCTGCTGGTTCTTGCTCTGGCTTTGTACCTATTCCTGCTGGTTTTCCTGTTCCAAAAGGAGTACCTTGCTCTCCTTCTTTTTTATCTCTTTCTGTAAAATAAGTATCTGCCTCTTTTTGTGCTTGATAGGTTGCTTGTAAATCGTCTATTTCTTCTTGCTCTTGCTTTTTCTCAAAAGCCTCCTCTATTTGTCCTTCTTTTGCACGCTCAGCTTGTTCTTGCTCTTTTCTATAGTTATCCCACATTTCAGCTTCTTGCTTTCTTATTTCCGCTTCGTTTTCTTCTACTTTAGCTGGTTGCTCTGTTTCTTTTGCTTTAGCCTTATTTCTAATATCATATTTTGCATATAAACTTTCTACCAATTTTTCTTGTTCTTCCAATTCTTTTCTGTTTTGGTCTTTTAGTGTTGCAAACTTTGCAATAGAACTATTTATTTTTACTAGTTCTCTTTCGTACTCTTCTTGCTCTCTTGTTGGTCCAAAAGTGCCATCTCTTAATTCTCTTCTACCATCCAACTTTGCAAGCTCTGCTTCGCAATCTTCCTTTTGTTTCAATAATCTTGTATATTGAGGTTCTATCTCTTTTTCTTCTGCTTCAATTCTCTCTTTTACTTTAACAGCGTCTGTAATTTGATTATACTCTGTTGCTAGTATATCAAATTGTTCTTTTTTATCTGCTAATTCTGCTTGGAATTTTTGCTCATATTTTGAGATATATTCGTTGATTTTATTTAATTCCCCTTCATATTCTGTTTGCAATCTTGTAGGTACAAAAGTACCATTTTCTACTTCTTTTCTACCTTCTAATTTCTTTATTTCTGCTTCATATTGTGCTTTTTCTTGTAATAATCTTTGATAATCCTCTGCTCCCTCGATTGCGCTGCCATCTACCGTATTTTGTCCGTTCAAAACACTTTCTATACTCGTTCTTTCTTGTGATAATTTGCGGGTTGCTTCCAATATTTCTTCCATTAGAAGTTTATTTAGATTTTCTTCCATTCTTTTTCCTCCCAATTTTTCTCATTTTTCAACTATCTTATATTATACCAAATTTTCCATCGCTTTGCAAGTTTTATGTATACTTCTTCATTTTTCTATATAAATAGTAACAATAAATTTTACAAAAAGCAAGACATTTTTATAAATTTATAAAACTAAAACGAATTGCTTTCAAAGCTCTATCTGCCAACTTCCCATACTTTTGTTTTTTGTCTTTTATTTTTTCTGGTAGTTCCGGTAAAATACCAAAGTTAGCATTCATTGGTTGGAAGTTTTTGTTTTCTGTTGCTATATAGTTGGAAAGAGCGCCAATCATAGTTTCTTTAGGAAAAACAACCCATTTTTCTTTCATTTCTTCTCTTTCTTGCATGGCTTGATATAACTTTACCGCATTTAATCCAGCTACCAGTCCAGATGCAATAGATTCTACATATCCCTCTACTCCTGTTATTTGCCCTGCAAAGAAAATATTTCGATTGTTTTTTAGCTGGTAGGTAGGTTCTAAAAGTTCTGGCGAATTAATGAAAGTATTGCGATGCATAACACCGTATTTTACAAATTCAGCATTTTGTAAGCCTGGTATCATAGAAAATACTCGTTTTTGTTCTCCATATTTCAAGTTTGTTTGAAAACCAACCATATTAAATAAGTTGCCCTCTGTATTATCTTGCCTTAGTTGTACTACCGCATATGGTCTTCTTCCCGTTCGTGGGTCTGTAAATCCAACTGGCTTTAATGGTCCAAAACGCAAAGTATCTATTCCTCTTTTTGCCATTACTTCTATTGGCATACATCCCTCAAAGATTTCTCTTTTCTCAAATTGGTGTAATTCTACTACTTCTGCATTTACTAGCTCTTTCCAAAAAGCTTCATATTCTTCTTTATTCATTGGAAGATTGATATAATTATTTTCTTTGTTTTGACTAATTCTCTCTTTCCATACTTCTAGCTCTTCTTCTTTGCCTCTTTCTTGTGCATAACGATCTCCCCAAAAGGCAATATTCATATCGATACTTTCCTTTTCTATTATTGGAGCTGCTGCATCATAAAAATGCAACCCCTCACTTCCAGTAAGCTCTCTTATTTCACTTGAAAGGGCATCAGAGGTAAGCGGACCTGTTGCCACAATAACAATTCCCTCTTTTGCTAGTTGTTCTAAAGATTTATCTCCAGCTTTTCCTACTTCTTGCCTTGCAATTTCCACATTTTTCAAACTTCCTATTTTCTTAGTTACAGCTTCTGCAAATTTTTCCCTATCTACTGCCAAAGCTTGTCCTGCTGGAACGGCAACTTCGTCTGCTGTTTTTATAAGAAGCGAATCTAGTATTCTAAGTTCTTCTTTTAATAATCCACAAGCATTTGTATGTAAATTCGATTTAAAAGAATTGCTACAAACAATTTCTGCAAGATTGTTATTATGATGTGCTGGCGAAAACTTCACCGGCTTCATTTCATAAAGTTTTACTGGTATTCCTCTTTTTGCAATTTGGTAAGCAGCTTCGCACCCTGCTAAACCTCCTCCAATTATTGTAATTTGATTTTGCATTTCTTAACTCATTCCTTTTCTATTCAAAAAGCGCCATAACATCCTCTTTCGAAAGCCTATTTAAGAAAGTCGTTTCCGTAGAAAGCATCATTTTGGCCAAATTAGCTTTTCTTTCCTGTAATTCAAAAATTCTTTCTTCAATAGAATCTTTAGTAATTAATTTATATACTTGTACATTTTTCTTTTGCCCGATGCGATATGTCCTATCGGTTGCTTGATTTTCGGCAGATAAATTCCACCATGGGTCATAATGAATTACCATATCTGCTCCAATAAGGTTTAGACCTGTTCCTCCTGCTTTTAAGGAAATTAAAAATACTTTTATTTCTGGATTATTATTAAATTCCTCTACTAGCTTTATTCTATCTCCTACTTTGGTTTGCCCGGTTAGTTTAAAATAGGAAATTTTCTCTTTTTTCAACTCTTTTTCTATCATTTCTAACATACTAGAATATCCGGAAAATAACAAGATTTTGTGACCTGATAAAATAGCATCTTTCAATAATTCGATGCATTGGTTCAATTTGCTACTTTCCCCTTGATAGTTTTCAATAAATAAAGATGGATGACAACATATTTGTCGTAATCGCATTAATAGCGCTAAAATTTTGATTTGGCTTTTTTCTAATCCATTTTCTTTTAATTCCTGTGCTACTTCTCTTTTTGCATTAGCTAAATAGGTACGATAAATCTCCAATTGTTCCCCTTGCATTTCGTTATTAAGAACACTAATAGTTTTATCGGGAAGTTCTGTAAGCACTTCTTTTTTTGTTCTACGAAGAATAAATGGCTCTATTAACATTTTTAATTTACGCATGGCTTGCTGGCTATTATCTCTCACAATCGGCATTTCATATAGTTCTTTAAATTTTTTATAGGAATATAAATATCCTGGCATAATAAAGTCAAAAATAGACCATAATTCAGAAAGCGCATTTTCGATAGGCGTTCCTGTTAGTGCAAACCTTGTATCTGCTTTTATTTTCTTAATGGTTCTTGCATTTTGCGTATTATTATTTTTAATGTATTGTGCTTCATCTGCAATAATAAATTTAAAAGAATAATCACATTCTTTATAGATTTCAATATCTCTTTTCAGTAAATCATAAGAAGTAATTACTAATGCATAATGAGGAATCTTTTTTATTTGTTTTTCTCTTTCTTCTGCTGTTCCATGAATTACCAAAGTAGAAATGCTTGGCGCAAATTTATTTATTTCGTTTTGCCAATTTAGTGTTAGAGAACTTGGACATACTACCATGCTTGGTTTTGGATTTTCTGTTTCTTCTTGATAAGCTAGTAATACAACAAGTAATTGTATGGTTTTTCCGAAGCCCCATATCATCTGCTAAAATTCCACCAAAATGGTAGGAATCTAAGACTTTAAGCCATTGATACCCTATTTTTTGATAGCTTCTTAAGCTTGACTTTAACCCTTGTGGAACTTGTGCCACATCTTCCATTTCTCTTTTTGCAACTTGATTCACTATTTTTTTGTAATTTTCATTTTTCGATACATTTGTCTGTATTCCTTGTAGCATTTGGTCAAGGTACAAACTACGTGCCACTGGCAAGCTAATTTCTCCTTGCTTAATTTCTTCATAGCTTACTTCTTCGTTTTCTAGCAAGCTATCCATAAAGTACATGGTTTCACTTTCTTCCAAGTCTAAAAAGCTTCCATCTTTTAAACGATGATACTTCTTTTTTAAACGATATTTCTGCATGATTTCTTTTAATTCTTCAATATCGAAATCCATTTGCGAAAAATCGATTTTAAGCAAATTATTTTCTATCCTAACGCCAATAGAACTGATTTTAGGTTTTCGGATTTCTCTTTTTTTAAAGGTATCCGTTGCTAGAACCTCAAATTTTTGCATGTAAACTTCAATTTCCTCCGAAAGAAAATGATATATTTTTTCTTCGCTTGCCAAAATAAGACGATGGTTTTGTCTATCTAGCATAAATCCAGTATTTACAAAAATATCTAAATATTCATTTTCTTTAGCTATATCTCTTGCTACATTCACTTGCTCTTCTTTTAAAGGATTAAATTCCGTCTCTCCATACACAAATTTTATATCAGCTATAACATAATTGTTTTCATCATAATCTAAGTATAGCTTAATAAATAGCTCTTGAGGAATATATTTTTGAATAATCGTTTCATCTAAATTTTTTAAAGAAATTTCTTGTTTTAGTTTTGGATAGATTAAAGAGCAAAAATTAGGTAATTCTTCTCTTTTAATTCTAATTTCTGCTGTATAATTTTCGCGATAAATATGGAGCATTTTTAAGGTTGTTTCTTCGAAATGCTTATCACAACGGTATAGCGTGTTTTGCGTTAATAGATATAAATAGTTTGCTCCTTGCAAAATATCGTACGAAAAAATATCGATGTTCGGCGTAAGCACATAATCTCCATTTTCTTCTTGCTCAATGGAAAAGAAAATATCTGGATTTTTAGCTTCAAACAAAATATTCTCGTCTTCGGTATTACGCTTGAATTGTACTTTCTTTCCCTCTAATACATCAAATAGCTCATCCAAACCCGTATTAGAAATAGTAATGTACTCATTGCTCATGGTACGCATGTATTTGCCATAACTGCCAACCGTTTCATTGGCATATTTTATAATCTCTGCATATTTTAAAACAAAATTTAAAAGAGGTTGCTGATCGTCTGCAAAGGCTTCTTTTGAATGCACAAAATTTAGTTTAGAGCCATATTGATAGGTATCTCCATTTAGCATTCTCTCAAAGAATTCTGGCAAACTTTTTATTTTATACAAAGTAGTATGTCCTATTTTAAATTCTGCTTTAAGTGTTTTATGAAAAGTATCATAGATTAATTTCGGTTCTATTATTACATTATTTACTTTACTAAGAACTTCTTTTGTTTTTTCTTTATCACTGGGATAAAATGTGTGTATCACTTGTTTAAAAACTTTGTATTGTTCTTCTCTTCGATTCATCGTAAATAACTCCTTTTCATTTTCCTAGTGAGATATTATATCATAAGTTGGGAAAGTAAACAATAGGACTACCTCCTTTTGTGCAAAGTTTTTTGCACAAAGGCAGTAGTCCTTTAACCTATAATTATTTTTTCTCTTTCTTTGGCTTGTTCCACGAAATAAAGTCACAAGATTTTGGATTGTTCTCACAAATGTAGAATTTACGTTTTTTCTTCGATTTTCGTACCTGTATTTTGCCACCGCATTTTGGGCAAGGCACATCAATAGTTTCTACAAATGGTTTTGCATTCTTACATTCTGGATAGCCTGGGCATGCTAAAAATTTACCATATCTTCCATATTTTATTACCATCATTCTGCCACATTTTTCACATGGTACGTCGGAAACTTCTTCCGTAAGTTCTACATGCTCTAGTTCTTTATCTACTCTTTCTACTTCTTTTTCAAAAGGTCCATAAAAATCACGTATTACTTGCTTCCAATTTTCTTTTCCTTCTGCTACTTCGTCAAATTCTTCTTCTATTTTTGCAGTAAATTCCACATTAATAATGTCCGAAAAGTTTTCCGTTAAAAGTTTATTTACTACCTTTCCTAATTCGGTTGGTACAAGTTGCTTTTGCTCTTTTTCAATGTATCTTCTTTCCAAAATTGTAGTAATGGTTGGCGAATAGGTACTTGGTCTTCCAATGCCCTTTTCTTCTAAGGCTTTTACCAAACTTGCTTCTGTATACCTTGGTGGTGGCTCGGTAAAGCTTTGTTTTGGGTCTAATTTTTGCTTTATGACTTCTTGCCCCTCTTTTAAATCCGGAACAAATTCATCTTCTTTTTCTTCGGCTTTGTCATCCGATGTTTCTACATATAGTGTCATAAATCCTTTAAATTTCAAAGACTGACCATTGGCTCTAAAGTTATAATCATTTACATCAATATTAGCTGAAATTGTGTCATATACTGCAGCTTGCATTTGGCTAGCCAAGAAACGTTGGTAGATTAATTTATATAGTTTGTACTGGTCCTTGGTTAGAGATTCTTTTAGCATTTCTGGATTTAAGTCAATATAGGTTGGTCGGATACCCTCGTGGGCATCTTGCGAATTTTGTTTAGTTTTATAGTAACGGTTTTCGTAATAGGCTTCTCCATATTGTTTGATAATTTCTTTTTTTGCAGCTGCTCTTGCTTCTTCCGAAATTCTGGTAGAGTCAGTTCTCATGTAAGTAATAAGTCCCACCGTTCCTCTTTCTGGAACTTTTACTCCCTCATATAATCCTTGTGCAACAGACATTGTTTTCTTTAGGGTAAACCCTAATTTTCTAGATGCTTCTTGTTGCATGGTACTAGTTGTAAAAGGAGGTGCTGGTGTTCTTTTTCTTTCTCCCTTTTTTACTTCGGTAACAATGTATTTTCCATTTTGTATTGCTTTTAGAATTTCGTCTACTTCTTCTTTTTGATGAATTTCTATTTTCTTTTTATTCTTACCATATAGTTTTGCAAGAAACGTTTTGTTTGAATTTTCATCCAATAATGTTGCATAAATATTCCAATATTCTTCTGGCACAAACTTTTCTATTTCTTCTTCGCGATCAACAATTAACTTAACTGCAACCGATTGTACTCTTCCTGCTGATAATCCTCTTCTTACTTTTTTCCATAAAACAGGACTCATTTTATATCCCACAATTCTATCTAGCACACGTCTTGCTTGCTGTGCATTTGTTAAGTTCATATCTATTTTTCTTGGCTTTTTAATAGAATTTTGTACTGTTTCCTTTGTAATTTCATTAAAGGTTACTCTGCAATCACTATCCTCTGGTATTTCTAATATATGCGCCAAATGCCATGCAATAGCTTCTCCCTCACGGTCCGGGTCAGTTGCAAGATACACTTTTTTGGCTTTTTTTGCATCTGCTTTTAGTGATTTTATTAAATCTCCTTTTCCACGAATATTTATATATTCTGGTTCAAAATCATGCTCAATATCGACTCCCATTTTGGATTTTGGTAAATCACGAATATGCCCCATGGAAGCTACAACCTTTGTATTTCCGCCTAAAAACTTTTTAATGGTATTTGCTTTTGCTGGTGATTCCACAATAATCAATTTATCTGCCATTTTATATATTAGTAATACTTTTTTATTGTATTACGTTGCTCCTTTTACAAAAATTTAGGTTTTTGGCTCTACCTATAAACCTTGCTTTCTATTTTTACATATGTTACTTAGTATATAATTAATTTTTACAAATTATACCTAAAAACAGTCTATTAATTATAATACTGTATTTTTCTTAATTTTGCAAGCTATTTGTAGAATTTTCCAGAACGATTAGTTACAGAATAATGATTTTATTTTCTTTTCGTCTCGAAATGCAAGTAGTAGGTACTTTTCATTTTTATTTACGACTCAAGGTGGGGACCGACAAGATACAGTCTGTGAAAAAATTACTCTTGAAGAAAAAACTTGTTTTTTCTTCAAGTAGAAATAGGCAAAAGCCCTGTAATTTTTACTACAGACTGTTCGCTGTTGGGGGGAGTAAATACAAAATGAAAAGTACCTACTACTTGCATTTCAAAAAAAATAATGATTAATCATTATCCTGTAACAAGAGTCAAAAAATCAGTTTTGGTTTATTCCAAAACTGATATGTCTGAAATTATATCATCAACTGATACAGGTGTTACTTTGTTTAACATTAAAATTTCTAATAATTTATCTATTGTTTTTTCTTCATTGGATATGTTGTTTACTATTTTCGATTCAATATTAAATTTTTCGCATTTTTCCTTTCTTTTAATAATTTCAATTCCATACTTTCTTTCGTCTTTTTCCGCTAAGTTGTGGGTTTCGTAATATTCAAGTTCAATTTTTTCATCTGTCTTCATGTCTTCTGAATCCGAACAATCAATTACAGTTCTGCCAAAAAAACTCTTTGAATACTCCATTCTTTTTCCCCCTTTCTTGAATAGCGTACTTCTCTACTATATTACAAAACTACAAAAATAGCAAGAACTTTCGTATGGCACGTTTCGACATTTTTCGACATTTCTATATAATTCCCTTAATCTCCTCATAAATTCTATTTTCCACATCTGGCATGGCTACTTTGTGAGCATTTTCTCCCATCTGTTTTAGTTTTTCTTTATTTTTTACCATGTGATAAATAGTATTTCCTAAGATCTCGGAATTTAAGTCTTTGTTTAGTATTATTTGAGCAGCACCTACCTTTTCCAAAACTCTGGCATTATATTCTTGATGATTTTCAGTTGCATACGGAAAAGGAATAAAAATAGCTGGTTTTCCTACCACAGCAACTTCTGTAATTGTCATTGCACCACTTCTGCACACCAATAAATCGCATGCATTCATTATTTCTTCCATGTTATAAATATATGGCACAATTTTCACATTTGGAATAGCATCTATCTTTATATTCACTTCTTCAAGTTGCTTCTTTATTTCTTCATATTGTTCTGGGCCCGCTGCCCACATAATTTGATAATCTTTATTTTTACGATTAACAATAATCTCTATCATACTACGATTAATACTTTGGGCTCCTTGGCTTCCTCCAAATACTAATACCAAAGGTTTTTCGCTTGTTAACCCGATACTTGCCAAGATTTTGTTTTTTTGTGTTTCCGTTAAGTTTAATCTTTTTATTTTAATAGGATTACCAGTTACTACTACATTTTCTGCATTATCCAATCTTTTTTTTGCATCTTCGAAGCCCACTAAAATTTTATTTGCCTTTTTCTTAAATAACTTCACCGCAATTCCTGGAAACGCATTACTCTCATGCAATACCACTGGTATATTTAATTTTCTTGCCGCTATCACAGAGGGAACACAAATATAGCCTCCCATTCCAATTAAAACGTCTGGTCTAAAATTTTCTAAAACTTTCTTGGCCTCACCTATTGACTTAAATGTTGCATATAAATTTTTAAAATTCTCAATAGTTAACTTTCTTTCAATACCATGTGCATTGATTTTTTCTAAGGGGTAACCTGCACGTGGTACTAAATCATTCTCTAGGCCTCTACCAGTTCCAATAAATACAATCTTAGAATCTGGTTCTTTTTCCTTTATCTTATTTGCAATCGCAATTCCTGGATTAATATGCCCGCCTGTTCCTGCTGCCGCAATTACAGCTTTCATTTTACCAACTCCTTACACCTTTGCTCTCGATTTCGATATATTCAGCAACATACCACACATCCCCAGCAAGATAATAAGTGCCGTACCACCTGCACTAAAGAATGGTAACGAAATACCGGTATTTGGTATGGTATTGGTTACAACGCCAATATTTAAAGCAACTTGCACCATAACAAGTGTCGTAATTCCTATTGCAAGTAAGCTAGAAAACATATCGGGAGCTTTCATTGCTATAATGATTCCTCTCCAAATGAATAAAGCAAATAAAATAATGACAACAACACAACCTACAAATCCAAGTTCTTCTGCTAAAATAGAAAAGATAAAGTCATTTTGTGGTTCCGATACATACAAATATTTTTGTTTGCTTTCTCCTAGTCCTACTCCAAATAATCCTCCAGAACCAATGGCATACAACCCTTGTATCGTTTGCCATCCTTTTCCTGTAGGGTCTTGCCATGGATCCATAAAGTTTAAGATTCTTCCTAAACGGAAGCTTGCGTCTCCCGCACTATCTCCTGCTGTGGATAAATAAATTGCTAAGGCTGCTATTCCGCCTCCTCCAACAATAAGACCTGAAACGATAAAGTATAGTAATCTACATCCTGCCATTAGCATCATTACAAAGGTAATGGCTGTCATAATAATTCCAACGCTTAAGTGGTTTTGAATGAAAAGTGCTATTAATACAGGTATTGCTAAATAAACAAGTGGTAAAAGAAATCCTTTCGTAAAACTTCTTAAATCTTCTTTATGATCCGTTAAATAGCCCGCATAAAAGATGATTAATCCTACCTTTGTTATTTCGGACGGTTGGAATTGAGTAAATCCCAAATCAATCCACCTTGAAGCTCCTCCTCCTTCTGAACCTAGTCCAGGGATTAAAACCAATAGTAGTATTCCCACGGAAAGCCAATAAACAGGCCAGTATAGTTTTTGATAAATATGATAATCTAATTTAGAAAAAAACCACATTACGGCTAATCCCAAAATAGCAAATTGCACTTGGCTGATGACATATTCATAACTATTTCCTGTTTCTGCTAAAGCAGATGGTGCACTAGCAGATAATACCATTATTATTCCAAATAAAAGTAATATGATAATAATGACAATAAGAAAAAAATCTACTTGACTTTTTTTCTTTTTAGGAAAAGTTTTTTCTTTTTTTTGCATTTTATGCACTTCCTGCATTCTATCTATCCATCCTTTCTCATCTGCAAAATATAATCAGAATGGTATATTCTAATTCTTTTGTATTTTATAAAATGATTTTATGATAACAATATCTTTTTTCCTTAAAGATTAAATAGCATATAGTCCTATGATGCAACATACTAAGGTGACCAAGCTAAAAACAGCTACAATTTTGTTTTCTTTCCAACCAGATAATTCAAAATGATGATGAATTGGTGTCATTTTAAATACTCTGTTTCCCGTCTTTTTAAAATAAGCTACTTGTATCATTACCGACAATGTTTCTATAATTGGTATAATTGCTAAAATAAGTAATAACAATGGCATTTTTAAATATAATGCAATTCCTGCTATAGCTCCCCCTAGCATTAAAGAGCCTGTATCTCCCATCATTACTTTGGAAGGATGCAAGTTAAATAATAAGAAACCTAAACATGCTCCTATTAAAATGGTACCTATTATAGTAACTTCTTTGACACCTAATAAAATAGAGATTACGGTTAAGCAAGTTAAAATGATAGTAGTAACACTTGTTGCCAACCCATCTATTCCATCGGTTAAATTAACGGCATTGGTAGTTGCTAGCATTACAAGTACCGCAAATGGAATGTATAGCCAAATTGGTAATGTAATAGATTCTTTGACAAAAGGAAGATAAATATCGGTTCCTATGTTAAATACTTTTACTAATACAATAGTATAGGCCACTGCAACGATTAACAATCCTATCATTTTTGCCTTTGGACTTAACCCTTTTGTGTTTTTTAATACTAATTTTTTGAAATCATCAATAAAGCCAATAAGCCCAAATCCAACAGCTACTCCTATTAATGGTAATAATGCTTTTGCTACTTCTAATTGGTCTTTTGAATAATCCCAATACATAAATGCTCCAAGCCCAATTAGCACAAGAATCATGATAATTCCCCCCATAGTAGGAGTTCCTTGTTTTTTTAGATGGGACTGTGGTCCTTCTTGTCTTTCTATTTGCCCGACTTTTAGTTTTCTTAATATTGGTACGATGATAAGCGATAATATTACACTTGCCCCAAAAGCCAGTAGTAATATTTTGTTTTGGTATTGCATGTTTTTTCCTCCTTCGTCTATGAATGAAAGATAATTGTTTTTGCCTCTCCTTTTCATTCAATTATTGTTTTTCTGTAATTTCCTCTATAATCTCATTTACAATCTTATTCTCATCAAAAGGATATCTCTTTTTGTTAATTTCTTGATACTGCTCATGTCCTTTTCCTGCAAGTAAAATAATATCCTTTTTATTTGCCATTTGAATGGCTTTTTTTATTGCTTCTACTCGATCTGTAATGCATTCATATTTTCCTTTTGTTTTTTGAATACCTTCTTCAATTTCTTTTATAATCTCTTCTGGTTCCTCGGTTCTTGGATTATCGGATGTAATAATGGTATAATCAGCTACTCTTCCTGCGATTTCTCCCATCATTGGTCTTTTCTTTTTGTCTCTATCTCCTCCGCATCCAAATACGCAAATCACTCTTCCTTTGGTATAAATTTTTAAAGAAGATAATATTTTTTCTAAACTTTCTGGGGTATGTGCATAATCAATCATAATGGTAAGCCCTAGTTTATTATCTACCAATTCACTTCTTCCTGGAACTCTAATATTCACTAATGCTTCTTTAATGTTTTCACTGGTACAACCAAAAGAAAGTGCTACTGCAATGGCTGCTAACGAGTTATACACGCTAAATCTTCCTGGAATAGAAACCTTTATTCTCTCATTTCTATCTCCTAATTTTGCTTTAAAATCCACATATTGGTTAGTTACTGTAATATCTTTTGCCAAAAAGTCACAATGGTTATCAATTCCGAAAGTGGTAAATTGACATTCTGGTACTAGTTTTGGAATACGAATTGCATAAATATCATCTGCATTGATGTAGCCTTTTGAACACATTTTAAATAATTTCACTTTGGACTGGAAATAATCTTCCATGTCTGGGTGTTCTTTTGTGCTAATATGATCTTCCGAAAGATTGGTAAAAATTCCAATATCGAAATGGCACCCTGCCACTCTATCTAGTTTCAAGCTTTGAGAAGATACTTCCATGACTATCACTTCGCATTTTTCTTCTAGCATTTTGCTGAATATCTCTTGCAATTTCAAACTCTCTGGTGTTGTATTTTGATTATCGGCTATTTTTTTATCTCCTACATACGATGCTACCGTTCCTATTAGCCCCACTCTTATTCCCTGTTTTTGTAAAATATCACGAATCATATAAGTGGTAGTAGTTTTACCTTTTGTTCCTGTTACTCCAATAAGCTTCACTTTTTGAGACGGATTATGATAAAAATTACATGCCGCTATGGCTAATGCATATCTTGTATTCTCTGCTAAAACAAGGGTTACGTCTTCTGGAATTTGTTTTATCTCTTCTTTGGAAATCCCATCGGTTTGTGCTAAAACTACTTTAGCTCCCTTTTCTATTGCTTCCCCAATATGTTCATGTCCATCGAAGTCAAATCCTTTAATAGCAACAAACATATCTCCCTTGTTTACCTCTTTTGAATTATTCCTAATATTGGCAATCTCTACTTCTAAGTTGCCTTTTACTTTCAAGCCTTCTAGCCCTGCTAATATGCTTTTTAATTCCATGGATTTAATACCCCTTTCTCCATCTTAAAATCTGCCTTTTACATTATATAACGAAATTTCTTTTTTGTATATAGTTTGACATTTTTTTATTTATTTTTTATTCTACTATTACTTTCGTACCACTATTTACCTTTATCCCTTCTATTGGAATTTGGCTTGTAATAATACGACTACTATTTTCTTCTTCTGTTTCTTCATAACTAATATCTAGCCCAGCTTCTTCTAGAACCTTTTTTGCTTCTGTAATGCTAAGTCCTTCTACCTTTGGTACTTCTACTTCTTTTACAACCTCTTCTTCCGTCAAATTGTCTTTTTCTACTTCTAAATAAGGTAAAACTTCTCCCAATACTTGCGAGCCAATTGGTGCTGCAACACCACCTCCTTGGTGTATTTTGTCACTACAATTTAACAATTAGATGTTAGAGGTTAGAAGTTAGAAACTTACGAACATATTTAAAATATTTCTTCGCTAACAATCATCTATATTGCCCTACTAATTACAACATTTTTCTCATTTATGTATTCTAAAATCTCGTCTAATTCGTTCATGAACTTAAAATGAATTGTAATTTTTTTATCTTCATGGACTTCTATGTAATCAATTAACTCTGTTATAATATCTCTATCTAGTTCCGTTATATTTTTGTGTTCTTTAAATTTTTCTATCCATAGACTATTTCCATTTATAATTTCTTCCTGTTTTTCTTTTTGTTTATCTAAATTTACAATAATCTCTTTTATTTTTTCAATATCTTGTTCATATTTCTGCTTATAATCTAAATACTCTTCTTTTTTTATATATTCATTCTTCCAGTCCTCATATAAACATCTTTTTAAATTGTTTATTTTTTCTATTTCCTTTTCTTTTGCTTTTTTAATATTTTCCATATTCTCATTTGTCAGTTTTTTAGTACTCGATGTATTAATTTGCTCTAGTAATTTTTCAGTATCAACAAGCAATTCTATATGTAATTTAATTGCTTCTAATACTGC
>CALXKT010000024.1 GCA_944388985.1 uncultured Clostridia bacterium | reverse complement strand
TAAAAAGATACAAAAAAAGAAAAAAAAGTGCATAAAAATGCACTTTTAATATAATTGTAATATTTCTGTAATATTTTTGTAATAATTCTAGCCACCTGCTGCACCAGCAATACTACTACTCATCGCAATAACTGCTTTTGCAATTGCAGATGCTCCAAAAATTAATACAGCACCTACTAAGTATGGTATCATTGTTTTCTTGTATTCTGCTTTTTCAGAAGCACTACCCATTAAGTATTTAATACCTAATATTAATAATACAACTACTGCTACAATAATACCAATGGTAGTAATAATACTAACAATACTTGCTCCTACTCCTTCTATTCCTGTTGTATCAACTTCTCCACCTTCAAAAAGATTTTCTACAGTTCCTTCAGTCGTTGCCATAGAAATAGTGGTAAAACTAAAAACAAGCATCATTGCTACAAGTATTACGCTAAGTATTTTTATTGTTTTTTGCATGTATTCTCCTCCTTTTTTATTTTCTTATATTTAATATCTCTTTTGCGAGATAATTTTAAAATCTATTTTAAGTTTGATTTAATACATTTACTACTATACTCCATATTGTAAATGCTCCAAATATAATGATGCAACCCACAATATATGGTGGTAGTGTTTGTTTTATTTCTGCTTTTTGTTCTACGCTTCCAGTCATAAACTTAATGCCTATTACTAAACCTACTATTACGACTACTACAATACCTAGAATTAATAATGTATTATATACTAGACTCGAAATATTTTGCATATTTTCATCATCAACTGTCATTCCTCCTGTTATAGAATTGTCTGATAATTCTTGTCCCGCTTGTTCAAAATTATGTACTCCCCCAATAATGTCATCAATTCCTGTACTGTCCGATGAAATTTTTATTATTTCATTTTTATCTAAAAGCTTAGTTGTGTTAGCATTTACTATTGGAGAACAAAATATTCCTTCTATTAGTAAGATTATTATAACAGAAAAAAATAATATATATTTTTTACTTTTTTTCATAATAAACCACCTAATTTCCCAAAGAATTTACTAATTGAATAATAACTGCTAATATTTGGCTTAATGCAAAAAATATGAAAGCTCCCACTAAATAAGGTATCATACTTTTTTTGTAATCTGCTCTTTCTTCCAAACTACCAGTCATATATTTAATACCCAACACAAGAAGCATTACTACTGCGACTATTGTTCCTACTGTTCTAATTACAGAAATTATAACAGCTGACATATCAACTATTTCCTGTACTTCAGAATTTGTAATTGGATCGGGTCGGTAGTCATTAGGGTCTATCGTAGTTGCATTAATTCTAATTGTTAATGTAAATAATATTATTAATAAGGCAATTATTGTCGTAACTACTCTTTTTATTTTCATTGCTTTTCCCCCA
Organism: uncultured Clostridia bacterium; assembly: GCA_944388985.1. Classification (GTDB taxonomy): domain Bacteria; phylum Bacillota; class Clostridia; order TANB77; family CAG-508; genus CALXVA01. The sequence goes on along the minus strand of CALXKT010000024.1, from coordinate 15,412 downwards.
TTTATATTATTATAAATGATTTTTTTTATTTTTGCAATATTATGATATCATATTTTCTTACTTTTTGCACGTTTGTAATAAAAATATCATATAATTGTAATATTTTTGTAATATTTTTCTCTATTTTACCACAAAAAAAACTATACTTTTTTAAAAGCATAGTTTCTTCTCCTATTTATTTTCTATTTTTCTCTTTATTTCTTTTCTTGTTCTTTTGGTTTTACTTAAGTTCATTTCTGTTTTATAATATTCTGCAATTAGTTGATCCAGTTCTATACTAATTTGATAAGTCCTTTCATAATCCTGTCCATTTAGGATACTATCATTTAATTTTTCTCTTAATTTACAAATTTCTTCTTTTAACATAACAACACTCTCCTTTTTCGTATTTTTTCTTTTGTATAGTTTAAAAATACCATATTTTTACATATTCGTCAAGAGTTTTTGTTGATTTAGAGCGGTTTATGCCATTTTTCGTATCCTATTTTTCGACATTTTTCTACTTATTTATTTTTGTCTTTGCGGTTTATGACAGACAATATTTTATTCTCTGTTTTAAAGACATTTTTCAACACGTGTTCTGTGTACTCTTTTGTTACTTCTTTAAATCTTTCAATATAATCAAAACTGTTAATTCCTTTCATCGAATCCGATAAAAACATACGAGCAATATTTCCAACACTATTATATTCTACGACATAGTCGCCATATACTTTTTTGCGTATTCTATCAAAATGTTCTTGGTCTAGTCCTTTTTCCTTAAATTGCTCTACCGTTGTTTCGAATGCTTTGTCTACTTTCTGCGAATTTTTCGATTGTCCAGCTATTAGAATGTGCGCATATTGGTCACTAAATTCATAGTCTAAGTCTGGTTGGGCAAGTAAATCTCCTGCTTCATATAATTGCTTATAGGTTTCTGAACTTTTTCCTAAGAGCATATTTAATAATATTTCTATCGCAATGTGTTTTTTGACGATTTCTTCTTTGTTGTCCATTCCTTCTATATCTTTGTATCCAATGGTAAAAAGAGGAACGCTGACTTCCATTTGCATTTCTTTGTATGGCATATGAATTTTGCTTTCTTTTGCTGGATAAATTCTTTCAATTTCTCCTTGTGCTTCTTTGCTTAAAATTCTTTTCTTGATTTCTTGCAATAACGCTTCTGGCTCAAAATTGCCGTACTACAACCATTGTCATATTAGAAGGATGATAAAATGTATTGTAACATTTGTATAACACATCTGGTGTAATTTTGCTGATGGATTCTATACTTCCTGCAATATCAATTTTAATCGGATTTTCTTGATACATACAATCCATTGCATTCATATATAGTCTCCAACTAGGTTCATCATCATACATTTTTATTTCTTGCCCAATAATTCCTTTTTCTTTCTCGACATTTTCATCCGTAAAATAGGGATGTTGCACATAATCCATTAGTTCGTCTAACCCCTCATAAAAGTGGTTCGTACATTCAAACAAATAAGCCGTGTGGTCATTGGTAGTATAAGCATTTGCATCTAACCCCAATGCCATTAGCGTATCTAAGCTATTGGTTCCATTTGGTTGTTCAAACATTTTATGCTCTAAAAAATGCGCTACCCCATCTGGGATATAAACTTCTTCCTTGGTATCTGGCATTTTAAAGTGATTGTCAATAGAACCAAAATGTGTTCCCCAGATAACATATTTTTTATCCAGTTCTGGTTTTGGAACAATAATTACTTTCATACCATTTTCTAGTTTTTCGATATATGCTTTTTCTTTTATTTTTTTGCTTTCCATTATTTCCATGCTGTTTCTCCGTCCTTTCTTTTTATTTGTATTTTTGTCCAAGTGTTCAAGTTAATCTCTTAAAAAATAAATTGTATTGATAGAAATCCCTTTTGCAAGTTCCTCTACCTCTTGTTTGGTAACAGAATGTATGTTTTCTATATAGTTTTCCAAGCTCGTAAAAGTATCTGAAAGTTCTTGTCCATAATAATAGGTTATTTCGCTATCTTGTTCTGCTTCAATTCCTTGTATCGATTCCATTATTAATTGTTTTGCGTTGGTAATATCTTGCTCTGAAAATTCACCATTTTTAATTTGTTCTAATTGCCCTTTTATCGTTTCTAGCGCTTTTTTATAGTTTGCAATTTCGATTCCACATCTGATAAAGATAACATTTTTTTGTCTTCGATAAGTAGAACCTGCAGTGTAAGCTAAACTTTCCTTTTCTCTTACATTTTGGAATAATTTAGAATTAGCTCCTCCTCCTAGAATAGCATTGTATACAGAGGTAATAAATTTTGCTTTTTTGTTATTGCTATTAACATCTAATCCGATTACTAAGTTTCCTTGTCCTACTTCTCGGTGTTCTTCTACTACTTTTGCTTCCATCGGTTCTCTTACGTTATTTTGTTCACTATTAACTACATAATTTGGCTTTCTTTCTTTTAATTTTGCAATTTCTGGATTTTCTTGTATCCATTGTTTTATTTTTGCATCTCCTTCCGTTCCCGATACAAAAATATCAATCTTGCATTCACTTATTAATTTTTCATAAGCTTCATATAAATTCTGTGGTGTAATCGTTTCTAAATCCTCTGTATATCCAAATCGATATAATCCATAAGGTTCTCCTTTGAACATTTCTTCAATGCATCTTTCTAAAGCATATACTCTTTTATTATCTATTTTGCTTTCGATAATTTGTTTTAGATTTTTCTTTTCACTTTCTACATATTCTTGTTTAAATCCATTTCCTTCTCGAAGAGGATTGAAAATAATATCCATTAAGATTTCAATACATTTTTTGGATAATTCTTCTTTTTCTGGAAGAAAGTCCTCGCTAATTGTTTCCAAATAGAATTTTATAATTTGATTATCCCCTGTTTTTTCTATTCCACAGTCAAAACTAGCTCCATACATTTCTTCTAACTTTTTACTAATTAATTCTTGCGATGGTATGTTTCCAGTTCCCCTTCTTAACACCGCTGTAATAAGTGCATTTTGTGTTACTGTCTCTTTGCTTAGTGGTGTTGCTAAAAATACGGCATAAAGATTTGTTTTAAATTTATTGGTAGGAATTGAATGTAATGTAATTCCTTGTTTCATTTCTGTTTTGGTATCTTTCATTTTTTCTTCTCCTTTCTGATTATTAAAATAGTTTTTTAATCGCATTAAATTGCATTATTTATTATATATTATTTTTTTATCTTTATACAAGTTTTATTCTTAATTTTATAAAATTTGAAACGAATTGTGTGTCCCCTTGTTTCAAAAAAAAGAACTATTTGAAATAGTCCTTTTTTCTATGTATTTTTAAAATTTTCTTTTTCTAGCTGCCTCTGATTTTTTCTTTCTTTTTACACTTGGCTTCTCATAGTGTTCTCTTTTTCTAACTTCTTGCAATACTCCATTTCTTGCGCATTGTCTTTTAAACCTTTTTAAGGCATCTTCTATATTACCATTATTAACTTTAACCTCTGACATATTATTCCCCTCCTTCCAGTCTTACACCTTTCAAAGTGTCCAGTGTGGGATTTCTTAATGTTCTTTGTTAATGAACAAATATTATTATAACTTAAAGAGGGGATTTTTGTCAATACTGGATTTTAGGAATTTTTGGCATTTTTTGTTACACACTCTCATACCCTAATAATCTTATCTTGTTCGATACAAAATTAGGGTTGTTATCTATCTCTTTGCTTAAGTCAGTGCTTAAATATTTTTTATTGTCATCTGCAAATACTGTTGCTACTGGTTTATTTACTTTTTCTTGATGAAGAATGCTAGCTATCATATTCGCTCCAGAAGAAATTCCTACTCCTAATCCTAGCTCTTTTGCTAGTTTTCTAGCCATGTTAATGGCATCTTCGTCATTTACTAAAAGAATATCATCTAGTTCTTCCTTTTTTAATAAATCGGGGATAAAGTCATCTCCAATTCCTTCTATTTTATGATTTCCTATTATTTTATTTTGTGAAATTAAAGGCATTTTATCTGGCTCTAAAGCAATGATTTTGCTATTTGGATTCCATTTTTTTAATTTTTTACCGATTCCCATTAAGGTTCCACCTGTTCCTACGCCCGATAGAAAAGCATCTATCTCTTCTGGTAGTTGTTTTATAATTTCTTCTCCTGTTGTTTCATAGTGTGCTAAAAAGTTATCTTTATTGGCAAATTGATTTGCTAAAAATCCATTTTTTTCTTTTGCAAGTTTTTCTGCTTCTTCTAAACATTTTCGAAATCCCCCTTCTTCTCGCGAGATAAGAAATACATTTGCTCCAAAGCTTTGCATTAGTTTTACCCTTTCCTTACTTGCCCAATTTGGCATAAAAATGAATACAGGATGGTGGTAGTAAGCACCCAAAGCAGCAAGAGAAATTCCCGTATTTCCACTAGTTGCTTCCACTATTGGCATGTTTTCTTTTAGTTCTCCTCTTTCTTTTGCTTTTTGAATAATATAATAAGCTACTCTATCTTTAATACTTCCAGTTGGGTTATAAAATTCTAATTTGGTATAGATGGAATTTATTTTTTCGCCATTTTGATAAGTTATTTTTATCATTGGCGTGTTTCCAATATGTTTTAACATTTGCTTTTCCTCCTTACTATTGTTCTATTATATATAATATACAATATTTGTGCAATTGTTTATTTTAAATTTGTTGAAATGCTTTCTTTTTTATATTATAATGTTGCCAATATACTTTAAGAAATTATTTTAGTGCAAAAGAGTCGTCTAAAGTATTTTATTCAAAATAGGAGGTGTCGTTATGGAAAAGATTGCAATAATCTCTGATGTACATGGAAATATTACTGCTTTAAGAGCGGTTTTAAAAGATATTGAAGAAAGACAGATTTCAAAAATTTATTGTTTAGGTGATAGCATTTTAAAAAGTAGTAATTCCGACCTTGTGATTGATTTGTTAAGAGAAAAATGTGATGTGATACTGAAAGGAAATTGTGATAATGCCATAACGAGGCCAGATATTCCTAAGGGTAGATTTTGGACAAGAGATTTAATAGGTGATGAGAGAGCCTCTTATATTTATCATTTACCAGTTTGTTATGAGTTTTATATGAGTGGTTATTTAATAAGACTTTTTCATTCCTCTCCTTTTGGTTTGGATTATATTTTTAATCCTATGTTTTCGAATGAAAATACAATTTATTCGGCAACGGAAATTCATGAACCGATGGAATTGTTTGAAAATACTGAGTTTATTGGTAAAACGAAAGAAGACCCTGTACCAGATATTATTGGTTATGGCCATATTCATACTCCTAATATTGTGAGAACACATAATAAAACAATTTTTAATCCTGGAAGTGTTGGCATGCCTATTGAAATGCTAAACGATAATTTTGAAGATGAAACGAATCGTTTTTCTACTCTTGCTTCTTACATGATATTAGAGGGTAAACTAAATAGCAGAGAGCTTAGTTCCATTAGTTTTCAGTTGGTACGTCTTCCTTATGATATTGAAGAAGAAATTCGTTTAATTGAAATGTCGACTTTGCCTAGTAAGAAAAAGCTTATTTATGAATTAAGAAGTGCTACTAATTACCCCACATTGAACTAAAGAAAGAAAAGGAATGGTTAAAAATGAAAGATAAACTGTATATTGTCAAAGAAATATTAAGTAAATATCACCAAGAACATCTACTAAGATTTTATCGTGAGTTAACAGAAGAACAAAAATCGGATTTGCTAAATCAAATTTTGAGTATTAATTTTGATGAACTTTCCACATTATATGAACAATCCAAACAGAATATTTTTATTTCTTCTGAAGAGATTGAGCCTTTGCCGTATCTGGATAAACAATCCCTTTCTTCTTTTGAGGCAGAAAAATTCACACAGATTGGTAATGGTGCCATTGCCTCTGGTAAAGTGGGCGTTATTACACTAGCAGGAGGACAGGGTTCGAGATTAGGCTTTAAAGGCCCTAAAGGCACTTTCTGTTTAGATACTAATCCCTCTAAGTCTCTTTTTGAAATATTATGTGATTACCTAAAAAAGGCTTCTACAAGGTTTAATGTTTCTATCCCTTGGTATATTATGACTAGTACTGTGAACCATTTTGATACCATCAATTTTTTTGAACAAAATCACTTTTTCGGCTATGACCGCAATAATGTTTTGTTTTTTACGCAAGAAAATTTACCTATTGTTGATGTAAATGGTAAAATTGTGTTATCCGAAATTTACAAAATTAATTTAGCATCTAATGGGAATGGTAATCTTTTTCAGTCTTTAAAAAGAGCTAATTTAGTAAAAGATATGGAACAAAGAAATTTAGAGTGGCTTTTTGTTGGTGGCATTGATAATGTTTTACTAAACCCTTTAGACCCTATTTTTATTGGTTCTACGATTGCCTCCCATTGTGAAATTGCTTCTAAAACTATTTTTAAGGAGAACCCTAAAGATCTTGCTTGGGTTTTTGCTAGGCGAAATGGAGCACCATGTATTGTAGATTGTGAAAATTTCGTAGAGGAACTCTCCCAAATAACAGATAGTAATGGTAATTATTTATACCGCGAAACCAATATGCTGGCACACTTGTTTAGTCTTAATGCTATTCAGAAGTTAGCTACGATTTCTCTTCCTTATCATCGCGCTTTTCGTAAGAATGCTTTTGTAAATGAAGAAGGAATGAAACAAGTTCCAGATGGACCTAATATTTATAAATTTGAACAATTTGTTTTTGATGCTTTTTCGCATTTTAATAATATTGCTCTTCTTCGTGTAAGCAAATATTTAGAATTTGCTCCTATTAAAGATTTTAATGGGCCGTATAATCCCGAAGTTGCTGCTCAAAAGTATTCAGCATTAGTGAAAGGGAAATTTTCATAGAATAATAAAGTGACTGCATCATACCTTTGCTTAGGTGTGTATTTAAAATAGATGTTAAATAACTCGGTGAGAGGTTTAGCCTGTCACCATTTTTTATTTTTTTATTAAGCGTATGAGCAAAGTTCATATTTTTATCTGTACTTTGCTGATTTTTCGACATTTTTTGACATTTTTCGCAAAAACTTTTACAAATTTTGTAAAAACTGTTGCTTTTTCTTTGCTAGCAGTATATAATACTAGCATACTTTTCGGTGGAGATATTTTTATTGATTTTATTTTTGATATGATCATATCATTTTTTCATAAATTACTTTTTTCATCACTTATTTTTTTCTTATGGTTTTTTTCTTTAGAATTATTTTGTTGTTTAGAATTGGAATTTGAAAAAGTTTGTCTTGAATCAGAATCATGTTATTATTATTTATCTTTTCTTTTATGTGTTTTTTGCACAGATTAAATAATAATACCTTTATTAGTGTACACTATTTGTGGTGTAGAAGCATTTTTGCTTCTACATCCCATTAATTATGTTTGCCTTAATTAAAAGATTACAAATTATTTATAATATTGTATTTTTATTAATCTTGTCTATTGTTTTTTTGTGTTGTTTTATTTATCTTTTTTACTATATTAATACTGAACTCCTACTAATTCGAAAGCATAAGATTCGTAGTTTGGCATATATTGTTTTAGCATATCATAGAATTTTTTACCAGTTCTATTTATTTTTAGTTTGCAAAATTCATAAAAAATAACATATTCAATAATTTCTTTTCTATATTTTACAATTTCTGGATTAATGATAAGTCTGTTAGAAATACATTTAGCTAAGCGTCCATTTAGTCTCATAATTTTAAAATCTTCTGGTGCAAATTTAAGAGTTGTTCTTACTTTTTCCATAATTACTTCTAATTCTTTACCAGCAATTGCGTCATACATTTTTTCTAATAACATTTCTATCATGACTTCATTATTTATTTTTTTATATTTTGTTGGAAGGCATATTTCTATTTGCTTTTCTTTGACATCTAATTTTGGATTTTTTATTCTTTTATAACTAATTTTTAATTCGTAGTTCCTACCAAAAATTTTTACTGTTTTTAATATGTTTTCTGCATTTTTTATCATAACAAATGCCCTCCTCTTTCTTTATTTTGTTTCTGAACTTTTGTTCGATATTATTTTACACTTTATTTTTTACCTTGTCAATACTTTTTCGAAATTTTGTTCGGTTTTTTTGTTTTTAATTATTATAAATTATAGTTTATTCTATTGTGCTTAGCTGTAGCAGAAAATTTAATTAGAAATTTTCAGCGCAAAGAATAACTAGAAATTAGATTCTAATAATTTCTAAGTTTAATAATATTATATAATTTAATTTTAAAGCTTATTTTTATTGCGACGTTTGCATTTTTATACATATAGTAATAAAAAATAATTAAAAATTAAAATAAGTATAAAAATTAAAAATAAGAAAACAATAAAAAATAAATTAAAGAATTTATTTACTTTTAGACCATCATATGCTAAAATAATGGTATGAAAGTAAAGGAGATATAGATTATGAATAAAGATAATTTAATAAATTTTTTAAAAAGTCATAATGGATATATAGCCACTAGAGAACTTGAACAAATTGGATTTTCTAAAATGCAAATTCCAAAACTAATAGACGAAGGAATGATAAGAAAAGTTGCTCATGGATTATATATTGATAATAATTTAATAGAAGATGAATTCTATATCCTTCAAAAAAGATTTTCTCAGATTGTTTTTTCATATAATACTGCTTGCTATCTTTTAAATTTAAGTGATAGAGCTCCATATGAATTAGATATAACAACAATTAAAGATAATAAAGTACGTACTAAAGTTAATGTTCACTATGTGTCAAAAGAAAAATTTGATATTGGGATTATCGATATAACTAGTCCTTATGGAAATCCAATAAAAATATATAACGCTGAGCGTTGTATTTGCGATTTACTAAAAAATTCAAATTCTATAGATATGGAATTATACAATAAAATAATAAATAATTATTTTAAGAAAAAAGATAAGGATTTGCAAACTTTAGAAGATTATACAAAAATATTTAAGGTTCATAAAAAATTTCAACATATATTGGAGGTACTAATTTAATGATAAATTATAAGGAGTTAAATATAAAAGCAAAAGAAATTGAGAAAAGTACAGGCTTACAGCATCTAGAAATTTATCAGAGATTTATGTTTGAAAGAATTCTAGAAAGAATTTCATTTTCCAAATATAAGGACAATTTTATTTTAAAAGGTGGCTTATTGCTTTCTGCTATGTTTGGAATAAATAATCGTAGCACGAGAGATATGGATATTACTATTAAAGGAATAGATATATCTAAGGAAAAGATGGTAGAAGTACTTAATGAAATATTGTCTATTGACTTGAATGACAGTGTAAAATTTGAAATAGTAAAAATTACTGATATAAGAGAAGATGACAAATATTCTGGAAATAAATATCATTTAATAGGATTTTTAGAAAACTTAAAAATCAATTTAGAAATAGACATCTCGACAGGAGATGAAATTACACCAAGAGAGCTAAAATATACTTATTTTTCTATTTTTGAAGATAAAAAAATATTCGTCGATTCCTATAACATTGAAACTATTTTATCAGAAAAAATAGAGACTATTTTAAGAAGAGGAAAATACAATGCAAGAATGAAAGATTATTATGATGTCTATTCTTTTTTAACAAAACTAAAATCTGATATTAACATGAAGATTTTAAAAGAAGCTTTTAGGAATACTATTGCCCAAAGAGAATCAATAAAATATTTAAAAGATTATAAGCAAATATTAGATGAAATATCTATTGACGTAAGAATGAATACATATTGGAACAATTATAAATCAAAAAATAAATATGCACAAAATATTGACTTTAAAAACATAATTCGAATATTAAAACTTTTTATAGATAGTCAACTCTTGACGAACGATAAATTACTTGATATTATTTGAAAATGAAAGGAGCTGATGCTAGTGAAAGGTTCTTTTAAAGAAGTTTCTGCTAATCCAGAAAATCCAAAATGGGAAACGATGGTTTTTAGGGAGTTTCCTTTATATGCTAGATATAATGATATTCGTTCTGAATTCGAAAGAGATTATACAAGGGTTATTCATAGTAATGCTTATCGTAGATTAAAACATAAAACGCAGGTGTTTTATTCTCCCGAAAATGATCACATTTGTACCAGAATTGAGCATGTCAATCACGTAGAGTCTATTAGTTATACAATAGCCCATTATTTAGGTCTTAATGAGGAGCTTACAAAGGCGATTGCTGTTGCTCATGATTTAGGGCATAGTCCTTTTGGGCATAAAGGTGAAAAAGTTTTAGATACTATTTGTAAGAGAGATATTGGTTTTTCTTTCTGGCATGAAAAGAATGGTTTGTATTTTGTTGATAATGTTGAGCTTTTAGAGGACAATGAGGGTTATAAGCAAAATTTAGATTTAACTTATGGTGTAAGAGATGGTATTGTCTCTCATTGTGGCGAAATCGACGAAAATTCTATTAGACCTAGAGAAGAACGTATCGATTTAAAAGATTATAACTATCCTAACCAATATGCCCCTTATACGTGGGAAGCTTGTGTTGTTAAGATTGCAGATAAAATTTCCTATATTGGCAGGGATATTGAAGATGCAGTTACGCTGGGATTATTAGATGAACATTTGGACAAATTGTATGAATTGCTTGGTTATACTGGAGGCACCATCAATAATACTGTTATTATGAATCATTTAGTTTTTAATTTGTGCCAAAATTCTTCTATTGAAGGGGGATTGTGTTTTTCAGATGAAGCATTGAATTTAATGAATAAGATAAAGAAATTTAATTATGAATATATTTATCTTTCTAAGCTTCTTCGTCCGTCGGATAATTATTTTTCTGTTGTTATTAACCAGATTTATGATACTTTGAAAGATTTATATGATGGTATGAATACTTTTAAGGAATTCGATAAAATGAAAAAGTTCTATCCTAATTTAATAAACGGTTTTTCAGAATGGCTTTCTCATTTTTGTACTAATGGCAACAGAGAAAAAATGAAAAATAGGGTTTTGTTTAACCTTGCTAAACCGGAGGATTATTATTTTGCTATTGTGTTATATATTTCTGGAATGACCGACAAGTTTGCGATTGATATGTATAATGAAATTATTGGATTCTAAAACGATAGAACAAGTGGCTTCGTTTTACAACACTTGACATATAGGAGTGTACCAAAAATCCAAAAACTTGAACAAAAGGCAGTAGTCCCTTTTGTTCAAGTTTCTTCTACAATTTATATTCTACTGGCTTATTTTCTTTTAAACTTTCTTGTACATCTAATATTCTTTGGTTAGAAGAGCCTCTGAATTTTAATTTTAGGTCTTTTTTGTCCTCTTCGAATTTTCCGTCTACGATGACATCTATATATTTTAGTAATTCTTTTGTGGTGTCGCTTTGTTTCGCCATTTTTCCTACGACATCTTTTTCGAAATCAAAGCCTGTGTAGCACCAAATTTTTTTGTCTGGGAATTTTTCTTTTGCTTTTTTTACTAGTGGTAGCAAACCTTCTTGGTTTGTAGGCTCTAACGGTTCTCCTCCTAATAAGGTAAGCCCAGAAATGTAGTCATGGTCTAGGTCTTTTAGCACTTCTTCTTCTTGTTTCTCTGTAAACTTATCTCCATAATTAAAGTCCCATGCACATTCGTTGAAACATCCTTTGCAGTGATGGTTACATCCACTAACAAATACGGATACTCGAACGCCTTCCCCATTTGCTACATCTACTCTTTTTATATCTGCATAGTTCATTTGCATTTTCCTCCTTGCTTGTTTTCCTAGCCAAAACACAATTATTTTTCAACATTATAAGTGCATAACTCTCTGCTTAATCTCCTTCGTCTTACCTGCATTCCAGAAGTTCTCACCCAAGTAACCACAAGTTCTTCTTACAACGGTCATTTTAGAATGGTCCTTATTTCCGCAGTTTGGGCATTCCCATTCATTATCATCATTTATAATGATTTCTCCATCAAATCCGCATACATGGCAGTAATCTGATTTTGTATTAAATTCTGCATATTGAATATTGTCGTAAATGAATTTTACTACCGTTCTTAGTGCGTCTAGGTTCTTTTCCATGTTTGGTATTTCAATATATGAAATGGCTCCGCCAGAAGAAATTTTTTGAAATTCGCTTTCGAAAGATAATTTGTTGAAAGCATCAATTTTTTCTCTAACATCAACATGGTAAGAATTGGTGTAATATCCTTTATCAGTAACATCTTTAATGGTTCCAAATCTTTCTTTATCAATTCTTGCAAATTTGTAACATAAGCTTTCTGCTGGTGTTCCATATAGTGCAAATCCAATGTTTGTTTCTTTTTTCCATCTGTTTACCGTTTCTCTTAAATGTTGCATTACTTTTATTGCAAAATCATGTCCTTCTGGTTCTGTGTGGGATACACCTTTCATTAGTTTTGTCATCTCATAAACACCAATGTATCCCAAAGATATGGTAGAATAGCCACCGTATAATAATTTATCTATTTTTTCCCCTTTTTTCAAACGTGCAATGGCACCGTGTTGCCAGTGAATTGGGCTAATGTCTGAATGAGTTCCAAGTAATGCATAATGTCTGCACATTAAAGCTTCTTTGCAAAGTTCTAGTCTCTCATCTAATAATTTCCAGAATTTTTCCTCGTCCCCATCTGCTACAATGGCAACTTGTGGTAAGTTGATACTTACAACACCTTGGTTGAATCTTCCTTCGAATTTGTAGTTTCCGTTTTCGTCTTTCCATGGTGATAAGAAACTTCTGCATCCCATTGGGCTGAATACATTTCCTTCATAGTTTTCTCTCATTTTCTTAGCAGAAATGTAGTCTGGATACATTCTTTTTGCAGAACATTTTACAGCAAGTTCTGTTAAATAATCATATTCTCCACCAGATAAATTGTTGAATTCATCTAATACATAAACTAGTTTTGGGAAAGCTGGAGTTACATATACGCCTGCTTCGTTTTTAATTCCCTCATATCTTTGTCTTAATACTTCTTCTATAATCATTGCATTTTCTTTAATGTATGGGTCATCTTTTTCTAGGTGTAAGAATAATGTTACGAATGGAGATTGTCCATTTGTTGTCATTAAAGTATTAATTTGATATTGAATAGTTTGTACTCCGGATTTTAATTCTGCTTTTACTCTATCTTGTACTAAATCTTCGATTACTTCGTCTGGTAATTTTCCTTTATATTTCTCATCAATTTGTTTTTTGAATTTATCATAACTCTTTCTTAGGTATTTTCCTAAATGAATCATATCAACAGATTGTCCACCATATTGGTTACTTGCAACCGCTGCTATAATTTGTGTTGTTACAGTACATGCTACTTGGAAGCTTTTTGGACTTTCAATCATTTTTCCATTCATAACGGTTCCATTATCTAGCATATCTGCGATATTAATCAAACAACAATTGAAAATTGGTTGTACAAAATAATCGGCATCATGGAAATGTAAAACACCTTCTGCGTCTGCTTTTGCTATTTTTTCTGGTAGTAATAATCTTCTTGTTAAGTCTCTAGATACTTCTCCTGCAATATAATCTCTTTGGGTAGAAGCAAGCATGGTATTTTTGTTAGAGTTTTCCTCTGCTAATTCTTTATTATCATTTCGAATAATTCCTAATATGGTCTCATCCGTTGTATTTTGTTTTCTGACTAATGCTCTTGTGTAACGATATACAATATATTTTTTAGCAAGCTCATACTTGTTAAGCTCCATTAATTTTTCTTCGATAATATCTTGGATATCTTCTACTAACATTCTTTTCTTATTTAATTCTTCAATGTAAGCAACAATTCCTTTTATATCCTCTTTTGTTGCTCTTTCTGCTGCTTTTACTTCTTTGTTTGCTTTTTCAATAGCTATTTGGATTTTAGATCTATCATAGTCTACTGCTCTTCCATCTCTTTTAATTACTTTCATTTTACATTTCCTCCCCCTGTTTTTATTATGCTCTTATTATACCCTTTTTTTTCTTTTTTTCTGTTGCATATGCCACATATTATGGAAGTTGTTTTTTGTGTCTTTTTTTGCTCTAGAGAGAGTAGATTTCTTTTTTTTGAAAAGAAATATTACATTTTTGTTACATTTTTTTTCTTAGATACCATTGCTTTTGAGGCTTGTTTCCTTTATAATAGTTTTATGTATATATAACATAAAATTATTATAGTTGTAATCGGAAAGGAAGTTGGCATCAGATGGCAAATTCTTTTAATTTAGAGGGCTTTATTTATAATTTTTCTTGTCATTGTGATAAGGTAACGAAAAAGACGTTTTCGAAAAACGAAGTAATTACTACGTATATTCAAAAACGTAATCAACTCTGCATTTTGGTTAGCCGGGAAAGCAGATTTAGTTCGTTATGATTTAAATGGAAACCGCACTATTGTAGAACATTTTTCGAAAAATGCTCTTTTTGGTGAGGTGTTTTATAAAGTTACCACGAATAATGAACTCTTAGTGGAGGCTAAGTCTAGTTGTACTGTTCTATTTTACATCTATGATGAATTAAAAAGTCCTTGCCCAAATGCAACGTGTGGATTTCATGATACCCTATCAGAACATTTGCCAGAATTAATTTTAGATAAAATTACTGCTTTAAACACGCGTATTGAGTTATTAACTCAGAGAACTACTCGTGATAAGCTTTTGATGTATTTTTCTTTGATTTCTACTAGAAAGTTATCTAAATCGTTTGAATTGCCTTTGTCTTTAACCGATTTAGCCGATTACTTAAATGTCGATCGAAGTGCGATGATGCGCGAACTCAAGCTTTTAAAAGAAGATGGACTGGTGGATAAAATAGGAAATAGAATTATTTTGTTGTATGAATAAGCGATTGTGAGAGAATGTGGACGCACCCAAATTGCGCGTTTTTTGCGCAGTTTATGTGCGTCCACAATCGCTCACTTTTTCTCCCATCTTTTATTTACTTCATTCCAATTGACAATGTTCCAAAAAGCATTGATATAATCTGCTCTGCTGGTTTTGTATTGCAAATAATAAGAATGTTCCCACATATCTAAAACTAGCAATGGTACACATCCCCATAAAGTAAGATCTTGATGTTTTTCACACTGTAATATTTCTAATTTTTGAAAAGTAGGAACCCAAACCAGCAAATTCCATCCAGATGCCTCTACTACTTTGCTACTTTCGGTGAATTGTGCCTTAAACTTATCATAACTTCCAAAGTCGTGGTTAATTTGTTGCATTAGTTCTATACTAGGACTGGTTGGTATGGCTGGCCCCATTTGAAAATATCTTCTCCTTTAGTTTTATTATATGCATTCTCCACCAATATATACTTCAATTGCTCTTTTATTTGTTCTATGACAGTAGCTTATCTGCCACCGCCACCTCCTCCGGCCACCGGCCTCCTCCGCCTCCGCCAGAGAATCCGCCTCCACCACCAGTTGCTGATGAATAGGAGCTAGTAATAGAAGAGCT
>CALXKT010000023.1 GCA_944388985.1 uncultured Clostridia bacterium | reverse complement strand
AGATTTGTTACACCTAAATTATATTTGGAGGTTTTTTATATGTCAAACCTTATTTTTTCTTCTCCACAGGAATGCTTGTTGGAGGCAAACCACATCTGCTTATTCTCATTTCCTACGCTTTCTAGTATAGTATATTTTTACTTTCCTGTCTAGCGAACAAAACAATTTTCTACAAAAAAACTTCTATTGGTCAAAATTTGTATAATCTAACCAATAGAAGTTTCTCTTATATCTTACGCACTCTTTAATTCAAGCCTCAATTTATCAGCAATCATTGCTATAAATTCACTATTTGTTGGCTTTCCTTTGCTCGCTGAAACCGTATAGCCAAAGATTCTCTCCACCGCCTGCTGTTGGCCTCTTCCCCATGCTACTTCTATGGCATGGCGAATAGCACGTTCTACTCTGCTTGGGGTTGTGTGATATCTTCCTGCTATTTCTGGATACAACTGTTTTGTTATTTGATTAATCATATCAATATCTTTTACTACCATAATAATGGCTTCACGCAAATATTGGTATCCTTTAATGTGTGCCGGAACACCAACATCATGTATTACATTTGTTACAAGTGCTTCTAAATTTTCTTGATTCTTTTTCTTTTCTGGGGATATATCTATGTATTGTGTTTTGATTTCTCTACCTATAAAATTAGAGGAATTCTGTGATGGTTGGTAATATTTTAGCTCCTTTATTCTTTTAATTAAAATGTTTATATCGAATGGTTTTACGATATAATATTGTGCACCTAATTCAATTGCTTTTTGTGTTATTTTGTCTTGTCCCACTGCAGATAAGATGATACACATTGGTTTCTTTTCTAAATTACTCGATTGTAATTTTTCTAAAACTCCAAGTCCATCTAGATGTGGCATTATTATATCTAATAATGCAATATCTGGTTTACTTTCCACTATTTTGTCGAACGCCTCTTGCCCATCTCTTGCGATACCTATTACTTCTAGGTCTTCATCTTTTGTTAAATAACTTACTAACGTTGTTGCAAAATCTTGATTGTCATCTGATACTAAAACTCTAATTTTCTCACTCAATGTTTTATCCCCCTAATTCAAATTATAAAATTGTAAAAATTTTACAATTCGAATTATATATCTTTTTCCAATTTTTTACAATAGTTTTTTCAAAATTTTTTTATTTATTTTTGTTTGTCATTTTACTACCCTATTTTCTAATATATTTTCTTTCTACTTCTTCAAATTCTAATATGGTTATTCTTCCCTCTTTATCCTTTTGTTCTTCTAATAATTTTTCCTTTTCTTCTTCTGTTAGCTCTATTTCGCACTTAATATTTTCTAGGTATTCTTGTTTGACTATCCTTATCTTATTTTGGTTACAGTAATACTTAAATTTCTCTATTTCTGAATAAGCAACTGTAACGATAGCTACTAGTCCCGCTTCTTGCACTACTATTTCAGATGTTTTAATCGCTTCTGTAGCAGCCCCTGTATAAGCTCTAACGAGCCCTCCTGCTCCTAATAAAATGCCACCAAAATATCTTGTAACGACAATTAATACATTTGTCAATCCATTTTTCTCTATTACATTCAATATAGGAGAGCCAGCAGTTCCACTTGGTTCTCCATCATCACTCGCTTTTTTTACCAAAGTTTCTTCTTGCACTACATAAGCATAACAGTGATGTCTTGCATCATAATACTTTTTTCGTATTTCTTTGATTTTTTCCATTGCCTCTTGTGCTCTTTCTACATAAAAAATGTTGGCAATAAACTGTGAGCGTTTTTCTTCAATTTCTACTTCTTTATGCTCCTTTACAGTTCGCAATTCTTTCATTTTTCTCTCCGTTCTCTTATATTAGAAATATTTATTATAATTTTCTTACTTTTCATTTTAATAATTAAGGTATAGTCGAAAACAAAAGTAATAAATTTATTATCTATCATTGTATACACTAAGCTAACAAATTAAACTTTTGTATAGTTTTAGTCCATTCCTGCTGTGTATCCTGTTGAATACGCTATTTGTAAATTAAATCCACCCGTATAGGCATCTACATCGATTATCTCTCCTGCAAAGTATAAGTTCGGCACCAGTTTAGATTCCATTGTTTTAGGATTTATTTCTTTGATAGAAATTCCTCCAGCAGTAACAATTGCTTCTTCAATTGGTCTAAAACCACTAATCGTAAACTCCAATTTTTTCAATAAAGATACGAGAGCCATTCTTTCGGCTTTTGTAATAGCGTTTACCTTTTTTTCTTCCGAAATAGCTGAACGCTCTATTATAACAGGAATCATTTTCTTTGGTAAGAGCTTATCTAAACTATTTTTGAATTCTTTATTTTTTTCTTCATTAAAATCTCTTAAAATTCTTGCATCTAATTGTTCTTCCGTAAGTGCTGGTTTTAAATCTATTTGCAATGCCACTTTTCCTTGTTTTAATAACTCCTCTATTCCTTTATATCGTAATAAATGCGCCGATGCACTTAAAATGGTTGGCCCAGATACGCCAAAATGCGTAAACAGCATTTCCCCAAAATCTTCATAAATCACTTTGTTTTTCTCGGTATCTTTGATTTGGATTTTCACATTTCTTAAACTTAATCCTTGCATTTGCTGACAATATGCTAAGCCATTTTCCTTGCTTACCGTTAAAGGAACAAGTGATGGCCTTATCGGCGTAACAGTATGTCCTAGTTCTTGTGCTAAACGGTAACCATCCCCTGTAGAGCCAGTACCCGGATAGCTCTTTCCACCTGTTGCAATAATTATTTTATCTGCTTGAATTTCTTGCGTTTTATTATTAATGCTAACTTTTACTCCACAAGCTATCCTTTTCATATTATTTCCTAAATCGGTATTTTCAGCTTCTCTCGTTAAAATCTTTTCTACCTTTGCATTGGTTTCTATTTTCACTTTTAATTTGCGTAATCGACTCTCCAAAGCTCTTAATACATCTTGTGATTGGTCTGATACAGGAAACACTCTATTTCCTCTTTCTACCTTGGTTTCCACGCCCTCTTCTTTTAGTAACTGCAAAATATCTACATTGGTAAAATTCGTAAAGCAACTAAATAGAAACATACCATTTCCCGGTATGTTTTTAATAAACGCATCTATGGGAAGACTGCTTGTAATATTACATCTACCTTTTCCCGTAATTAAAAGCTTTCTTCCCAAGCAATTCATTTTTTCTAAAATAGTTACATCGTTTCCGTTTTGCGCAGAAGATATAGCAGCAAGCATTCCTGCTGGTCCTCCGCCAATTACTATTACTTTCAATTTCTATACCTCTTTTTTATTTTATATTATTATAGTAAATTACTAAATAGATTTATGTTTTATCCATATTTGAGCAACACATTCATTTTATAGATTACATTATGTTCTGCACAGCCTTAAGTACCCCAAACTTTCCATATTCATAAGTAAGCCCGCCTTGCATAAATGCGGTATATGGTGGTCTTATTGGTCCATCACACGAAAGTTCTATCGAAGATCCTTGTGTAAAAGCACCTGCTGCCATAATAACTTGGTCTGTATATCCTGGCATGTCCCATGGTTCTGGAATAGAATTAGAATCTACTGGCGAGCCCATTTGGATTCCTTGGCAATATTTTATTAGCTTTTCTTTATCCCTAAAATTAATGTTTTGTACAATGTCTGCTCTTGGCTCATTGTATTTTGGTTCTACCTCGTAGCCTAATCTTTCTAGTAATCTACTTGCAAACACAGCCGTTTTTACACTACTTGCTACCACAGATGGAGCCATAAACAAACCTTGCAAAATGGATTTCGTAATACCAAGAGATGGTCCTACTTCTTTTCCTTCTCCTGGAGCTGTTAATCTTTCTGCTGCTAAATTTACTAAATCTTGACGTCCTGCAATATAGGCACCATTAGGAGCAATTCCTCCTCCCAAGTTCTTGATAAGGGACCCAACAATCACGTCTGCCCCTACCTCCAATGGTTCCATTGTACCTACAAATTCACAGTAACAATTATCAATCATAATAATGACTTCTTTGTCGAAATTACGTATAAACGCAATAATATCTTTTACTTTTTCTATGGTAATACTTTTTCTAGTGCTATACCCCTTAGAACGTTGAATTTCAATTAGTTTTACTTTTCCTTGTTGTAACCTTGTTTTAATGGCTTCTTTATCAAATTCATTTTCTATTAAATCAATTTTCTCGAAGTTTACTCCATACGATTTTAAAGAACTTGGATTTTCTGTAATTCCTATTACTTCATCCAATGTATCATACGGTTTGCCTGTAATACTTAAAAGAGTATCTCCCGGTCTTAAAAAGGCAAATAATGCAACCGTTAGTGCGTGTGTACCAGAAATAAACTGACCTCTTACTAACGCATCTTCAGCCTTTAACACCTCTGCAAAAACTTTCTCACATGTATCTCTACCAATATCTCCATACCCATATCCTGTTGTGCTATTAAAATGCATGTCCGAAATATGAAGATGTTGAAATGCCTGCAAAACCTTTAAAGAATTAAATTCACACGTTTTTTCAATCTCCTTAAAAATTGGTTCTACCTCTTTTTCCACTTCACCTGCTAAAGCTAGCAATTCGCTGTCTATTCCAAAATTTTTGTAGATTTCTTCGTTCATTTTTTACTACCATCCCTTTCTTTTAATGCACAAATCTGGTTGGAAAAAAATTTTTATTTTTCAACCTTACCTCCATCTATTTCTACTTTAATCTTGAATATATTTTCAATTTGGCCTAAGCTATAATCTAAAAACAGCTTTACTCCTCCACCTTATCCGTAAAATACACTTCTCCATACCATTCTTCGGATTGATAGTATTTTCCTATAAAGTTAGGACTAATTCCTTGTAATTCATAAATTGGTTCTTGCACAATCTCTCCTGCGCTATTGATAACTCCCCATTTATTTCCTACTTTAATTCCAGCAAAACCATATTCATTAAATTCTGTTACAGCATCATATTCATTTTGCACTTGAACATTTCCCTCTTTATCCACAAATCCCCATTTGTCGTCTATCTTTTTAGCAAATAAAGTATTGTTTGGAAATACTTGTTCTGCTGTTAATTCATTTCCTTGATAATCAAAATATTTTGTTTCTGCTTCAGAATAAAGTCTAACATAGTTATCTTCTACATCAATACCAGCATTATCCATGGTAGCCACTACTTGCATACTGCTATTAATTAAACTAATGGTGTTCGTAGAAGAAATATTGGCTTGTAATAAATCGGTATTATCTAATTTAAAAATACTGCTATAGCGCAATTCTACAGAAGATTTTCCAGATAAATCAATAATTCCGTTATTGTTATAACTTGCAACAATATAATAATTATTATCTAGTTCTTCAATATACGTATAATTCTTATCAATTGCTACATTTCCACTGTTGTCAATAATTTTATACGTTTCATCTTCTCCATAAACAATACTATGATTTCCATCTTTTGTTGGCATACGATAGATATAGCCATCTGTTACTTCATTGCCATTTAAATCGATAATTTTCTCTGTTCCGTCTTCTCCTGTTACGCTAAGATAAATTCCTGCAAAAGATAATGTTGTATATTGTGGTTCTATTTTAATATTACCATCTTTATCTACTACTCCTTGCTTTCCGTTTCTTTGGATTTTATAAACATCATTATAGGCATTATATTCAATGGACTCATATTCAAAATTTAAAATTTTCTTTTTATCCCTTAGTAATCCTGCCTGTCCATCTTGATAAGCTACTAAATAAATATGGTCATCATCTTCTGTTTCAGTAACTCTTGTAATATCTGTATACTCTACTGGTAAAACAATATCTCCTTTATAATTAATATAGCCATAGCGATATCCGTTTTCTTCTTTTTTACATACAATAAATCCTGTTTTTTGATATTTCGAATCCACATTATAGTAATTATCTACAGAAATTGTGTCATATTCTGGTGGAATTACTTCTACACCATTCATATTAATAACACCATATTTTCCATCTTGCATCACAAGAAGCATTCCCTCTTTATATTTTACTGCAGAAATATCATCATAAATTGGTTCTGTTATTTCTTTTCCATCTCGATTAATTAATCCAAATTTACCATCTTTTTTATATTTTAAAACTGTTTTCTCAAATGGTACTCCATCTGCTGTGGTTTCTGTTGGGATTGCTTGCACATTGGTATAGCCTAATAAAATTTGCTCTTTTCTATCGTTTAGCACTTTCGTATCATATTCTTTTGTTTCTGTATTATAGTTTGACATACAAATAAATAGTGGCACAGATGGGTTTGGTATTTGGATAATATCATAATTTGGCTCTATAATGACTTCTCCTTTTCCATTAATTACCCCATAACGATCATCCACATTAAGCAATTGATACTCAATATGACTAACTTCTTCTATTTCATACACATATTTTGCTCTTTTCCTAAAAAATAAAATTAATGCAGTGACAATCGCTATTATCAAAAGGATTACAAAAATACTTATTATTATTTTTTTCTTTTTCATTGGCTATCTCTCCTTGTTTTAATTAATTCGTTTATCTTTTTTCGGCATTTTCTTGTTTTACATCATTTTTCAGCAATTCTTTCTTCTTTAATCTTCCTCTTGTTCTTCTATATCTTCTTGTTTTACTTCATTTCCGTTCCTACATACCTTTACAGATTTAATTCTCTTATCTTCCACTTCTTCTACTTTATAAGATAATTTTTCATCTTCTATAACAGGATGTTCTCCGTCTTCTGGTATTCTTCCCAATTTATCTAATAAATAACCAGATAATGTTTCATAATCCCCTTCTGGAATCTCCACTCCAAAAATTTTCTTTAATTCATAAGCCGTTATTGCACCACTTACCAGATAAGTATTATCATCAATTTTCTTTACATCTGTTTCTTCTTCATCATATTCGTCAAAAATATTTCCTACTAATTCCTCGATAATATCTTCCATGGTAATTAAACCAGCAGTTCCACCATACTCATCAATTGCAATAGCCATTTGCACTTTGTTTTGTTGCATTTCTCGAAATAGTTCATCAATGTCTTTCGATTCTGGCACAAAGTACGGTTCTCGAATAAGGTCTTTAATCTCTATTTTTTGATGTTCTTTTAATGGTTTCAAAATATCTTTTACAAATAAAATTCCTTGAATATCATCAACACTTTCTTCATATACTGGAATTCTACTGTATTTAAATTCATCAATTTTATCCAACAATTCATTGATATCATCATTAATGTCTATTGCAAACATGTCGGTTCTTGGAGTCATAATTTCCGATACAATTATATCATTAAATTCAAACACATTATTCAGTAACAGTCTTTCCCCTTTTTCGATAGTTCCTTTTTCTTCTCCCTCATCAATCATCATCTTAATTTCTTCTTCTGTTACTACCTCTTCTTCCGCTTCTCCTACTCCAAAGATTTTGGATACCATATTGGTAGAAAAGGTAAGTAATTTTACAAAAGGAGCTGTTACTAAAGAAATTCCTCTAATAACTCCTATTGTAGCAAAAGCTATTTTTTCGTAATATTTCATTGCTAAACGTTTTGGTACCAACTCTCCAAATACTAAAGTAAAGAAAGATAAGATAATAGTAATAATAACAATAGCAATACCTCTCCATACATCAATTTCGAAAAAAGGCATCCACGTATGCAAAACTGGTGCCAATTTATCAGCAAACGCATCCGATGCAAAAGCACTAGATAAAAATCCTGCAAGTGTAATACCAATTTGAATCGTCGCCAAAAATTTACTTGGCGACCTCAACATTTTATAAATATTTTTTGCCTTTTTATTACCTTCTTTTGCCTCTCTTTCGATTTTCGCATCATTTAATGAAATAAAAGCAATTTCTGTTGCTGCAAAATAAGCATTTAATAAAATTAAAATAATTAAAACAATAATTTGCCCTAGCATTAAAAAATTTCCCTTCTTTTCTATTATATACCATTTTTTAATTACAATGCATAAGTATATCAATTTTTTTCGTTTTCACGAGATAGTAGATGAATTGTAATTTTTTTATTTTCCTTTATATATAATAATTTATTTGTTTCTCAATGTCAAGAAATTCCATAGAAAAACGCTGTGAATTGCAATACAAAAAATACAATTCACAGCCTCTAAAATAGATTTTCTACATTAGGAATTCGTAGTATTTCATTTAAAATCCTGTTTGTGGTAAATTCTCTTCTTTATCTCCTGTTACTGTTAGGTCTTCATCTGGTACTTCTTTTTCTTCTGGTTCTGGCTTCTTATAATTATTAACCGTAATCGTATATTTTTGATTTAATGCCACATCTACCTCTATCCAATCTCCATAAGTTGTATAACCATCTGGGGAAGTATACTCTTGGATATAATATTTTCCTGGTTGTATATTCTCCACAGTAGCTACTCCTGCGTCATTTGTTGTGATATCTGAATACACTTTTTTATAATTTTCATCCATAAGATTGAATTTAGCACCCTTTAAAAGCTCTCCTGTTTCTGCATCCTTTTTAATCAATTCAATTGTTGTTGTATTTGGAAGATATTTCACATTCATTTTACCTGTCTCATACTCATACTCTCCAGCTGCTAAAGCATAGCTTTGTTTGTTACTATCACCAGACTCCCCATACAAAATTGGTTTTGTTTTCATGTCTGCGGTTACTTCTATTTCAAACTCTCCCGCTTTGTCCATTTCATTTATAGGAAGTAATACTTTAAAACTTTCTCCTATTTTAAATTCGGTTTTTTCGTTATTTTCTAAATCTGTTACTTTTGCTCCATTTATTTCGACATTATTTAAAGCTACCTTAAATTTTGTACTTACCGTATTGGTTGTTACTTCAAAGGTTTTGCTCGCATACTCTGGCTGATTTTCATCCATCTCCCATTTTTTATCTCTTGTCATAACATTTACTACAGAAATTAGTTTTGTATCTTTCATGCTTCTAGCTTTTTTTGCTATTTCTTCTGCTGCCGCTACTACTCGGTTTCCCTGTGCATCTAGTCCCTTAAAATCATCCCAATTATATTCATATAAAGCATCATAAACAGCCATTTTAGTTGCTGCAAATGCTTCTATCTCACTATTACATCCTAATTGTTCTGGTGTTTTAAAAGGATATCCATTAATTACTGCTCTCCATACCGCATTGTTGTTCACTACTCCATTTACATCAACACTATATTCTTCTTCTTCAGTTACCCCTGGTAAATTACGATTCAAACAATAGGCTGGATATTCTACTCCATTTTTCTCGTATACTACAAATTCTACTCCCACTCTTATTCCTTGATAGGTAAAACAGATTAGTTCTCCTTTCGAATATAAATCTGCTTTATCAATAATATATGTAGCCGCTCCTGCTTTATTGGAAAACAACCCTACGGTTGCCAATAAGGTAATACAAACTAACACTATTACCACTATTTTTCTTGTTCTCATAATATTCTCCTTTTTCTTTTTATT
Source organism: uncultured Clostridia bacterium (assembly GCA_944388985.1). GTDB lineage: Bacteria > Bacillota > Clostridia > TANB77 > CAG-508 > CALXVA01. The sequence goes on along the minus strand of CALXKT010000023.1, from coordinate 7,901 downwards.
TAGGTTTACTAAGGCATCACCTATAAGCCTTTCTATTTACTTTGCTTTCTTACACAACTTGCACTGCCTGTACACATCTTCGGTAAGCAGACATATTTTCAACACAAGTAATTAGTGTAATGCGATTATCCTCGGTATTTTGCACATAGCTCCAATCGGTTTGCTTTATTATTTTATTAAGGATAACTTTATAAACTCTTTCTCCCTTTTCTGTATGATAGATAATGTTATCTCCAATTTCTAAGGATTTTATGTCTTTGAAAAAGTTGCACAAATATCCTCTATTATGCCCTGCTAAAGGGACATTTCCATTCCATGTTGTTGTATTCTCAAAATGCCCCACAGCAGTTGCTAAAACAGTTTGAGTTGTTCCTGTTTTAATTGGTGCTATTACGCCTATCTTTGGTATTTCAATTCTCCAATCGCTTTGCATAGCTTCTTGTCTCATTCTTTTCTCTTGTTCATTCGTGGTAACACCACTTTCAATACCATCTACTGTTACTTCTTCATAAATAGAGCCAATCTGCATTGGTTTAAAAAATGTGTCTTCGAGTTTGATGATGTTTATTTTAGATAATTCTAAATATTGTGGGTGTTTGTCATGAATAATAGAGGAAACAGTGTTTTCCTGGATTTCATGATTTGAATAGAAAATAGAAATATCTAACAGAATGCATAAAAGAACACAAACAATAATAGAAACAATCGAAGAAATAACGTAAATGCAGGGTCTATTATAATTTAACACATAAAACACACCTACCTTTTCGCATTAAATACGATTTTAAATTTGTTGATTAAAACATTTTAGATTTGTTAATTGATTTGTTAGATAAAAAATCTTTGAAAAAAATCTAATGATAAAAATTGCAATTTTTAAGATACCAATATAATACTACATTTTTTTTCATTTGTAAAGTTTTTTTCATCGACAAAATTCGACATTGTGAAACAAGGGGACACACAATTTGTTTTATTTTTGAAACGAATTGTGTGTCCCCTTGTTTCAATTTCACCCTGCATCTAATTCAAAATAAAATTCCACACCATCTTCCTTATTGATAACACCATAATCGTTTTGATAATTATTCATGATAGCCTTTACTAAGGCAAGCCCAATTCCGCTTCCTCCTTCTTCACGATTTCTGGAAGTATCTTCTTTATAAAATCTGCCCCATATTTTTTCTAAATGCTCCTCTTGAATTTTTTCTCCGGTATTAAAGACAGAAACTCTAATTTTATTGGTTGCTTCGTTCTTTTCTATTTTTATTTCTATTTGTTTGATACCGTTCACTTCATCCGCATGTTTGATAGCATTGGTAAAATAATTCATGACTACTTGTTCAATGTAGAAATCATCGGCTAACACTATAACTGGTTCCTTTGTTTCAAATTTTATTTGTATTTTTCTTTCTTCTATCATTACTTTGCATTTTCGAATTACTTCGTGAATTAATTCTACCACATCAAAGTTTCCATTGTTAAATTCACGTTTGCCATACTCCAACTTCATTAATTCTAATAATTGTTTTACGAGTGTATCCATTTTATTCGATTCATCTAAAATAACTTCCGCATAAAATTTTCTAGATTCTTCATCTGTATTGACATTTTCGATGAGACCTTCTGCATACCCTTGAATTAAGGCAATCGGTGTTTTTAACTCATGAGACACATCCGAAATAAACTGTTTTCGCATTTCATCAATTTTGGATTTTTCTTCAATATCTTTTTCTAGCTCCGAATTATTTTCTCTTAACTGTTTAATGGTACTCTCTAATTTGTCGGACATGGTATTTATATTTTTTCCTAATTCATTAATTTCATCATCGGTATCGGTTAAACGATATTTTTTACTAAAATCCAATTTTGCCATTTTATCCGTAATATCATTTAATTGCACGATTGGAGCGGTAAATTTTTTCGAGATATAGGAAGAAATCACTGCAGAAACAAGCAATATAATAATACCAATAATGATGAGTGCTTGATTCGAAATTTGAACACTTTCCTCAATTGGTAGCGCTGGTATACTAATGTATAGGTTATAGCCATTATCCAAATTTCCTAACAGCAAAATATAATTTAAGTTATTTCCACTATCATTTACTTTTCTAATTTCTACCTTATCATCTGCATAGATTACTGTTCGACTATCTTGAAATCGATTCATCTCTGTTATCATATCAATGGCAGAATACAAATCCCTATCCGTACTAAAAACAATTAAATTTTCATCTGTCTCAATAAATATATCAAAATTATTATTAAAAGCAATTCTTTTTAATTCTTCTTCTATACTAGAATTACTATTATTGGAATTATAATAATTATTTATTTTGGCATATAAATCTCTTACGGTTCTCGTTTTCGAATACAAATAAAAGGATTCCAATACAATATTATTGATTGCAACCAAACATAATACAATAATGGCAATAACAAGACACATGGTAAAAAATAGCCTAAACCTTATCGATTTAAAATTATTTTTTGGCTTTGCCATTTTGGTTTTTCCTCCTTTTATCTATGTTACATCTATCTACTTGATTTCAAGCCAGATTGTTTATTTCACTTCAAACTTATACCCAATTCCACGAATTGTTTGAATATATTTTCCTTTTTTTCCTAATTTATGCCTTATTTTTTTTATATGACTATCTATTGTTCTAGAATCACCATAATAGTCGTAATTCCATACATTATTTAATATTTTGTCCCTGGATAAAGCAATATTTTCATTGTCTAACAAATATTTTAAAAGTTCATACTCCCTTAAACTCATTTCAATTTGTTTACCATCGACAGTAACCGTTCTTCCTTCTGCATCAATAATAATTCCACCATAATCCTTTACTTCTTTAGCAGCTGGATTTGTTCTTTTTAAAATAGCTTCTACTCTAGCAACTAAAATTTTAGGACTAAATGGTTTAGAAATATACTCGTCCACTCCTAGTTCAAAACCAAATAGCTCGTCCTGTTCCTCTCCTCTAGCAGTAAGCATAATAATAGGAACCTTTGAAGTTTGTCGTATCTGACGCAATACCGACCAACCATCTAGTTTTGGCATCATAACATCTAATAAAATAAGGTTAATTTTATTTTGATTTTCTTCAAATACTGTTAGAGCTTCTTCTCCATCCCCTGCTTCTAATATCCCATATCCTTTTTGAATCAAAAAGTCCTTGATTAATTTTCGCATTCTAGATTCATCATCTACAACAAGAACGGTAATATCTGGCATTTTTCTCATTCCTCATACAATAAATTTGGGTTTTTTACGGTTTTCACCCATAAACCTCATTCTTTTTAATTATAACGTTTAATTGTGTCCATTGTATGAATTTTGTGTTTACGTTTTAATACGCAAATATCAAGTTGTTATTTACAGTCAACCTTAGCTAGCTTTCTAATGAGTGCTTAGAATTTTTTCTAACAGTTTTTAGTCTTTTTTCTGAACGGTCTCTACAGTTTGCACCTCTTCTTCCACTTGATGCACATAAACATTTTGTCCTGGATACGCTATTTTTACATTCTCCGACTCTAGCACTTTTAAAACTTGCTCATTTACTTCTTCACGAAATACAAGATATTCCTCATAATTAATAATGTCTGTATACATATTAATATAAATATTAACTCCATCTAAAGCTATAGTATTAAAATGAACAGAAATAGAATCTTTAACTACTTTTTCATTATTTTCAAGAACAAATTGAATACGATTTACAATTTTCTCTATTTTATCAGAATTGGTTTCTAAAGGAAGTTTTATATTAAGATAATATCTTCTTTGCTCCATGCGAGACCAATTGATAACATTATTCGTAGTAAATGCAGAATTTTGAATGGTAACAACACTATTATCTGCTGTTTTTATTTTCGTACAACGAAACGAAATTTCTATAACGGTTCCTTCCACTAGGCCAACAGCAATCCAATCTCCAACTAAGAATGGTCTATCTGACATAATGGAAAAACCAGATATTAGATTTTTCACAAAATCTTGAGCAGCTAATGCTACTACAGCACTTCCTACTCCCAAACCTGCAATAAGGCTCGTTGGGTTGATATCAAAAACAGTTAGAATAAGTAATCCAGCTCCAATATAAATGACATATTTTAATATTTTACTGGTAAAATTAGCAACTGTTTTATTTCCATCTGGCATATCATCGTTTTCCATTTTTTTAAGAATACCATGTTTTGGATCTACTAAATCAACTAACCCCTTTGCGACTAAGCAAATAACCATAATGCGGTAAATTCTATTAATATATAACATCAATTCTGATGACGGATTAACAATATTAGCAGCAATATATACTCCTGTAAATACCACTAACCATTTTAATGGTTTATAAAATGGATTATTTTTTATTTTTTCTTTATCTTTTATTTTCCAATTAAACATCTTAATTAGAATATATGATAAAATAGGGCTTAGTATGATAAACACAATTACAACAAGTACAGCAATTCCCCATTCCGTTAATTCATATTGTGTTATATTACTAAAGAAATTTTTAATGTTTTGTATTAATTCCATTCTTTCCTCCTTTTTGTCTGTTTTCTTATAAATTGATACCTTGGTATTTCCTAATAGTGCTTAGTTTTTGAATCTCCTATTTTTATTTTCTAGCAATTAAAGCCTTAATTTTAATACCTTCATCTTTAAACATTTTTTCATGTTCTGTTTCAATATTCTCCCAAAAGTTTGGTTCTGCCTCTAAATCGTAGGTTTGTTTTTCAATCGTAAAACCACTCTCTTCAAAATAACGTACACTATCACTAAATAGGCCATCGTCATCTGTTTTAAAGAAAATTTTAGCCCCCTCTGCCAAAAATTCTTTATATTTTTCTAGCTGTCTTGGATGGGTTAATCTTTTCTTATGATGTTTGCCCCTAGGCCAAGGATTGCAGAAATTGATATAAATTCTTTCGATGTTATCTTTTTTCTCAAAAACATTATTAATCCTTTCAATATCATATCTAGTTAAATATATATTATCTACTTCTCGATTCGCCATTTTGTACTCTTCTTCTACTTTTCTTTTGGCTAAACCAAGCATTGCATCCACTAAATCGATGGCAATATAATTGATGTCTGGATTATAAACAGCAAGTTGTGAAATAAATCCACCTTTTCCACATCCTAACTCTAAAAAAATAGGATGATTATTGTGAAATAGTTCTTTCCATTTTCCTTTATATTCTTCTGGATTATCAATATAGAACGGACTTGCTTCTAACTCTGCCCTTGCCCACGGTTTAAAACGAATTCTCATTTTTACTTTATCTTCCTCCCTTTTTCGACAACAGTATTATACCATTTTACGGTGAGAAGCTCAAGGATTTTTTGTGAATTTTTGTAGCTCAAGTTAATAATTTCTTAATATTTTATAACTTGCTTCTTAAGAAATTTATGGTATTATATTAGTACATTATTTTTAGAAAATTTGAAAAGGAGATGAATGCAACAAATGCAAGATTGTATTTTAAAATGTGAAAATTTGCATAAGAGTTTTCGCAAAAAAGAAATTTTAAAAGGAGTATCACTTTCCGTTAGCAGTGGAGATATTTTAGGTTTTATTGGACCAAATGGTGCTGGTAAAACCACTACTATAAAATTAATATTAGGCTTACAAAGTATTGGAAGTGGTACGGTTACCATTAATGGTTTTGACATTCATAAAAACTTTGAAAAGGCAATTGCCAAAGTGGGAGCTATTATTGAAAATCCAGACTTATATATGTATCTTTCTGGTTATGATAACTTAAAGTTAATTGCCAATTTATACCCTAATATCACCACTTCTCGCATTGACGAAGTAATTAAATTGGTAGGTTTAGAGAATAGAATTCATGACAAAGTTTCAAAGTATTCATTAGGAATGAGACAACGTTTAGGAGTTGCACAAGCTATTTTACACAAACCAAATTTACTTATCCTAGATGAGCCTACCAATGGCTTAGACCCAGAGGGGATTAAAGATTTACGTGAACTTTTGGTAAAATTAGCAAAAGAAGAAAAAATGGGAATTTTAATTTCTAGCCATAACTTAGCAGAATTAGAAAGTTTCTGTAACAAGGTTTGTATTATTAAAAACGGTGTTATTGTAGAGACTAGTGATTTAGAGGCAGTAAAGAAAGAAGCTTCTGAAGGAAACTATATTTTCGAAGTAGATGATAGTAAAAGAGCAAGATTGATTATTGGCGATTTATCCGAAGCTACGGATAATACCCATCTTCAAGTTCATGCAGAAAAGGAAAGTATTCCTTTCCTTGTTAAAAAATTGGTATTACAAGATATTAAAATTTATTCTATTAACGAAGATGTTTTAAGCTTAGAAGACGCATTCTTAAAAAAGACAGGAGGTAATGTAATTGATTAATTTAATTGGAAATGAATTTACAAAAATCTTTAAGAAAAAAACAATTTATATTTTATTCATTTTGATAATTGGCTATATTTTATTAATGAGCATTATGATTAAAGCTACTGATGATGGCTATTCTTACTATTTCTATGATGAGTGGAATGTTGAATTCTACGAATCTAGCTTGCATGACTTAGACCCAAATGATCCAGCGGATAGAGCTCAATACATTGATTTTAAAACACAATTAGACTTGCAAAATCTTTCAAAAGAGTATGGCAACCGTTCATGGCAAGTTTTCATCATTAACAACAAGCTCGCACCTTATATTAACACAATAAATTCACATGAATATTCTGACGAAATTACAGAAGAAGCATACAACGAAGCAAAGCAGGCTTATAATACTGCTTTAGAAAAACTAGAGTCCGATGACTGGAAATATTTCGTAAATGCCGATTTGGCTGAAATTAACGCTTCACTTGAAGAACAAAATGCCTTAAAAGAGACTACAGAAGATACTGCTACATTAGCAACAATAAATAATACAATAGAAGATTTAGAACTACAAAAACAAATTAATGAGTGGAGATTAGAGAAAAACATTAGTTATGCTCCAAGTTTTCTAAACAACGCTTTAGATTCATACTATTCCAATATGACACAACTAAATTCCTTTGGAAATGTAGACAATTTAGACGATGAAGAATATCAGTATTATCAAAGTGCTTTAGAGCAATCTAGTCTTAACAGATATTACATTGAAAATAATATTTCGTTAGAAACCGATAACCGTGAAATCTTTATCAACTTTTTTAGCCAATACGAATTATTTATTTTAATTATAGGAATTGTTATTGCAGGTTCTATTGTAAGTGATGAATTTAATAAAGGAACCATTAAACTATTACTTGTTAAACCATACAGCCGTGTAAAAATTCTTCTTGCAAAATTGATAGTAAGCATATGTATGATTATTATTGCCATTGTTGTTATTGCCATTGCACAACTACTAATTGGTGGCATCGTGTTTGGATTTGATAGTTTATCCACCCCTGCAATTGTTTACAATTTTGACACCAATTCTGTAGAAACACTAAATGTATTTGCTTATGTTGCTTTAATTGGAATTGGTAAATTACCTATTTACATTTTACTAAGCACACTTGCTTTTGCTTGTAGCACACTTTTTACCAATACCGCACTTGCAGTTGCAGTACCATTTTTAGGATACATTGGAGCAAACATCATCAATCAATTAGCCTTAATGTATAACGTAAAACAAGTTATTTACTTTGTAACACCAAACTGGGATTTAACCCAATACTTATTTGGTGGAACCCCACTATTTACGGAGCTTACCCTACCATTCTCGATTGGAATTTGCTTAGTTTACTTCCTCATCATGGTAGTTGTTAGCTGTATTGTATTTAAAAAGAGAGATATTAAGAATATTTAATAATAGAATAGGACCATTGGGGACGGGCTTGTTTGGTCCTATAAATTTAATAAAAAAAAGAT